>NZ_JAMYLU010000012.1:0-193557 GCF_040318135.1 Mesorhizobium sp. M1295
ACCACCGTGCCATGGCCGCTCGCCCTTCAGAGCAAGCGCCGTTCTCTCTCCAAAACTTTTTGCAGAACCTTCAGGACACTATCACGTTTCCCGTACGGTCACTTGTGCCATGCGGGTTTTACCCCTGCAGCGGAGCTAGGCGCAGTGACGAAGAAAAGGCCTTGATGGCCGCCCTCAAGGCTGCCCGAGGCAAGGTCACCCGTCTCGCGCAATATCATCCAGGCCGACCAGCAAATGGCCTCGAGAACGCTTGGCTGGTGACCGACACATACTGGATTTCGAAAGCCTAGCGATCGATATCAATCACGCGTGTCGCCGTCGTAGGGTGTGGCACGCATTGAAGGGCGTTCCACGAAGGATCTATACCATCGTGTCAGTCGTGGCCTTCCCTGCAAGAAGTCGGGCAGTCCCCGGAATTCCAGCCAGCTTAGACAAGTGGCGAGCGCGATGTGGCCGACATGGAGCGGTGCGTCGAATTCGACCTCGCGTTCCACGAAGTTATAGGATTCGATGAGCTTCATCGTCATGCCTGCGCCCAAGGCAGGATAACGCAGATGTTCAGGGCGGCGCTCGTTTTCCCAGCGGATGGAAATGCCTGCGTCGCACATGCCGCCGGCGAGCGCCTGGAGGCGCAAGGCGGACCATTTTGCTCGCCCTGTTTCGGGGATGAGCCGAGGACTGCTTTCGAGATTGTCGAGATAGCTGCAGATTACGCTCGAATCGAAGATCGCATAGCCGTCGTCGAGAACGAGAGCGGGCACCTTGCCAAGCGGATTGATCGCAAACACATCATCGTTGCGATTGATGGGGCTCGTCTCGTGATGAATGACGCGCAGACGTCCGGCAAGCCCGGCCTCGTGGGCAAAGACCAGAACCTTGCGCGCGTAGGGGGAGTGGGTCTGGTAGATGAGCTTCATGGACCCGTTCTGCGTTGAGTCTGAAGCGTGGGCATCTCGAGCAGTCCGCGGCCCAGCCGCTCTTTTGTTCAATGGTCCGGGGTTTGGCGCCATCGTCATGCGTCCTTCTCCAGTTCGGCCTCGGTCACGATGATCAGCACCCGGCTCGATTCGTCGAGCGCAAGCTCCCGCGACGGGCCGGAAGTCGCGACGGCGGTGGCGAGGCCGGCGAGGCCGGCCGCACCCGACGGGGTTGTGCCTGGACCGTTTGCCTCGCGAAGTCGGCTCTTCGCGTCGGCAAGCGCCGCTTCGGACACGGTTATGACCCGAGCGTTGCCTTGGCGGAGTACGTCGAGCGCCGATGCGGCTGCTTCGCCACAGGCGAGCATGTCTGCCGACGTCTTGAGATCGCCGGATATCCGCACGGACCGTGCTTGCGACAGCCCGGCCGCGACGCAGGCTGCGGCCTCTGGTTCTACTACGACGATCATGGCTGGAGGCATCAACCAGTCCTTCAGCCCAGTCGTCAGGGCGGCGGCAAGTCCGCCGACACCGGCCTGCACGAAGAGGTGGGTTGGCCTCAGATGGCCGATCTCGTTGACCTGGCGACGAATTTCCGCAGCAAGCACGCCATAGCCAGCGACGACATCTGCTACAGCTAGGTCGTCCGGGTCGCTAGAGGTGTCGGCCACCAGAATGCCTTCTCCGGCCCGGGCCGCCGCGGAGGCCCGATCGACGGCATCGTCGTAGGTGCCGTCGACCCACACGATTTCGGCGCCTTGTGATTCGATACGCCTGACCCGCGCCGCAGGAACGCCCGTGTGGAGGTATATTTTTGCCGTCCCACCGGCAAACTTCGCCGCCGCGGCAACGGCAAGTCCGTGATTGCCGGCGCTGGCCGTGATTAACGCCGGCAACGGCGTCCTGGCCCGCTCTGGATCGAGCAATTCGTCGATATCCATCCCGGTAGCCCGGGCCAGAGCACACAGACCAGCATAAGTGCCGCCGAGGGACTTGAAGCTGCCCAGGGCACGGTGTCCCTCGTTCTTGGCAAGCACCTGGGCCACATCCAGGCTCGCAGCGAGGTTTGGCAGGTCGAGCAACGGTGTCGGTGCATAAAATGGCGACAGGCGCTGTAACAGCGCCGCGATCTGATCAGGGTCAAGGCCCGGCTGTGTGTCTATGGCCATGAGGCGAAGTTCTATCCCGGAAACCACGCCGGTTGGCGCCTATTATCGTTGCTCGCCTGCCTGATTTCGTCATACATGCCTGTCCTCATGACGAAAACTGCCGTCCTCGATCGCTTCGACTATGTGCTGCTGTCGCTGGTTCAGCGCGACAACCAGATCCCGGCGCGGCGTCTCGCCGAGCAGGTCGGGCTTTCCCAGAGCGCGGTTCTGCGCCGCCTGCGCCGGCTGCGGAAGGATGGCGTGATCGCAGCAGACATTGCCGTCGTTCGCCCGGGGGCCGTGGGCCTGCCGCTAACCATCCATGTGCTCGTTTCCCTGGAACGGGAGAGCGCTGTCGAGTTGGACGCCTTCATCGGCAAGCTTCGCGGGCGCTCGGAGGTTCGTCAGGCTTGGTATGTCACCGGTGAAACCGATTTCGTGCTCCTCCTGCAATTGCCAGGGATGGAGGCGTACGATGTCTTCACGCGGGAAGTCTTCCACGCCGATTCGAACGTGAAGGCGTTTCGCACCATCGTGACGATGCGAGAAGTGATCGGCGCAGCCGATGCGCAGCCGCTATCCACTGCCTGAGTTTGTGGCCTGTCCCCAGCAAGGTCATTGCCCTTTTGACCCGTAATATCAGTCAAGGGCGCGAACCAGGTTGAAGGTCGATATACGCGTTCCCGTATCTACTCACCCGCCCCACCGCGAATGTCTGCACCTGGCGCAAATTAGTTCCGCCAGTGCGTAGAAAGAGACTCTAGTACGACGGGTACATCGCATGGCAATTTGTGATAGCAACGCTGATCGCGTCTGGTGCCGGTCGGTGGGCGGTTACGGCTCGTTCCGGCATAGTGATCGTCGCGGCAGCGAGCGGCATGAATTTCGGAAGGCATATGAGAGCCAACATTTCAGGACCTCCCGGTGACGAGGCGCACTCTACGCGGACCAGAATCAAAGAGGTCGCGGCCGAGTTCTATGTCCTGCGCGGCCACGATGGTTTCAGCTTCGGCGATATAGCGACGGCGATCGGCACGACGCGCGCCAACATCCATCATCACTTCGGTAACAAGCGTCAGCTGATGGAGGAATTGATCGCGGACTTCGCTGCCAATGCCGAGGCCCGGATCAAACGCTTCTGGACGACTCCCGACATCCGGTTCTTCGACCGGCTCGATATGCAGCTCGAGGATCTGCGCCGCTTCTACGAACGTTTCAACGCTGAGAAGGGAGCTCGCAATATGTGGAGCCCGCTTTCGCGCCTTCGCCACGACCTCCCGGTTCTCGGCGAACCGGCGGAACGTGCCCTGGAGCGCGTCAACCGGGTCTATGATCAGAGCCTGCGTCATGCGGTAGACCAGGCGGTGAAGGACGGAGAGCTTTCCTCCCACACACTCAGCGACGAGCTCGTGCACATGCTGCGCATTACCCTTCTGTCCTGTCCACCAATGACGCAGGACACCGGAAGCTTCGACGAGGTCGCCAGGACCTTCGCAGCGCTCGCCGCGATCATCCGCGCCGCTTGGCAGGATGCGGGGAAGGGCTCGGGTCGAGGCTAGACATCCAGTGGATCAAAGCGAGGGTGAGTTGACAGCCTTTGGCTTTCAAGTTACTTACTTGCAGGTAAGTCAGCCCATGATGGCGACGAGGCGCGTATTAGGGAGGATCACGTGCTGCGCGATGACGCATTCACTCGTTTCGAGGTCAGCCCCTTCACTGGAGCGCTCGGTGCAGAAATTCGTGGGATCGATCTGGCGAGCGCGAGCGAGGATGCCTTCCAGGACGTTCGCCGCGCGCTCTACAAGTATCATGCGCTCGCCGTGCGCGATCAGGAGCTTGACGCCGCCGGCGTCCACAAGGTCGCCCGCCGGTTCGGACCATTTAGCGGCAATCCGGTGCACACGCCGATCGACGGCTTTAACGATATCGTGCGCTTCGTGCGCGAGCCGGACGACACGGGCAAGGTGATCGGCGAGGACTGGCACATGGACCTCGCCTGGCTACCGAAGCCGCCGGGCATTACGATCCTCTACGGTGAGGAGGTGCCGCCGGTTGGCGGCGACACCTGCTTCTCCAGCCTCGAGAAGGCATATGACTCGCTTTCGCCGCGGCTGGTCGAGATCCTGCAAGGCCTGACGGGCGTCCATAGCGGCCGCGGGGTCTTCGCCATCAACGCGGCCCACAGCCGGCTCGGCGTCAAGGCCGATGTCGAGGCGATCGAGAATGCCGTCGTCGAGCATCCTGTGATCTGTCGCCACCCCGAGACTGGCCGGCGCTATGTCTTCGTCAGCAGCGTGATGACCAATTTCAAGGGGATGACGGAGGAAGAAAGCAAGCCGATGATCGACTT
The DNA here is from genome assembly GCF_040318135.1 of Mesorhizobium sp. M1295. Taxonomy (NCBI): domain Bacteria; kingdom Pseudomonadati; phylum Pseudomonadota; class Alphaproteobacteria; order Hyphomicrobiales; family Phyllobacteriaceae; genus Mesorhizobium; species Mesorhizobium sp. M1295. The sequence continues at coordinate 4,416 of NZ_JAMYLU010000012.1, forward strand.
CCTGATGGCGCGGGCTGTCCGGCCCGAGTTCAACTGCAGGCTGCGTTGGGAACCGAAGACGCTCGGTATGTGGAACAATCCCCATGTCCTGCACACCGCCATCAACGATTATCCCGGATATCGCCGGGTGATGTATAGGACAACGGTGGAGGGCACCGTTCCACTTGCCGCCAGGGACGGCTGACGCGCAACCGCTCAGGGAGGAGCAATGGCATTTGGTTCCGAGGCATCCGTCGGCCACAGGGGGGAGGGGACGGCGGAAGCGGCTGGCGAGACCAAGAGGCGGCGCTTCGCGTTTTCGCCTGCCTACCTCTATGCGACGCCCGTACACCTCCTGGTGCTTGGGATCATCGTGCTCCCCGCCATCTTCGTCCTGTGGCTGAGTTTCGAAGCCTCGTCATTCGGCCAATCGGCAACCTTCGTTGGGTTCGATAACTACATCCGCGTCCTCACCGATCCCTATTTTTGGTGTTCGGTCTGGAACACCGTCCTCGTCGTCGCCGTGGCGGTTCACATCGAACTGCTGCTCGGCCTTGGCCTGGCCCTGCTTTTCGCTTCCGGGCTTCCCCTCCAGCGCGTCATGCTCGTCGTGGTGCTCGCTCCCTACGCCATCAGCGAGGTGACGGCGGTCGCAATGTGGCGCTTCCTGTTCGATCCGGACGTCGGCCCAATCACGCTAATGCTGCGATACACCGGTCTGCCGACGCTCGACTGGACGTTCATCCCTTCCCACGGCCTCGTCCTCGTCGGCCTGCTCACGATCTGGCTGCACCTGCCATTCACATTCATCATCCTCTATGCGGCACGACTCGCGGTTCCGAAGGAGCTCTACGAGGCTGGGCGCACCGACGGGGCCAATGCGTTCCAGCTCTTCCGCAACATCACGCTGCCGCTCCTGGCGCCAGCGATGCTGATTGCGCTGCTCTTCCGCTACATCTTCGCCTTCCGCCTCTTTTCCGAGGTCTGGCTCCTGACCCAGGGCGGCCCGGCACGCACGACCGAGGTCGTTTCCGTTTATCTTTATCAGGAAGGCTTCCGCTACAACTCGTTCGGCACGGCGGCCGCGACGGCGTGGATGATGGTCGTCATCTCGCTGCTGCTTGCGACTGGCTATGTATGGCGGCTGCGCAAGGAATCCCTGGCCAATGCGTTCTAGGCGTCTCGCCATCGGTGCCGGAAAGATGCTCGCTGTTGCGGCAATCGTCGTCTGGTCACTGTTTCCGATCGGCTTCATCGTGCTCTCGTCGTTCAAACCCGGTCGCGAGATTTTCGCGGTTCCACCGGAGCTCTTCTTCGAACCGACCTTCGAGCACTACGCCTCGCTGTGGCAGCGCTGGCCGGCCTTTTTCGACGGGCTCGTCAACAGCCTGGTCATCACCACCGGGGCGACGGCGCTTGCCGTCATGGCAAGTCTGCTCGCCGGTTTTGCCTACTCACGCTATCGGGGCGTCCGTTTCCTGGAAGGATCGGTGATGTTTCTGATCGGATCGCGGCTGATCCCGCCGATCGTCGTGACGCTGCCACTGTTCCCGGTCGTCAATCGGCTCGGGCTCAACGACACCCATCTGGTGCTGATCCTGCTCTACGCGACGTTCTTTGTCTCGCTCGGCACGCTCTTGATGCGCACGTTCATCGATCAGGTACCGCGCGAACTCGACGAGGCGGCTGTCCTCGATGGCGCGCGGCCGCTGACGATCCTTGTGAAGATCATCTTGCCGCTCGTAGCGCCCGGCATGCTCGCCGTCGCCGTCTTCGTCGTCGTCTTCGCGTGGAACGAGTTTCTGTTCGCCTATATCTTCACCGCCAACCACGCCAAGACCGCGCCTCTGGTCCTTTCGGAGATGATCAGTTCGATCGATGGCGTCGACTGGGGCGTGCTCTTTGCTGCCTCTACCGTCCAATTGCTGCCGGTTCTCGTCTTCGTGGTCCTGATGAACCGGTTTCTGGTCGCCGGATTGACCGCCGGCGCGACCAAGGGGTGACGACGTCACCGAGAAAGGGAGGAAGACAATGCCTTTGCACATGACACGCAGGGCCCTGCTGAGGACCGCGATGGCCGCCGGCGCGACGGGCGCCTTGGGTCGGTTGGCCCATGCCCAGGCAAAGACGCTGAACGTGCTTTGCCATCGCGTCCACCAAGCCAACCTGACGACCGGTGCCGCCGGCGATGTCATCAGGCCCTGGGAGGACAGGAACAACGCCCAGATCTCCTGGACCACGCTCGACAGCAATCCGCTCCAGGACCGGCTATTCCGGGAGGCGAGCCTGAGCGAGACCGACTTCAACGTCGGCTATATCATCGACAACCGCATGACGTCGCAGATCGCCTCGCTCTTCGAGCCGCTCGACCACCTCAAGAAAGCCGAGCCGATCGAGGATTTCGACGATATCGCCGAGGGCCTGCGCCAATCGATGACCGTCGGCGGCAAGCTCGTCGGCATCCCCGTGCGCCATGCCACGCAGGGGCTTTTCTACAACGAGGAGCTGCTTCAGGAGGCCGGCATTTCGTCGCCACCGAACACATTGGAGGAACTGGTCGAGCAGGCGAAGAAGCTGACCTTCACCTCCAAGTCCGGCACGCCCGTCGTCGGCATAATCCTTGCGAGTGACCTCGCTGTCTTCCCGGTCATGTTCGCCCGCGCTTTCGGCGGCGATTTCATCGACAAGCAGCTCCAGGTGGTCCCCGATCCGGAGGCGATGGAAAAAGGCCTGTCCGTGCTTGCCGACCTCTTCAAGGCCGGCGCGCTCCCCCGCAGCTATGCCACAACGCGCAACGACGACATGGTGACGTGGATGCAGCAGGGGCGCGCTGCCTTCGCGGTGCTGCCTTTCGCCCGCTACGCGCAGCTCAACAACAAGGAACAGTCGACCGCACCGGGAAAGATCAAGGCGATCGAGTTCCCCGGCTCCAAAACCCTCGGCAGCGGTCACGAAATGCATCCGGTCGTCGAATCCTGGGCGATGGCCATTCCCGCCAATTCGACGGACAAGAAGCTCTCCTGGAGCTACATCCGTTTCGTAGCGAGCAAGGCGGCCACACTCGACATGGCGCGCAACGGCAATGGCCCCGTCCGCACCTCGACCTATGCCGAGCCGTCGTTCGCCGGGTCGCTGCCACAGGCGACGGTCGAGGCTGCCGCGCTCGCCAAGGCGCGACCGGCCTTCCCGGCTTTTCCCGAAGCCGCTCGCGCTCAGTCGACATTTCTCGAGGAGGTTCAGCTCGCCGTCCTCGGTCGCAAGAGCCCGAAGGAAGCGGTCGCCGCCATTGTCGATCGCGTCAAGCCGCTGATGCCAGCTTGATCGTATGGACTGACGTGGCCATGTCGCCTGCTCGACCAACCGGCGAGGATCAGCGCGGTCGTAAAGTCGTCGTCGGGTGAGGCGGTGTTCCATGGACCTGAGTTCGATCGCGCGAGCTCAGGACTGCTTAGCAGTGCGCTGGCGGCAGACAGCAGGTTCAGCGCGCCGCCACCGATATCCCACCACGCGGCCTAGGCGCCTGGGCGATCGCGTGATGCAGGCCTGTGGCAAGGCCACGCCTTGGCGCACGAGGATCATCAGCGACTCCAGCCGCGCGACGTCCTCTGGGCGAAAAAAGCTTGACGACGTCATATTCGGATGCGTTTACTTCGTCCGTAACTAGGATATAAATTCCATTACTATGGAACAGAGCGAAGGGAACCAAGATGAGGCGTTTCTTGCAAATCGTCGCTTCACTCGCCGCGCTTATGCTGCCGGCGACAGGCGCTGCCTGGGCCGAGCCCGCTAGAGGTGGAGTGATTGATGTGGCGACCATTGGGGAGCCGCCGACACTGGATCCGATGGCCTCGACCGCCGATCTGGTTGGCATTGTCACACAGCACATCTACGAGACGCTCTATACCTTCGACAAGGACTGGGGCATCACGCCGCTGTTGGCCGCCGACATGCCACGGATTTCACCGGATGGCCGTACCTACACCATCGCGCTCAGAACCGGCGTTAAGTTCCACGACGGCAGCGATATGAATTCGGCCGACGTGGTCGCTTCGCTGCAGCGTTGGATGAAGATTGCCACGCGCGGCAAGCAGGCAGCCGAAGTCATCGCCACGGTCGACGCCGTTGACGACCACACCGTCAAGCTCACCCTGAAAAAGCCGTTCGCGCCACTTCTGTCGCTGCTCTCACTCAACAATGCGGCCGCAATCATCATCCCGTCCGAAAACGTGGGACAGGAGCCGCTGACCAGCTTCGTCGGTACCGGCCCCTATATGTTGAAGGAACGCAAGCCGGACCAGTACATCCAGCTTGCCCGGTTCGACGGCTACAAGTCGCGCGACGGCGAACCCAACGGCTATGGTGGCGCCAGAAAACAGTATCTCGACGAAATCCGTTTCGTGCCGGTTCCCGATGCGAACACGCGCGTCGAAGGCGCTGTCTCCGGCCAGTTCGCCTATGTTGACTCGCTGCCGGTCGAGTCCTTTGACAAGATCTCGGGTGGCAAGACCCAGCCGGTCATCTTGAAGCCGTTCGGTTGGCCGGTATTCGTCCTCAATACCAAGCAGGGGCTGAATTCCGACATTCGCATCCGCAAGGCGATACAAGCAGCGCTGGCGCCGAACGACATGCTGCTCGCCGCATTCGGATCGAAGGAGTTCTTCGCAGCCGACGGCGACATGTATCCCGAAGGCTTTGCCTGGCACACGGACGCCGGCACCGAGCCCTACAAGCCCGATGGCGACACTGAGGCGGCTGCGGCGCTGCTGAAGGAAGCCGGCTATGACGGCAAGCCTTTGCGCATCCTCACCAGCCGCCAATACGAGTTCCACTACAAGCTGGCGCAGGTCGCGGCCGAGTATCTGAAAGCCGCCGGCTTCCAGGTCCAGCTCGACGTGGTCGAATGGGCGACGCTGACCAAGAACCGCACCGACCCGGCGCTGTGGGACATCTACATTAGCCACAGTCCGTTCCTGCCCGAGCCGTCGCTGACCGGCATAATGTCGGACTCCTCTCCGGGTTGGTGGGTTTCGGATCGCAAGCACCAGGTGCTTGAGGCGTTCAACGCCGAAGCCGATCCGGCCAAGCGCGTCGCGCTGTTCGCAGATGTCCAGAAGGCGATCTACGACGAGGTTCCAGCGTTCAAGGTCGGCGACTTCAACGCCTTGGCCGCCCAGGCCCCCAAGCTGAAAGCCGTGACGCCGGCGCCATGGCCCTATTTCTGGAACGCTTATCTGGAAGGCAACTGAGACGGTCCTGCTTTCCGCCTCCACTCAACGACAGGCGACCGGGTGCCGGCCGACAAAGCCGGCGCCCAGCAAACCGTTCGATGGTTGCTCAGGGATGCTATAACGCCGATGCTGCACTCAATCCTCAACAGACTTCTCGGCATGATCGTCGTCATGGCGCTGGTCGTCACCATCGTGTTCGTCATCGTACGGGTGACGCCCGGCGATCCGGCGGCAGTTATGCTGGGTCCAGACGCCACCGCCGCCGATATAACCGCGCTGCGGTCCAAGCTCGGGCTCGACGGTTCCATCCTCGAACAGTTCGGGCGCTACGTTCTCGATGTCGTCCAAGGCGACTTCGGCCAGTCGATCTTCCTCGGCGAGCCGGTCACGACCGCGCTCGCCCAACGCGCCGAACCGACGTTTTTTCTCACCGTCTTCTCCCTGGTAATCGCAACGCTCATCGCGCTGCCGGTCGGAATCCTGTCGGCCTATAAGCGTGGCTCTATCTTCGACCAGGCGGCAACTACCATTGCCATGTTCGCAGCCAGCGTGCCGAGCTTCTGGCTAGGCCTTGTGTTCATTCAGTTCTTCGCCGTGAAGCTCGGCTGGTTCGACACATCTGGCTATGGCGGGCCGGGAGCTTCGTTTGCCGACCGGCTTGATCATCTGGTGCTGCCGGCGCTGGCGCTCGGTCTCATAAGCTCGGCATTGATCACCCGCTTCACGCGCGCCTCGATGCTCGACGTGCTCAATGACGACTATGTGCGGACCGCCCGGTCCAAAGGCATGAGCGAATGGCGTGTGGTGCTGAAGCATGCCTTCAGAAATGCCTTGATCCCCATCCTCACCGTCATCGGCCTGACCGCGGCACTGCTCATTTCCGGTGCGGTGGTGACCGAGACGGTGTTCGGCCTGCCCGGCGTCGGCAGCTTGGTCGTCTCGGCGGTGTTACGGCGCGACTATCCGGTTATCCAAGGCGCGCTGCTGGTCATTGCCGGGCTGTACGTCCTGGTCAATTTCGCCATCGACATGCTCTATCTGGCTGTCGATCCGAGGGTTCGCTACTGATGGCCGCTATCTCGGTGCCGCTCCAGGCGGAGCCAAATATGCTTTCGCGGCTGATGACGCGGCCGACGGCGGCGGTGGGCATCGCCGTACTGATCGCCATCGTGCTCGCCGCGATCCTCGCGCCGGTCATCGCGCCCTACGCACCGACTAAGCTCTCCATTGCCAGTCGGCTGCATCCGCCGAGCCTCGACCACCTGTTCGGCACCGACGATCTCGGGCGCGATATCTTTACCCGCACGCTCTACGCCGCGCGCACTTCGCTGGCGGTCGGCTTTGCTGTCGTGATCTTCGCCTCGATCATCGGTGTCGTTTTGGGACTGACTTCCGGCTTCTTCAGAAGGCTCGACGCGCCGGTGTCGCGGTTGATCGACGCCATGATGGCTTTTCCCGACATATTGCTCGCAATTGCACTCGTGGCGGCACTTGGCGCCACCGCCGTCAATGTCGTGGTCGCCCTCGGCGTGGTTTATGCGCCGCGGCTCGCACGCGTCGTGCGCGCCTCGACGCTGGTCATTCGCGAACTGCCCTATGTCGAGGCGGCCCGCGCACTCGGCGTGCCGACCCCGATTATCCTGGTGCGGCACGTACTGCGCAACGTCACCTCTCCATTGCTGGTGCAGGCAACCTTCATCTTCGCCAACGCCATCCTGGCCGAGGCCGGTCTGTCCTTCCTCGGCGTTGGCATATCGCCCGACATCCCGACCTGGGGCACAATGATCGCCACCGGCCGTCAATACATGGATCAGGCCGGCTGGATCATGATGTTTCCGGGCGGCGCCATCGTCATCACCGTGCTGTCGCTGCAGCTCGTCGGCGACGGCTTGCGCGATCTTCTCGACCCTCGTCTCGCAAAGGACATCTGATGTTCAGCAATCGCTCTTCCCAAACCGAAAGGCCGCTGTTGATCCGGGGCGCAAAACCAGTCGGCTTCGGCGGCGAGTTTGGCCAGACGATCGACGTGCTGATCGGCAAGGATGGCCGTATCGCCGAAACCGGTTCGACCATTGCCGCCGGCGAGGATGTGACGATGCTTGACGCCAATGGCGCGTTCCTGTCGCCCGGCTGGACCGATCTTCACGTGCATGTCTGGTACGGCGGCACCGACATTTCGCTGCGGCCGCAGCAATGTGGCGCCGCCCGAGGCGTCACCACGATGGTCGATGCCGGCTCAGCCGGCGAAGCCAATTTCCACGGCTTTCGCGAGTTCATCATAGAGCCGGCGCGAGAGAATATATACGCGTTCCTGAACATAGGTTCGATCGGTCTCGTCGCCTGCAACCGTGTCAGCGAGCTGACCGACATGCGCTCGATCGACATCGACCGCACCATTGCAACCGTCGAGGCCAACCGCGACGTCATCGTCGGACTGAAGGTGCGTGCCAGCCACGTCATTACCGGCGGCTGGGACCTGACGCCGGTCCGGCTGGCGAAGAAGCTCGGCCGCATCCTCAAGCTGCCGCTGATGGTGCACGTTGGTGAGCCGCCGCCACTCTATGACGATGTTCTCGGCCTGCTGAGCGAAGGCGACATCGTCACTCATTGCTTCAATGGCAAGGCCGGCGGCTCGATCATCGAGGACGACGATCTTTATCGGCTCGCCGAGGATGCGGCGCAGCGCGGCATTGTGCTTGATGTCGGCCACGGCGGCGCCTCGTTCTCCTTCGATGTCGCCAAGGCGGCGCTCGAGCGCGGTCTGCCGCCGAAGACGATCTCGACCGATCTGCACAACCGCTCGCTCGACGGCGCGGTGTGGGATATGGCAACCACCATGTCGAAGCTGTTGTCGCTCGGCATGGCATTCGACGATGTGGTGACGGCCTCGACGACGGCGCCGCGCCGCGCCATCCGGTTGCCCGCCGACGGACTGCTGGAAAAGGGCAGGCCGGCAGAATTCACTTTGTTCGACCTCGCCGACGCCGAGCTCACCGTGAAGGATTCGCAAGGGGCGACAAGCACGCTGCACCGGCTGTTCGAGCCTCGCCACGCTATCCTCGGTGCCGAGGCGATCATTGCCCACCGCCACCTGCCGCCGGAAGGTTCTGCGGGCAGTGTGCACGTCTGTCCGCATTGCGGGTGGAAATCATGAGCGGCGCGATCGCCAGCGACGTCATCCTGTCGGTTCGGGACTTGCGGACCTGGTTTCAGACCCGCCGTCTTACCGCCAAGGCGGTCGATGGCGTCACCTTCGACCTGAAGCACGGCAAGACGCTGGCCGTGGTCGGAGAATCCGGTTCCGGCAAGTCGGTGACCAGCCTGTCGATCATGGGCCTGCTGTCACGGCCCGGAAGGATCGCCGGCGGCCAGATATTGTTCCGCGACCGGCAGGAGCGTGTCCACGACCTCGCCGGATTTACTCAGAAGGAATTCCGCAAGGTCCGCGGTCGGGAAATCACGATGATTTTCCAGGAGCCGATGACCAGCCTCAACCCGCTCTTCACGGTCGGCGATCAGATCGGCGAAATGATCGCGGTGCACGAGCCGGTGACCCGGGAGCAAGCGCGCAGCCGTGCGCTCGCCATGCTGAAGCATGTCGAGATTCCGGACGCCGTCTCGCGGCTCGACGACTATCCGCACCAGATGTCCGGCGGCATGCGCCAGCGCGTCATGATCGCCATGGCACTCGCCTGCAGTCCGTCGCTGCTGATCGCCGACGAGCCGACTACGGCCCTCGACGTCACCATCCAGGCGCAGATCCTTGATCTCTTGCGTCGCCTGCAGGTCGAGATGGGCATGTCGATCCTTTTCATCACCCACAATCTTGGTGTCGTCGCCGAGATCGCCCATGATGTCGTCGTCATGTATGGCGGCCGTGTCGTCGAGCAGGCACCGGTCAACGACCTGTTTGCGCACCAGCGCCATCCCTACACGAGGGGGCTGCTGGCCTGTACGCCCAATGCCGCGCGCGACATCGGTGACGACGGCAAGCGCCGGGCGCTCTATTCCATTCCCGGCAGCGTGCCGCCGATCACCGCATTGCCGCCGGGTTGCGCCTTCGAGCCGCGCTGTGACTTCGCCATTGCGCCCTGTCGCGCGGCACCGCCGCCATTAATGCCGGCAGGGCCGCATGGCGCTTCCCGTTGCATCAGGAGTGCAGAGCTGTGAGCGCCGGGGTGATACCAAGTCGTGCGGCGACTGCGCCATTGCTCAGCGTGCAGGGTCTGACAAAGCACTTTCCCGCCCGCAATGGCCGGATCGTTCATGCTGTCGAGGATGTCAGCTTCGATGTCGGACGCGGCTCGACGGTCGGGCTGGTCGGCGAGTCCGGCTCTGGCAAGACCACCGCCGGGCGCGCCATCCTCAGGCTGGTGGAGCCGACCAGAGGCAAAGCGCTGTTCGACGGCGTCGATCTGTTTTCGCTGTCCACACGTGAAATGCGCGGCTATCGGCAAAAGCTGCAGATCGTGTTCCAGGATCCATTCTCCAGCCTCAACCCGCGCATGCGCATCGCCGCCATCATCGGCGAGGCACTCGACGCGCGCGGCTTTCCGCGAGGCAAGCGACGTGCCGACAGGGTCGCCGAACTGCTGACCCTGGTCGGCCTGTCGCCTGATCACGCCACGCGCTACCCGCACGAATTCTCCGGCGGCCAGCGCCAGCGCATCGGCATTGCGCGCGCGCTCGCCGTCGAGCCGGAATTCGTCGTCGCCGACGAGCCGGTCTCGGCGCTTGACGTGTCGGTGCAGGCGCAGGTGCTCAACTTGCTCGGTGAGTTGCAAAAGCGGCTCGGCCTGACGCTGCTGTTCATCGCGCATGACCTCTCGGTGGTCGAATACCTTTGCGACGAAGTGGTGGTGATGTATCTCGGCCGCGTCATGGAGCGTGGTCCGAGCCGTCTTCTCTACGCCGCGCCGCGGCACCCATACACCAGGGCATTGCTGGCGACAGCACCCGTGCCCGACCCGACCCGCCGACGCACTCACGTCGCCTTGCGTGGTGACATTCCAAGCCCGATTGACCCGCCTTCCGGCTGCGTCTTCCGCACCCGCTGTCCGGACGCAATTGCTGCCTGCGCCGGGATCATTCCGCCCGTCGACGACATCGGCGGCGGGCATCACGTGGCCTGCATCCGGCACAACGAAAAAACGATCTGATTGGAGTTTGTGTATGACTTTTTCCGAGCTCATGAAGCGACCGGAAAGCACGCCCTACGACCGGCTTTTGGCGCTTGGAATAACGCTGCCCGAGGCGCCGCCGCCGATCGCCAATTTTGTCACACACGTGCAGGAGGGCAAGCTGCTGTTCCTATCCGGCCAGGGGCCGAGTGAGGCCGACGGCCGGGTCTATACAGGCAAGGTCGGTGCCGACGTGACGGTCGACCAGGCCTATGCCCATGCGCGGCTGACCGGTGTCAACCTCATTGCCGTCATGCAGGCAGCGCTCGGCGATCTGTGCCGCGTGCGACGTGTGGTAAAGCTGTTCGGCATGGTAAACGCCACGCCGGATTTCGCCGACCACCCCGCAGTGATCAACGGCTGCTCGGACCTGCTCATCGACGTTTTCGGCGAGCGCGGCACCCATGCCCGCTCTGCGGTCGGTCACGGATCACTGCCGGGAGGGATCAGCGTCGAAATTGAAGCCGTCATCGCCGTTGATTAGTCGCATCGAATAGTCGGAGCACAAGACCATGCCTGTCGAAGATTTCCGCAGCCAGTTGGGCCTCAGGCCCGTCATCAACGTCTCAGGCACGATGACCTCGCTCGGCGCCTCCATTGTCGTTCCCACGGCTGTCGAGGCTGTGTCCGGCATTCTCACCGAGTTTGTCGAAATGGCCGATCTGCATCGCAAGGCCAGCGCCGTGATCGCCGAATTGACGGGCGCGGAGGCCGGTTTCATCACCGCCTCCTGTTCCGCGGCAATCAGCCTGGCCGTGGCGGCCAGCATGACGGGCCCGGACCTTGCCGCGATCGAACGGCTGCCGGATACCGCTGGACTGAAAGACGAGATCGTCATCCAGTCCGGCCACATGGTCAGCTACGGCGCACCGATCGAACAGGCGATCCGTCTCGCCGGCGCCAAGGTCGTGCCGGTCGGTCAGGCGACCAGCGCCTCGGCGTATCAGCTCTCAGGCGCTATCACCGAGCGCACTGCTGCAGCAATCTACGTCGTGTCGCACCATGTCGTCGAGTATGGGCAAATCCCGCTGAAGATGTTCGTCGAAACCGCCCATGCACGCGGGGTCCCGGTCATCGTCGACGCAGCGTCCGAATACGATCTGGCGGGCTTTCTCGCCAGCGGAGCCGATCTGGTGCTGTATTCGGGTCACAAATTCCTGGGCGGCCCGACATCCGGTATCGTCGCAGGCACGAAGGCGCGGGTGCGCGACGTCTACTTGCAAAACCGGGGCATCGGGCGCGGCATGAAGGTCGGCAAGGAAGGCATCGTCGGTGCGCTCGCTGCTCTCCAGGCCTGGAAAACGCGTGACCATGAGGGTATTCGCGCTCGCGAACGCCGAGCGCTCGACTGCTGGGCGCAAGCACTCGAGGGGCGGCCTGGCGTCACCGCCGCTATCGTACCCGACCCGACCAGCAATCCGCTCGATCGCTTGAAGGTGTGGGTGAATGCCGCCGAATCGCGCATTACAGCCTGGGATCTGGCCGACCGGCTGGCAGCTGGCAATCCGCCGGTGGTCGTCCGCGATCATGAAGTCGAGCACGGCTATTTCTTCCTCGATCCATGCAATTTGCATCCCGACGAAGAATTCATTGTGGCGGCACGGCTTGCCGAGGAGCTTGATGGCGCGCGCAAGTCGAATGCGATCATCGCCACACCATGGAACGAGCGTCTCATGGCCCGCGAGGCTGCGATCCTCAACTGGCCGGATTGAGGCTGGCTGTGGTAAATGCCCCGGCTGCCTTACAGTGCCCGCAAAACCGAGAATGCCATGCCCACGATAGCGCCCGACCTGCACCTGAACCCCGCCGAAGACCCGCGGGAACCCCGCCGCTCGCGCACCAGCGGTATCGACCGTGCGCTGCAGATACTCGACTATCTGCAAAAGCAGGGGCGGCCAGCAACTGCATATGAGATAGCGCACGACATCGGCGCCCCCCTGTCGACGATCTACGTCATCGTCGACGATCTGGTCGAAAAGGAACTGCTGGACCGCAAGGACGGCGGCCTGCTCTGGCTGGGTCCGCGGCTCTATCAGTACGGCCTGACCTACGCTCGCACATTGGACCTGCTCAACGTGGCAACGCAGGAGATGCACGAACTGGCTCAGAGTTCGAAAGAGACGATCCAGCTATGCGGCCGTGACGGTGACCATATGGTCGTGCTTGCGATGGAAGAGGGCAAAGATCATTTCCAGGTTACATCTCGCGTCGGGACCCGGACGCCGCTGAACTGGACCGCGTCGGGTCGGCTGCTCGTCGGCCATTTGCCGGAAGCCGAACGCCGCGCCATTTTCGCCCGATCCGCGATCGCATCTCCGACCGGACGCGCCGAGACGGACGAGGATGTGCTCGCTCGGGCGGCCGCCACAGCACTGGAGCAGGGCCTGTCGATCCAGGCTGGTGAATCTGACTTTTCAGTTGCCTGCATTGCGGCTCCCATCCGTGACAATCAAGGAGCCTGCCGTGCGACGATCTCGATCGTCGTCCCGGATATGAAGCTGAAGCAAAAGAACCCGGATTTGATTACGATGGTCAAGACCAGTGCGCGCCGCATCGAGTCGCGGCTCGGTTGGCGAGCCGACCGGCCATAACGAACGCCCGGCGCGAGTTGGCAAAATCGCGGGATGGTGCGCTTCTGCACATCCCGCTCACCGAACCAGAAATGATCCCATTGGGCTCAGCAGCCCGTCCAGACGAAAATTTGACGCATTGAACCGACGGGCGCCGAGTCTCCAGCCGTTCCAATCAAGCCTGCGCTCGCATCTTCAAGCTGGCCGATCTGGTGGTTTTCGGTGCCTGACAGGCTTGAGCAGTGAAACGAGAATGTGCTCTCTGGCCTGTTGATCAGACGCTCCCGTCGTCAGGCAACCGAGTACAGCGTCATCGCTGCATCGAAGCCGCGCTGACCTCTCGGGTCGAGGGCTGCCCTGATCCCCAGGGATCCGGGGCCCCTTGCGGTGTGGCCGCGCGCACCGAGCCTCGCGTCGCCGAAGAGGCCGGAGGCGATGTCGAAGCCCAAAGTGTACATGCCGGGCGGCTCTGCAGTGCGGGCAGCTTTAAACGCATCCGTCGAGGTCTTCTCCGCGATCTTCGCGCCGACGGTCGCGAGGCCGAGTTGCGCATTCCGGGCGACGATGAAGAACGCCGAATCCTCGCAGCCAACGCGCTCGTCAGCATCAAGGCCATCCATGAAAAGCTGCTTTCCCGGGCCCCATAGCGTGTCTGCGCCGGGCATCGCGACGCCAATATCAAACCCGATCTTGGCGGGGCCGTCTGGCTCTAGTTCTCGCATCCCGCTCAACAAGGCGTCGCGGCTGACCATCATTTTTCCCTTGTCTGCATAAACGCTTTTCAGCCCCTTCGCGCCTTCCGGAAATGGATCGGGCGTCAGCCCTTGCGGGAAACGCCGGGCCGGCGTCTGCTTCGCGGCGAAATCAACCGGCAGGCACGCTGTTTTAGGATCGTTGATCGCCGCGGCGGCGGCTTGCGCGATGATGTCTATATCGACTTGGAAACCACGGAATGCCTCCTGAACCATCTGCAGGGTTGTCGGTGCCGTGAAGGTGAACTTGCCTGGATTGAGCGTAATGAAGTCCATCAGGTTCATCTGGTCTAGCCGGCTGCTGCGCTCCTTCGCGCACTCAACCAGAACATCCTGGGCTTGCCGGACCTGCGCTGCGTTCGGCGGGATCGGTCCATCTGCGATGGAGATTGGAGCTAGGGTGACGAAATAAGGAACGGCATTGGCGTTCGGATCGGTCTGGAATGCGTTCAGCCATTGCTGGAGAAGCCCATACATCTGGCTGGGATCCGTTACGTCCCCCATGATCAGATTGATCGGGCCGCCTTCGTGGTAGACGGTCGTGCGCACGTCTTCATGGAAATGCCTCTGCATGCTCTCCATTTTCATCTTGGCGTCGGCAGAAAACAGCCCGTAGGACCCCGACAACTCCATCGAAACGGCTTGGGCCTCCTCGGAACTGGCTGTATCCATCTGCAGGACGGCCAGGAACATCCCGCCGCGTCCTACCCCGTTCACGAACATGTTCCCGTAGCGTGATTGGAAGAGCTCGGGATTGCTCGATATCGCCGCCGCCGAGCCGCTCAGCTTTGGTTCGTCGATGCCGTGAAAGGGCAGCGTTACTTTGGCGGAGATGAGCAGGAACAGGGAACTGCTCTGGATCTTGGAACTTTCGGCGAAGTCAAACCTTCCGGACGCGGAGAAGCACCCGCACCCGCCGCTCGCTTCGACATTGATGCTCAGCGACTTTTCGAGTTCGGCGGTGGTGTGAATACGGCGTATGTCGAATGAAGATATGGACCCCATTGCATCGTCGACGCCGGAAAATGCGCCATCGACGACATGACCCATCGGACTACCCGTCGCAAGATCGACACCTTTTCCATAGTCGTAGCCGGGAGAGTAAGGTACGGTTACTTGAGTAAGCATTTCAATCTCCTGATAGGCCTATTGGCATTACTCTTAAATGAACCAGTTCAGCAGAGTATAATCTGCATGATTCTATCTGGCCGCCAGAGTGCAGTCTAAGGGGCTAGTTGGCGGCGTCCTCCCCACATTCCTAGCAGGAAGGCTCAAGCGTCGTCGGGAGGCGCTACCCAAGCCATCTGTCGAGTTCCCGTTTCGGAACCAAAATTACAGGGCCGGGCGCTCCGCCCCGGGAACAGCTCCCAGACGTCTTTGATGTCCATGACCTTCTCTGCAAGGTCTTCAAAGAACGGTCCGACCGGAACCGATCCATGCATGTCAAGAAGCTCGATCGGAACCGGATCGCTCGCCGAGCTTGAGTTCGGAGCAGTTCCTGGCGCGGAGAGGCCACCCTCGCCGGAGGCACCAGACATCCAAGGCGGAGCAGGCGCGATCCTGCTTCGAGTGCGGATCGCGCATGCTAGAGCTAGTCTGATACGGATTGGACGAGGATGGTGATGTCGTAACTGGCATCCGCGCCCTGCACGTTTTTCACGGTTTGGAAATCCATGATCGCGGACAGGTCGATCATCCCTATCTCGTCATCGCCTGAAAGGTCGGTCTCGATAATATTAAGGTAGAATTCACCGGCTGGAACGATCTGTTTGATGTCGAGATTGTAGTCGTTTCCCGGAGTGAAGGATCCAATCGGGAAGCGAACAGGACCCATCACTCCAACAAGGTCGTCAGAACCTGTATAGTCGTTCGTCGAATGACATTTGATGCGGCTTATGTTCAGAGAGTAGGGACGCATGGTCATTGCTCCATCAACTTGTTGCGAGACGGAATGCTCACCTGCCCGAGCTTACGAATGGCTTACGGGGTGGTCACGGCCCGCTGCTTTCTGCTCGCTGAGGTGTTGTCGGCGACCGTGGACATCACCCGATGCCTGTCGCGCGGTCAGTCAATCCGGTAAATGACGTAGTAGGCCGAACCCTCAATCGCTGAGCGGGCGATCTTGGCGATTGGACCCATGCCTTGTTCTTCCTTGTCCATGGTGACGGAGCCGAGTGGATCGTTGCCATTAAGAGGGCCGTCTTCATCCCAAAGAGAGAGATTCTGGCTATACTCGAACGGCAGCACGAGGCCAGGTTCGAACGACTGGTCCGCATTGACTTCCCTGGTGGCTCCGGGAGAGGGCCAGACAGCGTCATCGACATTGCCTTCAGTCCCGGTGGTGATGAACAGGTTGTCCGGATCGGCCCGTATGGCGTCGATCGCTCCAAGAACGCTTGGCAGTGACTTGATCCCTTGCAGCAGGCTGCCGGCGAAGTCGTTCTGGATGAATTGCGGCGTCAGGCCCATGATGGCGTCGACTAGCGCCTGGTTGGCCGCGAAGTCGGTTCCGGTGGCGGGCTGGACACAATAGATGGTTTGAACGGTTGCGGTCGGCATGGTTTCCTCCATGAGTTGGAACGATGCCGACAGTGACCGAGCCGCGCTTACGTTTGGCTTACATGCTGAAATGACGCGCACCCGGCCCATCATCTGCTATAAGAGTGCAGCCTGGTGGATCTGGATGCGGCGGTGCACGGCGGCACGATAGCAAAACTTTCAATGCCAAGACCCGCGGGAATCTCGCGGCGGCCGCGCATTGCTGCACTGGTCGACAGGTGCCTGGAATCCGGCATGTGCTGGATTGCTGCCCCTGGCGGATACGGGAAGACCACCGCAGTCATCGATTACCTCCAGGAAAAGCGGGCTCCGCATGTCTGGTATCGCGTCGATGACGAGGACCAGGATATCGCCCGGCTGTTCTACTATCTGGCGATGTCGCCTGGGGCGCGGGAACTCAGCCTTCCTGTTTTCGGAACCGAATATGCGGAGGATGCTGCTGCATTCGCGCGTCTGTTCTTCCGCGCTTACTTGGCGCAGATGGTGCCGGACACGGTCATCGTCCTCGACGATATTCACCGTGCCGATACACCAGAATTCCGCGAAATTCTGGCTGTCCTGCTGCGGGAATTGCCCAACACGGTCCGGTGCATCTGCATATCGCGTACACTGCCTGGTGGGGGCGTGGCCGAACTCGCGCTCGCAGGCAAGCTGCCGGTCATCGGCCAGACGGCACTGGAATTCTCGGAGGACGAAGCACGCTGCCTCGTCGGTCTCAGGGAACCAGGCCATGAGAAGGGGATCGAGGTCGCCGCCGCCAAGGGGTGGGCGGTCGGCCTGGTCATGATCGCCAACCAGAAATCAAGTACCCCACAGTTGATGAGCGCCATGCCTCTGGGGCAGGGAAATTTCCAGGAGGTGGTCGGCAGACTGTTCCTGCAGAACGTTCCAGGCGACGACCAGAACACCCTGTTGAAGCTTAATCTGCTTCCCGAAATCAATTCCGGTCTTGCCGACGCCTTGCTCGGACCCAGAGTCGGCGGCCCGGTGCTGGAGCGGCTCTTTCAAATGCAGCTGTTGGTCACCCGAACAGGCCTCAGAGGCGGAGGATTCCAGTTCCACGACCTCCTGCGCGACTACCTGTCCAGGCTCTTCGAAGCGCGGCTGCCGCCGGAAGAGCAGGCAAGTTTGCGCGAAAGGGCAGCTCGGGTCCTGCGCGACGCAGGATTGGTCGACGCTGCCGTATCGATGGCTCTCCAAGCAGAAGCCTGGCCGCTTGCCCGCGAGTTGGTCATCGAGCACGCCGAGGCGATGCTGTCCCAAGGCCGCAGGGCTACCTTGATCGAATGGGGCACCAGATTTCCTGCTGAAGAACTGGAAGGCTGGCTTCTCCACTGGATCGGGGCCGCTCACGTTCCTGACGACGCCGCAGCCGAGCGATGGTTCTCACGGGCTTGGGAGGCGTTCGAGAAGGACGGCGATTTGCGGGGGCAGTGGCTGACCGTAATCCGCGCCGTGCTCGTAAAGACAAGCAGCTGGCGGACGCACGGGGGCCTGGACGGGTGGACGCGAAGGGCAGCCGCCATCCTTCGCGGGAGGCAACCCGATCTTGTCCCGAGAGAGCGGATGCTGGTTGGTGTCGGCATGTTGCGCGCGGTTGACTACGGCGAGGCCGACGAAGAGACCGCACAGGCAGGAGTGAAGATCGCCGACGAGCTCCTGCAACAGCTGTCGAATCCGACTGGTGAAGTTCCGGTTGACCTGAGATTGCTTGCCAGTGAAGCCCTTGTTGATCATGCGGTCTGGTCAGGGCGGCAGGACATCTTCGAACAGGCGGTCGACAGCGTCGCTTCCGAATTGAACGACCCGAAGGTGACGCCTTGGGTGCTTGGCATGTGGTTGGTCTCTTTCGGCGCCGCCAGCGGCAGGTATTTTTCATTCTCGAGGCGCGGGTTTCCATATGCCTCGGCCGAAGACGCCCTTCGCAAGGCGATCGAGATGGGCGAGAGGGAAGCCCTGAAAAGCGTCGAGTTCAGCGGTCTCTACCATCTCCAGCTGCTGCTCAAGCTGCGCAATGATTTCGCCGGCTTCGCAGATCTCGTGACAAGGCTCGGCGAAATCGCGGACAGCCGCTTCACAACTCAGGTGGCCGTAGTCGCAGATTGCCGAGCCGCCATGCATGCGCGGCAAGGCAGCTTCGTCGAAGCCTACAGGGATTGCGACACGTTCATGACCGCGATCGAAGAGGCGAACGAGCCGATGGTCGAGCGCTGGCCGCATTATGTCACCAAATTCCAGGTTCTTCTCGCCGACAGAAGACCGGCTGAGGCCGCCTCGCTGTTGGCAGATGTCGTCGATCGGCTGGACGGCGGCCCGCGGGAACGGGTGAAGATTTGCGTTCTTGCCGCTGCCGCTTTTGAAGAGAAATGGAGGGGCGGAGCCGCTTATGAAGAGAAACTGACGGAGTTCATGGCAGCCCTGAGGGCCGTCAACCCGTCTGCAATCCTACTCAACCTGCCCGATCTCCTCGCCGAACTGCTGGCGGATGCACTTGACCGCGGAATTGAAGCGGATCTCTGCCATTCGGTCATTCAGACGCGGCGTCTCGTCCCGCCAATGAGACGGCCTGCTAAATGGCCATGGCCACTGAAGATCTTTGTACTGGGCGGCTTCAGGATCGAGCTCGACGGAACTCAATTCGATCTCGGATCGAAATCGCCGACGCGTGCCCTCGATATCCTGCGGGTTCTCGCCCTGGCGCGCGACCAGACCTGTCCCCTCGAAAGCATTCATGACTGGCTTTGGCCCGATCTCGACGGGGATCAAGCCAAACCGGCGTGCGAGCAAGCCCTTCACCGCCTGCGCAAGACGCTCGGCAAGGGCGACTTCATCGTCCAGAGGGAGGGGCGGATCAGTCTGCCCCCGGATAAGGTGTGGGTCGACCTTGCTGATTGGGAAGCCCGTCTCAACCGCGGTCTTTCCAGGAAAGGGGATACGACAGCCCCCGAAAAGGAACAGCTTCTGGCGAGATTCCCCGGCCCGCCACTGTCACCGGGTTCTCTTCCGTCTTGGGCGATACCGGTGGCCGACAAGGTTCGGGACGGCTATATCGACCTGGCGATCAACGTCGGAAGACATTGGGAGAATGCCGGAGAAGGTTTCCGGGCGCGAGAAGCCTATCTGAGAGCACTCGAGTACTACCCAGATTCGGAAAGAGTGTACCAAGCCCTCATCAGGGAACGTCTGTCCAGCAGTGATCCTGCCGCAGCTGTAGACGACTTCTCGCGCTACGAAAGGGCGGTTGGAGCGAACGGGGAATACAAATCCTCACACGTGATCCGCACGCTGGTGCGTCCGTATCTGAGATCTTGAACGCCCAAAACCCGTAAGCCATCCGTGAGCTGCGTCTTGCCAGCGTGCTCCGAACCTCTTCTTTGCACGGCCCGATAACTTCACGGGCCATCCCAGGTCGATCGTGTGCGGGGCGGTTTTGTCTAACCAGCAATCCGGGATCGGAAACACTGAGAGACCGGAGCGATAGACTCTGCGCTTGGGCAGCGTACCTGCGTGTCCCCAGCGGCGTTCAAGACTACTCGCGCTGCGAGCGGGTGATAGACCGGCGGAACCGGGCTTTCGATGCAATCCACTTGCGTGTGGTTTCTTCCAGAGCGAATGAATCCAAAAAATTTCGATCTGTAAGCCATCCGTAAGCTGCGGTCAGAGAAACTCAATCCGTCGAAAACAAACAACCGCTTCGTCCGGCCCCTCGAGGGGCTACCCCGCTCGCGAAACCGCGCATGCAAGCAGCCCGATGAGGATCAAAACATGTCTACATGGCAGGATAGAGCATACCGGATATTAAATCTTTTCGAGGGTTCGGCCGACGAAGCTGGCGACCGGACCTGGCAGATTATGAACCACGTTCTCGACGAGAACAATCAGGACGACTACATCAGCAGAGACTTCTACAACGTCCAGCAGACCGCAGGCGGGCTGCCGGAAGGCGTCAGCTTCGAAGTCTTCCTGTCAGCGGTGTCCGGTCATGTCAGGGACGAGCTGCAAGGCGGAAGCTTCGACGAGGGGCTTGGCGATGATGACATTCGCACGGCAGGCCTCTCTTTCGACGACAACATTCGCCGGCATATCCGGTTCCTCAACGGAGTGGTCCACCAAGGCGCTCCCGGCGAGGTTCATCTCGGACTATGGGAGAGAATTCTGCAGGCCCGCGACAATGGCCGGAGTATCCACTCGCTGTATCACGATTACCTTGTCGATGCCTAGCCGGCTCAGACACTCACGGGTTTTGTCACAGGCACAGGTCCGCGGGAAGCCATCGCCCTAGTGACGCGTGCCCGGAAGGCACAGCCGCAGACTTCGGCTGGGAGATGCTCGGCAGCCAAGGAGGCGGCTGGGCCCGGCAAGGGCATTCCTGACCTGGTGATTGTCTACTCGGCCGATGTCTGAACGAGACGTAACTTGCTCTTGGGCCAGGGCTCCCGGATCGACGGAGCGCGGGCTTTGCACATCCGCAACCTGTCGTTGGTCTTTCCCCGTCCGCGTGACGATCCATGGTCCAACGCCGCAACAAACAAGGAGAGTTCTCATGCCTGGTAACGATCTTCAGGTCACCGGCGGCATCACGCAAGCACTGCTTGACGCGCTGAACCAGATACACACCGCCGTTGCGGCCCAGCTTGTGAATCCCGACGGCACGCCGTCTGGCTCGGCAGTCTACATGCACCTTCCAGTCGGCCAGCCGATCGACCCGAAGATGTATGCCAATCCCTGGACGCCCGCCGGCGGCAGCGCCTACGGCGCGGTTTCCACCACGGGCGCTTTCTCAGCACCACCCGCTCCCCCTTCTGCCGGAACGCCCGCGACGCCGGCCGGTCAGCTGGCCGCAATGCCGGCACCAGATCCCAGGCTGCAATTGGCGATCAGCAGCGCCTTCAACACGGCTCAACGGGTTGACGACATGTTGATGGTCACCAACAAGGGGGTTGCGGTGTCGTGGCCCCAGCGAACCGTCAGTATCGAGTATTTCACAGCCCTGGCCGGCATGCAGGCGGAACCGATCCCTGAGCCCTCGACCGATATCAAGAAACGCATCGCCGATGCCCAGAAGACATTGTATCTGATGGATGCCGACGGCAATTTTACCGGCTATACGCCGCGCCACACCGCCTACAGACACAACCAGAAGGTGCTGGCAGATGCACGCAGCGAGTTCGCGCTCGCTTACTCCCAAGCCATGTCCGATCCTATCCAGGGACAGGCATGGCCGGTCACCAGCGCCAGATACCAGAACGCCGTCGACCAAGCCTATAACGACTTCAAGGATATGGGCGGGCAACAGATCGACGACGCGATTGCAACCCTTCAGTCCGTCGGCGGCAGCGCCGCGGCCGCCCTGATTGCCAAGGCCCGCAAGATGTACGACGAGTATAGCGTTGGTCTCGGTGGCGCCGTGGCAATCAAGGTGCCGTGGTCGTATATCGATCCGGTCTCCTGGTGGGATCACACCAACCATGACTTCGGGGTGATGAAAATCACCGCCACATCGAAACAGTACCAGGCGAGCGGTGGCGGCGGCCAACACAGCTTCGGACACAGTTTCTACAACAACGAGTCGTCATCAACATCGGGCAGCGTCGGCTACAGCGTTCTGGGTTTCGGCGCCTCAGCCAATGCATCGCACAGCGAGACCAGCCACAACGACGGTTGGAATGCCGACCAGTCCTCCTGGCAGTCGCATCAGGACAGCAGTTCTTCGGCAACTGTCACATTCGAGTGGTTCATGGCCAGCATCGAACGGCCATGGCTGCTTGGCGACCTTTTCCACATGGACGGCTGGTATCTCGCCGGTCAGAAGAAGAATGCGATCAGCGACGGGACCATCGAAGGTCAGATCGGCGACGTGCCCAAGCTGCTCCCGATGATCCCGAAGGGTTTTCTGATTGTTCGAAACGTGAAGATTACCGCTAATTCCTGGGGCAGCATGGGCAGCGCATTCCAGAGCGCCGTCGACAGCGCTAGCGGACACACGGAAAGCAGCTCCACCTCCTATGGCGGCAAGGTTGGTTGGTGCGGTATCGGCGGATCGGTCCAACATTCCAATTCGGACAGCAGCGGCGCATTCAGCAACCAGCACGATGCATCTCAGGGTTTTTCCTTCAGCAGCAATGAACACGGTGGAACGCTTGAACTTTTCGGTTCGCAGATCGTCGGCTGGGTAGGCCAGATACAGCCGGCCGCACCGCGCAAGGACGACCCTGCACTCAGCGCCGAAGTCGTGGCCAACCCTGCGACAGCCGCCAATGCCGGAGCGCCTGCGATACCGGCTGACGCGCCCGCTGCTCCGCAAGGCTGAGGTGTCCCTGTGAGCACGAACAGCGATCAGCTCGCGATCCTTGGCCAGCAAGTGGTGGACACGTTAATCGCGACCTACAACCCCAACAATGACCCGTCGTTGGCGCTTGCCATTCATCCGGGGCAGGCGCTAGCCGATGGCATCGTGCAAAATGGCGTGACCAATCCGCTGCGGCTGTCGGAGTGGCTGGAAGACCAGTACGACTACCCGCTATGGCTGAAACGGTCCGATGCCTCCTCCGTTTCCGCCTCGTCTGTCGGCAGTCTTACCGCCAAGTCTGCCTATTTGGCGATGATCCCATGGGCGCAACCGGGGGTTCCGGTTGATGCTCCTTCCTATGCGCGCATCGCCGCGATGGTTGCCGAGGCACGAAAAGATATCGGGGACAATCCCGATGCGCTGCCATTCAGCTGCGAGCCGACAGATTTCGCCGAGCCCAGCTGCACGGCCTGGCATGTCTTCGATCAAAGGATATCCCGCACTACCGCAACCACGACCGAGACACCCGGCGCCATTAAGGCAAATCCCCACTTATGGAAGATGCGAGTGTTGACAAAAGAGGTGGTGTCGAACCTCACCGCAGTTTCCGAGGCGGTCGAACGGCGCAAGGCATTTGCCGCCGAATTAGCTGTTGTGCCAAGGGTTGAAGCGGTCAGAAAGCTGCGCATGCAGCCACATCTCACGGACTACGCTACCCAGCCAGTCGAGTTTCTCGGTATCCAGGATGCAGCAAGCACCGCGGTCAATCTGAGCCAGTTCAGCGCGAACCATCTGGGTGGCCTCACCGCTTCGCCGCTCCACGCCCGGGCGCTGGCCGCTACCCTGCCAACATTCAGTCGAATTCGCGCTGCCCGGCGACACTTCACAGCCGAGGCAGATCACGTCTCGCCGCCCAGAGAGCAGCCAAATGCTTCCAGCACGCAAATGCAGTTGGACACCTCGCTCGTGAACCGATTGGCCACAATCCAGCTTCACGATCTCATTAAAAACCCGGTCGTAACGGAGGTAACTACCTCGGACAGTGAACTGCATGTGCATTTCGAGTATTGCATGCTCACCATCACCCGGCGGATCGCCGGCACGAGATGGTGGCATCCCGACCTCGTCGACGAGGAGGATTGGTATGTACCGGGAATGAAGCGCGGCGACATGATCAAGGCTTCGACCGACGAGACCTATGCGCATTGCCTGCCTCAGGGCCTGCTTCTGGTTCGTAACGTGGAATTCAGCGGCTCGTGGACCGCCGAAGCCCGCACGACGATGCAAAACGCCGTCTCGTTTCTGGGTCCCTTCCTGATGCAGGCGCCAACCGGCTCTACATCCAGCACGTCCGACCTCGAACAGATAAGTGTGCTTGGCGTGGGCGTTCAGGTAATAGGCGAGCTTTGCTTTCCATTGCCGCCGCTCCCGCCGATGGATGATCCGGCGGAATCGGAACGTCCCGTTGTCTAAGCAATCAACGACGCTCAATGAAGAGGGTAAGTGCGTTGTGGCCGGGCCGGACGAGGTGTCCCAGGCACCGGTATCATCGCGTGCACTCTGCGGTGCTGGCACGCTGCGGACTGTGGGCAAAGGTGGTCGCGGGAGCGCGCTGCCGCCTTTGCCATACCCACCGGAATACCGGTTCCGGCCTCGCTGCTGCGGCTGAACGAGCGGAGCCTATCCCGAACCTTCGCGCGCCGATTTTTACTAGCTTCCCGCCAGCGACAATCCACGGGCGCGCTCGCATAGCAGGGCAAGCAATTCGCTGCGCCTGGCTTCCGGCGTGTCGACGGGCAACACGAAACAAAGCGTCTTGTTGATGCCCCCGTCGCCATCGCGGATGGGCGCGGCCATGCACCAGGTGAAGCGGTCAGCCAGAGCGGCGGTCTCGCTGAAACCTTGCTGGCGCGCCAGTGCCACATCGCCGAAGAACTCGGCTGGCGCAATGACGCGGCCGTCGGGAAGCTTGTAGTCGCCAGGCGGAATGAAGTCCTGTATTTCCTGCGCGCTCATATGGCCGAGCAGCAGCCTTCCGGACGCCGTCCACGGGATCGGCACCTCGACTCCGACATCGCTTGAAATCCGGAACGGGCCGGGCGAGTCCCGGCAATCAAGGACGACGTATTTGTTCCCGCGCAGGCCACACAGTTGGACGGTCTCGCCCGTCTCCGCGCCTAGTCTGTCCAGGGTTTCGATGATGCGTCGATAATGGGCATTATGATGTGAGTAGGCCCAGCCGAACAGATGCATCGCCTTTCCGAAATAGACATAGCCTTCCGTCCCGACGTTCTCGAGCATTTCGGCTTCCAGCAGGCTGTTGACGATCTCATAAGTGGTCGAACGCGGCGCGCCGATCATCTTGGCGATATCGCCGACGCGCATCGGCGCGCGCTGCCGCAGAAGCGCTTCAAGCAGCGTGATGACGCGGTCAATCCCGCGGCGCCGTTCGCCATTGCGCGGCTCGGCGCGGACTTCCCTTTCGATCAAACCAGTGACGCCATCGCTCATGTGGGCCGCACCCCGCGCAAAATCATTTCGGCCCTCGTCTCAAGACGCTTGAAAGATGTCAAGGCTCAGTCTAGCATCCCATCTGTCCGATATACAGGCCTCTTGTCTGGAATATCGGACAATAAAGAGCCAGGCGCAGAGAGTCCTGACGAGAAAAAGGGCGGTTTCCGAGATGCGGCAACCGGCGGGTTTTCTCGTCTCGACCCCGCACGTCCAGGCATAACCTCAGAAGGGAACAATCATGACCAAATCATCGTTTTTCGCATCCGCCAGCGCCCTTTGCCTCGGTCTTCTCCTCAGCGTTGGCGCCGGTTCGCAGGCCAACGCCGCCGCTAAATGCATCAAGGGCGACCGCAAGGCGCCGTATACGATCGGCTGGGCCAACATCTATTCAGTTCCGACCTGGATGAAGCAGACACAGGGCACGATCGAAGCCGAAGTCGAAACTTTGAAGAAGCAAGGCTTGGTCGACAAGCTCGTCGTGACCGACGCCCAAGGCGACGCCAACGTCCAGATTCAGCAGATCCAGTCGATGATCGATTCCGATGTCGATGCCATCATCCTGATCGCTGGCTCGTCGACCGCGCCGGCGCGCGTGCTGGCGGACGCCTGCGCCAAAGGCATCGCGATCATCAATTTCGACAGCCTCGTCGACACCGACCAGGTGACCGCCAAGGTCAACACCGATTCCTCACAGTGGGGCGATCAGGCGGCCAAGTTCCTGATCGACGCCATCGGAGGCAAGGGCAAAATTCTGATCCTCAATGGCCCAGCCGGCGTTTCGGTCAGTGACGACCGGCGCAAAGGCGCCGATGCCGAGCTTAAGGCTCATCCCGATGTGAAAGTGCTTGCCGAAACGAACACGCCCTACAATGTCGCGCCCGCCCAGGAAGCGGTCACCAGTCTGCTTTTCGCCAATCCCGAAATCGACGGCATCCTGTCGCTCGGCGGCGCTCTGTCGGCGGGTGCCGTGCTCGCGCTCGACAAGCAGGGTCGCGACCAGGTGCCGATCACCGGCGAGAATGCGCGCCAGTTCCTCGAACTGTGGAAGGAAAAGGGCTTGAAGAGCTGGGCGACGATGCAGCCGAACTGGCTCGGCGCTTTCGCCACCTACACCGCCGTACAGGCGCTGGACGGCAAGGATGTGCCGGCTTTCGTCAAGATCCCGCTGCCGGTGATCGACAATTCCAACGTCGACGAATATCTCGCCCGGGCTAAGGATTTCCCGGCTGACGGTTACATCTATTCGCCGTTCGATGAGGATCTGTTCAAGAAGCTGCTGGCCCAGAAATAAGCCTGAAGGGTTGCAACATTGACAACCACGGCTACGCTTCTCGCCGCGCGGGGGGTGTCGAAGTCCTTCTTCGGCAACCCCGTCCTGCGCAACGTTTCCATCGCTCTGCAGCCGGGCCGCGTGCATGCGCTGCTCGGCGAGAACGGCGCGGGGAAGTCGACGCTGATCAACCTTTTGTCCGGCGCCCTGCGCCCGGACGGCGGGGCGATCGAGGTTGATGGACGCCCGGTATCGCGCATGAGCCCCGCTCATGCGCGGCATGCCGGGATCGCCGTTGTCCAACAGGAACTCAGCCTGACGGCCAGCCTCTCGATCGCCGAAAATATCGGGCTCGGCGCCTATCCCAAGAGATTCGGCTTGGTCGATTACACGGAACTTGCCGCACGGGCCAGGGCCGCATGTGATCTTGTCGGCCTTCGCGAACCGCTGTCTACGCCGGTGGGGCATCTGTCACTCGGCCGGCGTCAGATGGTGGAGATCGCCAAGGCGCTCTACCGGCGGCCGCGCGTGCTCATTCTCGACGAACCCACCTCATCGCTATCGGCAACCGAGACAAAAACCCTCACGGACTTGCTGGAAAGGCTTCGGGCCGAGGGCATCGCCATTCTCTACATCTCACACCGGCTGAACGAAGTGATGACACTGTGCCAGCATGTCACCGTACTGAAGGACGGCGCCTGCACGGCGGACCGCTCGCTGGAAGAAACTGATGCCGCCGGGCTGGTGCGGCTGATGGTCGGCCGCGACCCCGGCGATCTCTTTCCACGATGGCAGCCTTCGCCATCGCCAGCCAACGCCATCTCGGTTCGTAATTTTTCGGCCGGCCTGATGCGCGACGTCGATCTCGACATCAGGACAGGCGAGGTGCTTGGGATCGGCGGCCTGGTCGGGCAGGGGCAGGAAGATCTGCTGCTTGGCCTCTACGGCGCGATCCCGGCTAGGTCGGCATCCGCGACCGTAAACGCTGCTTCGGGTCTGCCGGGCGGCGTGCCGAAAGCCAATGCGCTCGGCCTCGCCTATGTCCCGGCCGACCGCAAGCGCGAAGGCCTGCACTTGATCCATCCCATCATCACCAACATGATGCTACCAGCCTTCGCAAGGCTGCCGGCGTTGAAGCTGCGCAGCCGGCGTGCCGAGCGCGATTTGGCGAGGGGACTCGCCGCCCAGCTTGCCATCAAGGGCGACCTCGATCGCCCGGCGCAGGCACTCTCAGGTGGCAACCAGCAGAAAGTCGCGCTGGCGAAATGGATGCCACACGATCCGCTTGTGCTTCTCCTCAACGATCCGACGCGCGGCGTCGATGTCGAGACCAAGCGTGAGATCTACATGATGCTTCGCAATCTCGCTGCCGCCGGCAAGGCGATCGTCCTGCTCAGTTCCGACACACCCGAACTGGTGCACCTTTGCGACCGCGTCGCCGTGGTCCGAGAAGGTCGCATCAAGGCCATGCTCGAGCGCGAGGCACTGAGCGAGGAAGTCATCGTCTCCGCCGCAATGGGCGCCGAACAGCAGAAAGTTGCGGCATGAGCACGGTTGTATCCTCAAGCCAAGCCGGCGCCCTCTACTGGCGAGTTCAGCTGCGCCGAAATGTTGGCGTGCGCAGCCTGTTTGCCGTGGTTCTGGCGTTCCTCGTTGCCTACGGCGTGTTGTTCCCCGGCCTCTTGACGGCGTCCGGCTTCGCCAAATTCACCCAGAGCTGGTTTCCGCTGGCGCTGGTCGCGATGGCCCAGGCGATCCTCATGCTCACCGGCGGCATCAGCTTGGCAATCGGCGCAATGGTCAGTCTCGGCGCGGTAATCGCCGCGACGACGATGATCGGGCCGCTGGGCGTAGCCGGCGGCACCGCCGTGGTGGCGCTGACCGG
Organism: Mesorhizobium sp. M1295; assembly: GCF_040318135.1. Lineage (NCBI taxonomy): Bacteria > Pseudomonadati > Pseudomonadota > Alphaproteobacteria > Hyphomicrobiales > Phyllobacteriaceae > Mesorhizobium > Mesorhizobium sp. M1295. The sequence continues at coordinate 32,642 of NZ_JAMYLU010000012.1, forward strand.
TATCGGCATCGGTGCCGCGACGGGGTTCATCGTCGTGAAACTTCGGTTGCCGGCCATCGTGGTGACGCTCGCCGGCTCCTTCATCATCGGCGGTGCTGCGTTGCTCATCCTGCCGAGGCCGGGCGGCGCCATTCCGGAGTGGCTGTCGGACCTGCTTGCCGGCAACACGCCGGCGGCATTCGTGTTGCTGGTGCTCGTCGTGCTTTTGTGGAAACTCTATCTCGCCACCCCGCTTGGGTTGAGCCTCTATGCCGCCGGTGAGAATCCGGTCGGCGCCTATCGCTCCGGCGTGCCGGTCGACGGCGCGCGGATCGCGGCCTATGCGATCAGCGGTCTGCTTTGCACAGGCGCCGGCCTGTTCGTCGCCGCGCAAACGGGTTCGGGCGACCCGGTCATAGGCACAGCCTTCACGCTGAATTCCATTGCCGCCGCGGTGCTCGGCGGAATCGGCTTCCTCGGCGGCCAGGGCACGATGCGCGGCGCGCTTGCCGGCAGCCTGCTGCTCAGCCTGATGATCAGTGTCATGTTCTTCCTCGGCTTCACGCCAGTTGCTCAGTATGTCGCCCAAGGCCTCATCATCATCGGGGCGGTCGCCATCCCGCAATTCCGCAAGGTGCAGCAATGACAGCACGGAAAGAGAGCGCGCGCGGCGGGCGGGCGTTGACGATCCTGCGCAGCCGGCCCTTCCTCACGGTCGCTATCGTTGCCGCGGTGTGGATCGCGGCGAGCTTCGCTTCACGTGGCTTCGGCGCTTATGGTCATTTGCGCTATTTGGTCGAGTTGGGCGCGGTGATCGGCCTGGTCGCGGCGGGCCAGACCTTCGTGGTGATTGCCGGCGGCATTGACCTTTCCGTCGCGGCGATCGTCACGGTCAGTGCCGTCAGCCTCCCGCTGCTCTCATTGCAGGCGGATCCGACCGGGCTCACAGCCGTTCTTGCAGTACTTGCGTTGACGACCGCGATAGGTCTCGTAAACGGGCTGGGCGTGGCGCTGTTGCGCGTTCATCCAATGATCATGACACTGGCGATGGCGACATTCCTGCAGGGCCTCCTGATCATCATCGCCGGCGGCAGCGCCGTGACCGCCGAGAACCCGCTGGTCAGCTGGCTCGGCAATGCGCGGCCAGCCGGTATTCCGGCAGGCGTGCTTTTGTGGGTGGTCATTTCCGTGATCGTTCTGACCACGATGCATGCGACATCCCTCGGCGCCCGGATTTTCGCGATGGGCGCCAATCCGCTTGCCGCGGCGCTGTCCGGAGTTTCCGTCGCCTCGACCACGCTCGCCGTCTACGGCATCAGCGGCTTCTGTTCGGGACTTGCCGGTGTGTTGGTCCTCGGCATGAACGGCCAAGGCTATGTCGGGATAGGAGATCCCTATCTCCTCGCGTCGATTGCCGCCGTGGTGCTCGGCGGCACCTCGATACTGGGCGGGCTCGGCACCTATGCCGGTACTATCCCCGGCGCGATCCTGCTGGTCACGATCACGGCGCTGATCACCGTCGTCAACGCATCGCCCGGCTGGCGCAGTATCCTGTTCGGGTCGCTGATTCTGGGGCTGCTGCTTCTCTCAGGCAGGGAGCAGGCCCGCCGATGAAATATCGTGCAGCCGGTAGATACGCCTTGCGTTGCCGAAGAACAGCGCCGTTTGCTCGTCCGCGGAAAGCTCTCCTGCAATGGCTTTGAAGCTGTCATATACTGCATCGAATGACGCATGCAGGCCGGCGACTGGGAAGTCACTGCCGAACATCGCTCGCTGCGTACCGAAACAGTCGATGCAATGCATGACAACCGGCTTCAGGCTGTCGAGTGTCCAATCATGATCGTAGGCGACCAGATCCGATATCTTGATGGCAGCGTTGTCGCACTCCGACAAAAGCCGCAGCCCTTCGCGCCACACCCGCATGCCGTCTGCATCGCGATCGATCGGGCTGCCGCAGTGGTTGAGAACAAAGAGTTGGTCCGGAAAGGCCGCTGCGAGGCGCGCCGCACCGGGGAGCTGGCGCGGAAACACCATCAGGTCGAAAACCAGCCGGTGGCGCCCAAGCAGGGACAGGCCGGCACGCCAGGCCTGATCGTCCATGATGCCGTCACGGGCAGCAAAACGGCGGGCAGGATCCGGATCCCAGCTCAGTATGTCGCGCACACCGACGACACGGTCGAATGCCGCCTGCGCCTCGACCAGCGCCGGCGCTTGGCGGCTCGCCAGCGGTATGTGAACAACATAACGGGCGGCCACGCCGCGCGACTTGTCGAGCGTTTCAAGCCACCGCGTTTCGCCGACGCATTCATCCCCGGTCCAGCCGGCTTCGACATGGACGGTTGCGACGACATTGTGCCGGCCGGCGTCGCGCAAATAATCTTCAGGAAGGTAGTTTCGCCGCAAGCGGCCAAGCTCCCCCAGACCGCCGCGTTCGCCAGCCGTTGTGGCGAGCCAGGGGTGCCGGCTGAGGCCGAGATCCCAAAGGTGATGGTGGGCATCGATGATCGGTCCGCGGTAAGGTGTTGGCACGCATCTCTCTCATGGTGTGGCCGGAATCGGAAATCGATCCGGACTTCATCCTGTAAAGGAAGGACTAGCATCGGATGACCGAAAGCTCACCCGTACTGTTGCTGGCGACCCGAGAAAATTTCCTGCTCGATGACCGTATCCGCGGCGTGCCGCCTGGCACCCTCGGCTTGGACAGCAGCCTTGTCGCATCTGAGCGCTGGCATCCAGCGGATGGGCGTATGTCGTTGCCGGTGTTGACCGTCGACGAGGGGGCCTTCATCGCCAATCGTGACCTGTTCCTGCGCTATGCGCGAGAGCAGGGCGCCGTGATCGCCCCGCATGCCAAGACCCCGATGGCGCCTGATCTTGCCCGGTCCCTGATCGAGGCCGGAGCATGGGGCACGACCGTCGCCGACATAAGGCAGGCCACGGTGATGCTCAGAGCCGGACTCTGTCGGCTGATCATCGCCAATGAGGTCGGCGGACCAGGTGGTGCGAACCGGCTTGCGGTTCTTGTCAGCGCCTGGCCAAGCGCTGAGTTCTACGTTTTCGCCGACTCGATCGCCGCCGTGAATGCGCTTGCCGAAGCCTGGCGGGCCAATGCGAGGCTGCCGCCATTGCGCGTGCTCGTCGAACTTGGTGCGGGCAGGGCAGGCGCCCGGACCACCGGCGAAGCCGAGGCGATTGCCGACGCGATTGTAGCAGCCCGCGGCCGGCTGCTGATCGCCGGCGTCGCAACCTATGAAGGTGCCGCGGCGCAGCCCGATCCTGACCGCACCGATGAGGCGATATCCGCCCTGCTGACAATGACAGCCGACATGTTCCTGCGGCTCCGCGCCCGCGTCGGCGGCGACACCCCGCTGATTGTCACGGCAGGCGGCTCGGTCTACTTCGACAAAGTGGTCGCAGCGCTTTCGCCTCTCGTTTCTAGGGACAGCAGCGCGACGCTGGTGCTGCGCAGCGGCGCCATCTTCTTCCACGACCATGGCGTCTACGACCGCTCGCTCGGCACACTCGACGCCCGCGAGGGTTTTGCAGTCGGCGGCTTCAATGCGTCCGCACGAAATTCGTTCCGTCCGGCTTTGCGCCTATGGGCCGAGGTACTGTCGCGGCCGGAGCCCGGCCTTGCGATCTGCGGCATGGGCATGCGCGACGTGTCGTTCGACCAGGGCTTTCCAATGGTCCTGACCATCTTTCGTGCCGGCAAGCAGCTGCCGATAGCGCGTGCCGAGGTCTTCAAGCTCAACGACCAGCACGCCTTCCTGACAATTGCGTCGGGCGACGACATTGCCGTCGGCGACACCGTTGAATTCGGCATCTCCCATCCCTGCACCTGCCTTGATCGCTATCGCGTGATCTTTGGCGTCGACGCGGCCGGGTATGTCAGCCACGCCTTTCCCACCTATTTCGGCTGACCATCGTCGCGCTTTCCAAAAAAAGAACGAAAGGATCCGATATGATCAAGTACTTCCAATCCGGCTCCCGCATGTCGCAGGCGGTCGTCTATGGCGGCCTCGTGCACATAGCGGGCCAGGTCGCAGACGATCGCAAGGCCGGCATCGAGGGTCAGACGAGCGAGGTACTCTCCAAGATCGAGGCGCTCCTGGTCGAGGCCGGCAGCAGCAAGTCGAAGCTCGTGGCGGTCAACATCTTCCTGCCGCAGATTGGCGATTTCGACGCAATGAACAGTATCTACGATGCCTGGGTGGATTCCGCCCGTCTGCCGGCGCGTGCCTGCGTCGAGGCGCGTCTCGCTGATCCTGACCTCCGCATTGAGGTCACCGCCGTCGCGGCTGTGTGAACCGCCGCCATGCACACCGGCATCAGCCATTCGCTCGATTTCGATCGGGACGGCAAGACGCTCAGCCATCTGAGCATCCCGTTCTCGATAGACCGTTCGCCATATTTCCAAATCAAGGTCCCGATCTGCCTCATGCGCAATGGTGAGGGTCCGTCGCTGCTTCTTATGGCCGGTAATCACGGCGATGAATATGAAGGCGAGCTGTGCTTGGCAAAGCTGGTCCGCCGGCTCGATCCAGCGCGAGTCAGGGGCCGCGTCACCATCCTGCCGATGGCCAATGTGCCGGCGGTGATGGCCGCCAAACGCTGCTCGCCGCTCGATGGCGGCAATCTCAATCGCGCCTTTCCCGGAGATCCGTCGGGCACGCCGACAAGCCGGCTCGCCAACTTTCTCGAGACAGACCTGTTCCCCCGACACGACATCGTCTTCGACATCCATTCGGGGGGCACTTCGATGGAACATCTGCCGACTGCACTCGTCGAGCGCAATGCCGATCCCGAGCGCCACAGGCGCGGGGTGGAGCTGATGCGGGCGCTCTGCATGCCCTATGGGTTCGTGGCCGACAATGGCCAGGCCTCGCCGACCTCCATGGGTGCAGCGCGCCGTGCCGGCGCCATCGGCGTCAGCGGTGAGTTCGGGGGCGGCGGCACCGCCACGGTCGACACGATGGCGATCACCGCTCGCGCGATCGACAATCTGCTGATTGCACTAGGCCTGGTCGACGGGCCAGTTGTTGGCGCGGAGTCAATGCATTCGATGCCGACGCGACTGCTTTCGCTTTCGCGGCATAGCCAAGGCCTCTACGCCGCCCGCCGCGGCTGGTTTGAACCCGCCGTGAGGGTTGGCGACAGCGTGAACGCCGGACAATTGGCTGGCTGGTATCACGATCTCGAAAGGCTCGATCTTGCCGAGGAAGCCTTGCATTTTGCCGAAAACGGCATCGTGCTTTCGCGGCGGCTGCATACAATGTGCGAGGCAGGAGACTGCCTCATGCAAGTCGCCGAACCCGTAGAAACCTAAAGGGAAAACGCACGGCGTCTAGCTGCTGCGCCACTCTGGAGAACTGAGGATATCTTATGCAGCTTTCCATGTGGACCTACCCCTGGGATGTCCAGGATCTCGGTTTCGAGATGGTCGAACGCGATCTGGTCGAACGCGCGGGACTCAACATGATCAGCCTTGCTGCCTCGTATCATGCGGGACGCTTCCTTCAGCCGCGCAGCCCGCGCCGCAAAGCCTATTTCCCGGAGGACGGCACGATCTACTTCAAGCCAACCGCCGCGCGATGGGCCGACCTCGCAATTCAGCCCAAGGTGGCGGACGTGATCTCGCAGGGAGGCGACGTGCTTGGCGAGCTCGTCCGCAGACGAGACGCCAATGGGCTCGGTGTTTCGTGCTGGACGGTGTGCCTGCACAACACCCGCGCCGGCATGCTTTATCCGCAGGTGGTTACCCGAAATGCCTTCGGCGATCCCAATTATTACAACCTTTGTCCCTCGCATCCGGATGCGCGCGCCTATGTTCGCGCGCTGGTCGCCGACGTTACGCACACCTACAAGCCGGACAGAATCGAGCTCGAAAGCCCGTCATTCATGAGCTTCGCCCACGAATATCATCACGAGAAAGACGGTGTCGGGCTGACCGCGGAAGATGACTTCCTTCTGTCGCTGTGCTTTTGCCCGTCCTGCCTCGCCCGCGCCGCTTGTGCCGGCATTGACGGCGAGGCGGCGCGCAAACTGGTCAGAGGGTGGATCGTCGAGACCTGTGATCGTGCCGTTCCGGCACCGCGTTTTCCGGACTTTCCGAACGGTAGCTTCGATACCTTCCAGCCCTGGCCAGAATTATACGACTTTCTGCTGTGGCGGTTCGAGCCGGTGACCAGCTTGGTTGCCGAGCTGCGCGACGTTGCCGATCCGGGCACACGTGTCCTCATCATTGACCTGAAGGACGGCTGGTTGGGCGGCTGCGATCTGGCGGCTCTCGGCCAGGCTTGCGACGGCGCGATCCTGTGCGCCTACGATATGCAGGCCAGCGATGTCGCAGATCTGATGGCCACTGGCCGTGCCACGCTCGGAGCAGAGAAATTCCTTGGGACCGGTTACCGGCTGTTCCATCCGGAAATGGCAGGCCCGGACATTCTCGCCGCCAAAGTGAAACCGGCGCTGGCGGCGGGCGTCGATGGCATCAATTTCTACAATTACGGCCTTGTACCTGCCGCACGCCTCGATTGGGTGAGTGCCGCACGATCTGTGTGAACAATCGATCCACTGCCGACCCAATAGGCCTAATTTTGCCTCGAGCATTGCGCGTAATGGAGAGGCGTTCGGAGGACTTCCCGCATGGATTCTCGCATTGCTTTGGCCGGCGGCCAGCAGCCTAGCTGAAAATCGAGGCATGGCTGTGAGGGCCACGCGGGAGGGAGGCGGGTTATACGGTGAAGCGCATCTTCCAATTTATTCGCTCTAGCGCATATTGAAATCTATCTTCTGAGCGTATATCTCATAGCTGGAGAGGTACGCTGTGGACCAAATCGCCCGAACGCCTAAGCAACTCGGAGATGCCATCCGCCGCCGGCGCCGCAAGCTCGGCCTGAACCAGGCCACTGTCGGGGAGCACACGATGCTACGCCAAGCGACCATCTCGGCCGTCGAGAATGGAGCGCCCGGGACACAGCTCGGAACGCTTTGCGACATTCTCGCAGCGCTCGACCTTGAATTGGTTGTCCGCTCTCGGACCAGAGCAAAGTCGACCGAGATCGAGGACGTCTTTTGATGGCTCGTCCGCGGCGGCACCTCCCGCTCAACGTCTTCTTGAACAGCCGTCTCGTCGGGCGGCTGAATAGACAATCCAGCGGCGCGATCGATTTTCAGTATGATCCGTCCTGGCTTGCCTGGGAGCATGCGCTACCAGTCTCGCTATCTCTGCCCCTACGTGAAGATCGCTATATCGGTGCACCCGTCATTGCCGTGTTCGACAATCTCCTGCCCGACAGCATCCCGATTCGCCGCCGTATGGCTGAGCGTGTTCATGCCCGAGGGATAGACGCCTACGACTTGCTTGCCGCTGTCGGACGGGATTGTGTCGGCGCACTGCAATTCCTGCCGGATGATGTCGAGCCGGGCCCCGCCGGTATTGTCGACGGCAAACCCGTTGACGATATCGAAATTGCTCGTCTCGTCCGCGATCTGGCATCGGCCCCCCTCGGGCTGGGCGAGGATGAAGATTTCCGGATCTCGATCGCTGGCGCTCAGGAAAAGACTGCGCTCTTGTTCTGGAAAGGACGTTGGTACAAGCCGCTGGCGACGACTGCTACAACGCACATCCTCAAGCCACAGATTGGACGCTTGCCAAATGGCATCGACCTTTCCTTCAGTGTTGAAAACGAATTTTTCTGCCTCAAGATGACAGCCGCCCTGGGACTCCCGTGCGCCGTCGCCGCAATCGAGGAATTCGAAGGCAATCGCGTGCTCGTAGTCGAACGTTTCGATCGCCGATGGACGAGTGACAACCGTCTCCTGCGCTTGCCCCAGGAAGACTGCTGCCAGGCTCTGTCTGTGCCTCCGTCGCTGAAATACGAATCCGATGGCGGGCCTGGGGTTCCGGCTATCCTTGGTCTGATGAAGGGAAGCGACCAACCGGAGCTAGATCAAGCTGCGGTTCTGAAGGCCGTGGTCGCCTTTTGGCTGCTCGGCGCCACAGATGGACATGCCAAGAATTTTAGCGTCTTTCTTTCTCCCGGCGGCCGGTTCCGCATGACGCCGTTATATGATGTGATCTCAGCGCAGACCAGCCTTGATGCGGGACAGATCAGGCGCAACAAAATGAAGTTGGCGATGGCTATAGGCGACGCACGCCACTACCTTATCGATAGCGTCATGCCGCGCCATTTCATCCAGACCGCCGCCAAGGCAGGAATTGGTCCAAAACCCGTCACAGCGATCTTTGACGAGCTGCGCCAACGGGCGCTAGCGGCAATCGAACTGGTTTGTGCATCGCTCCCAAAGGGTTTCCCTTCGCAAGTCGCAGATGCCATTGGCAATGGGGTCAAAGCTCGCGTGCGCAGACTGGAAGAGGTGTGATGCTTAAGATCGAGGCACAACCAGACTGATAGCCATTGGGACGTCCAAATGATCTTCTTTTAGCAGCAGCAACGCCGCGCGGGATGTAATCAGCGCACGGACTTGCCAGCCTGTAACTTTCTGACCAGGCCGATCAGCTGATCCAGATCAGCACGTGGAAGCGCAAGCATCTCGGCAGGGGGGTTGTGATATTCCCTTGTCAATTCCTCAATGGTTGCAGCACCCTTGGCCGTAAGCTTGACACGTTTCACACGGCGATCGCTTGGCGACGGAACCCGTTCGGCGAGCCCCGCCTGCTCCAACCGGTCGACCAGCCAGGTCGCCGTCGAAGGGTCGCAGTGCCATTGAGTGGCCAATGCTCCGATCGGCTTGCCCACATCTTTGTCGAGGGTGAAGAGGGCGCGCGAATCGTTGGGCGTCAGGCCTAATTTCTGCTGGATCGCCAACCGGTCCGGCGCGGACCGCATCAGGAAATCAAACATCAGGCGCCAAGCCTCGGTGGCGTGCTGCAAGCGGTCTTGGCCCGGTCCCATTCCACGCTCCTTCGTGTCTTGACACATATTTGGACCAATCATATGATTTGATCAATCAAAATATTTAAGTGATCAAATCAATGAGAGGAGATCCGAGATGACCAACACCACGGTTCTCGTCGTCGGGGGCGGCCTGAACGGTCTGACGGCGGCCGCCCTTTTGGCTCACAACGACATTCCGTGCGTCCTCGTCGAGCGCCATCCCGACACGTCAATCCAGTACAAATTTGCCGGCATTTCCCCGCGCAGCATGGAGATCTTTCGAAGCCTCGGCCTCGAGGAGGAGATTCGTGCAAATCGTACGGGGGACCAGCAGGCAGGCGCTATTGCGCGCGCCAGGAATCTCACCGATCCCGAGATTCAATGGGGCGGACCGGCGTGGCCGGATGCAAGTGCCCTCAGCCCCACGCAACCGGCGACGTGTGATCAGCACGTCCTGGAACCGATTCTGCGCCGCTACGCCGAGCGGAACGGTGCAGACATACGTTTCAGCACGGAACTGGTGGCTTTCGAACAGGATGAGAATGTCGTCCGCGCGGAAATTCGCGATATCGCGACCGGCGTAAAGGACGCCATCTCGGCCGACTATCTGATCGTCGCGGACGGTGCGAACGGCTCGATGCGAGAGAGGCTGGAGATCAGCCGCAGCGGGGCAGGCGGCCTTCAGCACTGGATAAATGTCGTCTTTGACACGGACATGCCTCCGACGATCGGCGGCAAGCGTTTCACGTCGTGCTTCGTGACGGACCTCAACGGGACCTTCCGCCCAGGGAGGGTGGACGATGGCTTCTGGCGATCCAATACTTTCCCGAAAAGGGCGAGAAACCCCAGGATTTTGATGAAGCCAGGTGCAGGGAACTGATCATACGAGGTGCGGGCCGGTCGGATATCACGACTAGGCTTGTCGATGCGCGCTCCTGGGAAGTGGCCGCGATGACAGCGCGCCAATTCCGCCGAGGCCGCGCGTTTCTTGTGGGGGATGCCGCACATGTGATGCCCCCAACAGGCGCTTTCGGTGGCAATTCAGGTATCCACGACGCCCATAACCTTGCCTGGAAGCTTGCGATGGTAACAGGCGGGCATGCCGGTCCCTCGTTGCTGGATAGCTATGACATGGAGCGCCGGCCGGTCATCGAGGCTACGTTGGCGCAAGCGCTCCCCCGCCTTCAGAAATGGTTCGACGATCCGTCGAAGCGATTGCCTCCCCCAGTCGCGATCGTCGAGGATTACGACGTGGTATTTGGCCAACGCTACGCTGCAGGTGTCGTGGCTCAGGAAGTCACGCGGGACGATCACCCATTCCAAAAATCCACGGAGTTGTCGTGCCGCCCTGGCACGCGTTTACCGCATTTCGCGGTCGGGCGTGCCGGCCAGCGGATTTCGAGTCTCGATTTGTGCGATCGCGACCCTCTTCTCCTCTGCGCCGACGACGCATGGTGTCAGGCCGCTGACGCCGTAAGCCAGCGCCTCCGCATGCCGCTGACCTGCCACGCCTTGGGTGCCAATGGGGGTCTGATTGATTTGGACCATCGGTGGCCTTCCGCGCTCGGGGTTGAAAGCGGCGGGCCGCCTTGGTCAGGCCGGGCGGGTTTGTCGCGTGGCGGTCAACGCACGGTGTGCCTGATCCTGTACAGATGCTGATCGAAATACTTGACGGCTTGGGTTTCCGCACGCAGGCGTGCGAACATCATCAGTGAGGGGCGGATGCCTCCGGTCTTCCGGCACGACTTCCTTGCCGATGTCGTCGCCGGGAATGCCGGCGATGTTCAGCCGTTTGCCCGTCTCGTCATGCCTCCTTCCTACTCGTTGTCACCGAGTAGGGCCGCGCCAACCGCTTCGGTCCTCCCCTTGTGTCGCTAAACTCGCATGGACCATCGTGCTGGCCTTTGGCATTGGAGGCCGAATGTCGCCGTTACGGCAAATGATCAATCAACTCGTTCAGCAGGAGCAGCAACGCCCCAGCGACGACAGCCGCGGCCGCGTCGTCCAGCATGATGCCGGCCCCACCCCTTACCTTGTCATGCATGATACGGATGGGCCAAGGCTTGACGACGTCGAAAAACCGGAAAGCAAGGAAGCCTGCTGCCCACCAGAGTGGGTCGAGCGGCAGCATGGAAAGCGTTACGGCGGCGCCGAAGGTCTCATCGATGACGACGATTTGCGGGTCCTCCGTCCCGGTATGGAAGATAACATGCGATGACGCCCATACGCCGACGGCGAACAGGGCCGCATAGGCAAGCACCGTCAGCCAAGGCGATGCGGGTATCAGAGCCGCGGCAACAGCCACTCCAACCATTGCGCCGGCCGTGCCCGGCCATGTTGGAGATAATCCCACGCCGACAGAGGTCGCGAGCAGGTAGGCGAACTTGGGTAGAAATTTATGCATCGAGTTTCGGCCGGCTTCCGACGGGTCGCAAGCAATCATAGTCACATCGTTCGGGTGTTGCCGCCAGACCGCCGCTCGATTTGCACACCGGTCACAAGGCATCGCCCAAACCGTGAAATGCTGTCGGGCAGCTGTCGCTGCGACCGGAAGTTCTGTTTCGCCGTCAGCTTGGCGAGCATCTTAATCCGCCGGCCACATTCGCCAAACGAGATCGCTTTTGCGGCGAGTTGAGAACGTTCCTGAGCCCGGTCTCGGCCCGCATTGGCCAACTGAAACGGTGGCGATGGTGGAACAAACCCGCAAATTGCTGGTAAAGCTCCGTCAAACGACATCATCAGAGGAGCCGCCATGATCGCCGGTCTCATGAAAAGTCGCATCGACCCGCTATGGGAGCAGGCCGCCTCTCCGCTGATCGGGATCGGCATGACGCCGAACCAGGTTACGGCCAGCGGGCTCGTGCTCGTGGCTTTGTCTTCGGCCGCCTACGCGTATCACCATTCAAGTCTTGCCTTTGGCTTGTGCCTGGCGTTTGCCTTCAGCTTCGACGCGCTGGACGGTGCGGTCGCCCGCCGGACAAATATGAGCACCAAGGCCGGTGGCTATTTCGACGCTATCGTCGACCGTTATCAGGAATTGGCCGTCTTTGCGGCAATAGGCTGGGTCGCCGATCTGTGGGCGATCGCAATGTTCGCGTTCGCCGGCGGGATTCTCACCAGTTATGCCAAGGCGCGGACGGCGCTGGAAATCCCTGTGGAAAACCATGGTTGGCCGGATTTCTTCGAGCGGATGGAACGTCTGGTGTTCATTTGCGTGCTGCTCGCCGCCGACGGAGTCGCGACTGCCATGGGCGCGGCTTCGCCCTGGATTCTGGCAGGCGGGTTCGCGTTGTACGCAGTGCTGGCCAACGCGACGGCCCTGCAACGGATCAGTCGCGCATTTGCGATGCTGAAACGAGCCGACGGGAAGCAGCCGTGAGACCGCTAGAACGCGAGCATCGTATTGACCGCCGTGGCTTTTCCAACAAAGTCGCGTCAGCGCCAGCCCAAGCCTGGGGCGACGTGGGTCAGGATCGCCTCGATGGCATGGACATTGTAGTCGACACCGAGCTGGTTGGGGACTGTGAGCAGCAGCGTATCGGCCTCAGCGATGGCTTCGTCGCCCTTTAGCTGCTCGATCAGGACGTCTGGCTCGGCGGCATAGGAGCGGCCGAACACGGCAAGCCTGTCTGCCTCGATATAGCCGAACTGATCTCCGCCCTGGTTGCCGCCGAAATAGGCGCGGTCGCGATCGTCGACCAGCGCAAAAATGCTGCGGCTCACCGACACCCGCGGCTCGCGCGTGTGGCCGGCCGCCTTCCAGGCTTCGCGAAAAGCCTTGATCTGTTCGGCTTGCTGGATGTGAAACGGCTTTCCGCCTTCATCGAATTTGAGCGTGGAACTCTGCAGGTTCATCCCAAGTTTCGCCGCCCATTCTGCGGTGGCGTTTGTGGCGGCGCCCCACCAGATGCGCTCGCGCAGGCCCTCCGAGTGTGGCTCGACGCGAAGCAGGCCGGGCGGGTTGGGAAACATCGGCCGCGGGTTGGGCTGGGCAAAGCCTTTGCCCAGCAACACTTCGAGCAGCACTCCGGTGTGTCTGCGGGCCATGTCGGCATCGCTCTCGCCCTCTTGCGGGGCGTAGCCGAAGTAGCGCCATCCGTCGATCACCTGCTCCGGCGAGCCGCGGCTGATGCCTAGCTGCAGACGCCCTCCGGCGATCAGATCGGCGGCGCCGGCGTCCTCGGCCATGTAGAGCGGGTTCTCGTAACGCATGTCGATCACCGCCGTGCCGATCTCGATTCGGCTGGTCTTCGCCCCAACCGCTGCGAGCAGCGGGAAGGGCGAGGCGAGCTGGCGGGCGAAGTGATGCACGCGGAAATACGCGCCGTCCGCACCCAGCTCCTCGGCGGCGACGGCCAACTCGACGGACTGCAAAAGCGCATCGGATGCCGTCCGCGTCTGCGATTGCGGCGAGGGCGTCCAGTGCCCGAACGAGAGGAAACCAATCTTCTTCATGAAATAGCCAGCCTAGAGGGAAGACAGGTGCAGACTATGCTTCGGCGCAGAGCAAAGCATCCCGAAAATCGGTACCGACGGCCCAGTTTGAGGTGAACGGTCCGTTGTTGATCAGCGATGCCGTCAATGGCGAGCCTGTTGCTGGCGCGAGCGCATCTAGGAAGGTGCCGCGAACGCGAGCACTATCGCGATGAGGATCAACAGCGGCCCCATCCATTTAAAATGGGTTCCAAAGTTGGTCCACCATGCTTGCTGGCCGGGGCGAGCTTGGAACGGGTCCGCGAGAAATCCGAAGCCGATGCCAGCCATCCACAACCCGGCGCAGAACATGATGAACTCGTCGATGTAATCCGCGACCATGTTCCGCAACTTTCGAATTATGCCGCCGCCACGTGCGCCGAATTCGAGCCGATATAGTTACGGATCGTTTCGATGATCCGGTCCTGGTCGGCCTCGCTCAGATAGGGATGCATCGGCAGGCACAGGATGCGCTTCGGCAGCTCTTCCGAAACGGCAAGGCCGGTCGGCGTGCGCGGGTAATCGCGATAGGCAATCTGGCTGTGCAGCGGTTTCACATAGTAGATGACCGACGGAATGCCCTTTTCACCGAGATGTGCCTTGAGCCCGTCGCGCTTCGGCGTTTCGATGGCGTATTGCGCCCAGGCCGAGCGGCCGCCGCCCAGATTGCGCGCCGTCTTGACTATATCGCCGAGACCTTCGGCATAGCGATTGGCGACCGCTTGCCGCGCCACCATCTCGTCCTCGAGGATGGCCAGCTTCTCGATTAGGATCGCCGCCTGCAGTGTATCGAGCCGTGAATTGATGCCGACGCGGACATTGTCGTATTGCGTTTCGCCCTTGCCGTGAAAGGCGAACGAGCGCAGCTGTTCGGCCAGCGGATCGTCATTGGTGAACATCGCACCGCCGTCGCCGTAGCAGCCGAGCGGTTTTGCCGGATAGAAGCTGGTCGAGCCGACGGTGCCGAACGAGCCGCACATCTTGCCGTCAGCCGAGCCGCCGGTCGCCTGCGCCGCATCCTCGATGACCATCAGGCCTTCGCGATTGGCGATGGCCATGATTGCTTCGTAATCGGCGGCGAGGCCGAACAGGTCGACGGGAATGATTGCCTTCGGCCTCAGCCGCCCCTCCGCCTTGATCATGGCGATTGCCGCCTCGAGGCTGGCGATGTCGATATTGTAGCTGTCAGCATCGACATCGACGAACACCGGCTCGGCCTTGGTCAGCGCCACCACTTCGGCCGTGGCGGCGAAGGTGAAGCTCGGCACGAATACCGCGTCGCCCGGGCCGATGCCGGCGGCAAACAGCGGCAACAGCAGCGCGTCGGTGCCGTTGGCGCAAGCGACCACGTGCTTGGTGCCGATATAGGCGGCGAGCTTGTTTTCGAATTCGGTGACCTGCGGTCCAAGAATATAACGACCTTCGTCGACGACGCGGTCGATTGCCGCCTTCAGCCTGTCGCGGATGCGTTCGCGCTGTGCGCCAAGATCGATGAACTGCATGTCGGCCTCAAACGGTTTTAGCCAGATAACCGGCCGCTGGTAGCAGACTTGGCACGGCCGAGAAAGCCGCAGGGCAAAGCCCTGAATTGCTCAAGTGTCGCAGCCTGTTACCTCTGGTTTCCGATCTGCCCTCTTAAACGCGGGAAAATCCGGGCTTCGGCATGCTTGATATGGGCTGCGCATCCCGCCCGCCAGGTTAGGCGAAACATAAAGTGATCGCCGGCAGGCAGTCCGTGAGGCGGTTGCCAGCCGGTCAGGCGAGTTCATGCCGCCATGGCGGATTGGCGCCGGCCCGCGAGACCGTCACCGCCGCGGCCTTGGCGCCGAGCGTCAGCGCCTTATGGATGGCTTCTTTCGGCAGGCCGGCGATTGCCGTCTTCGACAGCAGGCCCTGCTCGTGCAAGGAGGCAAGGATGCCGGCATTGAACGTGTCGCCGGCGCCGACCGTATCGACCACCTCGACCTTGTCCGGCACGACCGTGACCCGGTGCTGGCTGCTGTAACCAACCGCGCCCTCGCTGCCGTGGGTGACGACGATCAGCTTCGGGCCGCGGTCCAGCCAGTTGCGGACGACGTCCTCATGCGAGCCGGCTTCGTCGAACCAGTTCAAATCCTCGTCCGACAGTTTCACGATGTCGGCCATCGCCATCATGTTGCGGATGCGCCTGAGATGCCTGGCCTTGTCGGGAATGAAGTTTGGCCGGATGTTGGGGTCGAGCATCATCACGCGGCGCTCATGCTCACGTCGCATGAACTCCTCATAGGCCGATCCGGCCGGTTCCGAGATCAGGCTGATGGCGCCGAACAGCATGGCCTCGATCTCGCTGCCGAGCTCCGGCAGGTCCTCGATGGTCAGCATGCGCCCGGCGGTGTTCTCGTCATAGAATGTATAGGTCGCCTGGCCGTTGGTGAGCCGCACGAAGGCGAGCGTGGTCGGCCGCGGCGAGGTGTGCGCATAGGTGGAACTGACCTTGCTGGCCCCCAGCGCCTCCCTGAACTGCCCGCCGAACAGATCCGACGACAGGCCGGAGAAGAAGCCGGCCGGCGCGCCGAGTCGGCCGAGCGCAATGGCCGAGTTGAAGACGGCACCACCGACATAGGGGGCAAAGGCCGCTTCGCCCTCCGTCGTGGTGCGCGGCAGCATGTCGATCAGGGCTTCGCCGCAGCAGAGGATCATGAAGTCTTGCTTTCCGGCGGATAGATCACGCCCTTGCGAATGATGATGTTGGCGTAAAGCCGCGGCTCGCTCGTCGCGACGATCGCGTGCGCGGCCTTGACCCGTGCATAGAAGTCGGCGCCGGCAAGCGCAACCACCTTGCGGCCCGGCGCATGCCTGGCGCAGATCGCTTCAATCTCATGATGAACCGGATCGGCGAGCAGGGGATCGCCTTTAGCCGAGGCGCGAAACAGCGCCTGCGGCACGGCGTCGTCGACAGGCAACACGCTCAATACGGCATCCAGCACCGGGACGAGATGATGACCGTCGGCGCGGATCAGCCGCTGTGCCTGCTGTTCGGCCGGGTAGTTGCCGTCGACCAGCGCGATCTCGTCGCCATGGCCCATGGCGCGCAACATCGCCAGAAGCTCCGGGCCGAGCAGCGCCGGGATACCGATCAGCATGCTCAGAAGCTCCGGGAAATCGTGGTCGAGCCGATGAGGAAGCGCTCCGATAGCGGCAGACTGGCGCCACCCAGCGCCCGCGCATGGATGCCGACCGTTCCCTCGCGGACGGCCGGCAGCCTCAGGCCTTCGCCGTCGATCCTGCCGATGGCCTGGATGACGGCATCGACAAGCCGCCTGCGCACGGCGAGCGGCATCCATCCGTCGATCACCGCGGCTTCGAAATCGATGACGGACGACGCCGCAACGATGGCATAGGCGAGCGCCTGCGAGGCGCTGGCGATCCAGTCGTCAAGCTCGGCACCGATCTCGCCCCAGTCCCCCGGTGATGTCCACAGATGCGAGGCCTCGACGCCGCGTGCGTTGAGCGCCTTCTCCAGCGTGGCGATCGATGCAACGTCGATCAACTGCGTCGGCTTGCCGTCAGGCCCGGGCACTGGCATTGAGCCCAGCGCGCCGGCATTGCCGGTTGGGCCGCCAAACAGCCGGCCGTTCAGCACGATGCCGCCGCCGGCAAAGGCACCGATGTAGAAATAGACGAAATCGCGCGCCGCACCCGCCGCCTGGCCGAACACGAGCTCGGCGCCGCAGGCCGAGGTGGCATCGTTTTGCAGGTAGACCGGAAATTCGCATTGCGCCTGGATGTCGGCGCGGATGTCGCGATGGCGCCATTCGTCCATGATTTCACGCGGCGCGCCGGCGGTATCGGCCCAGTTCCACAATTCGAACGGCATGGCGATGCCAAGCCCGGCGATGCGCTTGTCCTGCGCAGGAGTGAGCTCGCCGCGCATCTTCTTCATGCCGCTCGTAACGAATTCCACCGTCTCGCGCGGCGCCGGATAGCGGTACGAATGCTGCAGCATCGAGCGCACATTGCCGAGGAAATCGATCAGCACGAGCTCGGCGCTGCGCCGGCCGATCTTCAGGCCGATGAAATAGGCGCCGTCGGGATTGAGCGCCATGGGTATCGAGGGCTGGCCAATCTTGCCGCGCAACGGCGCCTGGCGAACGAGCAGGTCGTCCTCCTCCAGCTCGCGCATGATGACTGATACTGTCTGCGCCGAGAGGCCAGTCATGCGTGCGATGTCGGATTTGGCCAGGCTGCCGTGCTGGCGCACCAGCGACAGCACCAGCCGCTCATTGTGGTCCCGCATGCCGCTTTGATTGGTGCCGCGGTGCAGGCGGCTTTCGGCCGCATCGGGCGAGCCGTGCCTTGTAATGCCGGTCTCCACCCCTGTTCCTCCCGTCGTTTCCCCTCAATGCTTTTGGTCTAGAGTGAGTGAACAATCCTGCGTTGTCAATAATAAATAAGAGTGATTTAATTATTGACAGTGCTGGCCGACTGGTGTCTCTTGAGATCGGCGTCGACACTGGGAGATTTCGTCGGACGCGCTGCAGATGCCGGTTGGCCGGCATCCTAAATGGTTCAATGGGAGGAAAATCGTGACCACGTCAAAACTGTTGAAATCCACCGTGTTTGCCGCGGCCGGACTGAGCCTGATGGCGTTTGCGTCGACGGCATCGGCCGCCGGGGTCGGCGCCTGCTTGATCACCAAGACCGACACCAATCCCTTCTTCGTGAAGATGAAGGAAGGTGCCGCCGCGAAAGCCAAGGAAATCGGTGTCGATCTGAAAGCCTATGCCGGCAAGGCGGAAGGTGACAATGAGGGCCAGGTTGCGGCGATCGAATCCTGCATCGCCGACGGCGCCAAGGGCATTTTGATCACCGCCACCGACACTGCGGCCATCGTGCCGGCGGTGAAGAAGGCGCGCGATGCAGGGGTGCTGGTGATCGCTCTCGACACGCAGCTCGAGCCTGCCGATGCCGCGGATGCGACGTTTGCGACCGACAATTTCAAGGCCGGCGAGCTTATCGGCTCCTGGGCAAAGGCTACCTTGGGCGACAAGGCCAAGGATGCGCACATTGCCTACATGGATCTGATCGCCAGCCAGCCCTCCGTCGACGTCCAGCGTGATCAAGGCTTCATGAAGGGCTTCGGCATCGACCTCGGCGATCCCAAGAAGATCGGCGACGAAACCGACGCACGCAACGTCTGTCACGATCTGTCGAGCGGCAATGAGGATGGCGGGCATACTGCCATGGAGAATTGCCTGCAGAAGGATCCGGATATCAACGTCGTCTACACCATCAACGAACCTGCGGCCGCGGGCGCCTACCAGGCGCTGAAAGCCGTCGGCAAGGAGAAGGACGTCCTGATTGTCTCGGTCGATGGCGGCTGCCCCGGTGTCAAGAACGTTGCCGAGGGCGTGATCGGCGCCACTTCACAGCAATATCCATTGCTCATGGCCTCGCTCGGCATCGAGGCGATCAAGACCTTTGCCGACACCGGCAAGAAGCCTGAGCCGTCGCCCGGTCTGAACTTCTACAACACCGGCGTCACGCTGATCACCGACAAGCCTGCCGCCGGCATCGAATCGATCGACACGAAGCAAGGCCTCAGCAAGTGCTGGGGTTGATTTGATCCCCTGATTGGCTCAACTTCAAAAGAACAATAGGGAATGTGGAGCGGTTTCGGCCGCTCCACATCACAGGCGGGGAGGCCGACTTGAGCGTCGAAACAACCAGGAGCAAGGGACCGCAGGAATTCGAGACGGTCCTGGCCGCTAGCGACGCCAGCGTCGCATCATTCGAGACGCATTCCCGCTCGACGTTGGAGAGCATCCAGCACCGCTTGCATAAAAGCCCGGCCATGGTGCCGCTGATCATCCTGCTCATCTCGGTGGTTCTGTTCGCAGTCGTCGTCGGCGGACGCTTCTTTTCTCCCTTCACCCTCACCCTGATCCTCCAGCAGGTGGCGATAACCGGCATGGTCGGCATCGCGCAGACACTGGTGGTGCTCACCGCCGGCATCGACCTGTCAGTCGGCGCCATCATGGTGCTGAGCTCGGTTGTTATGGGCCAGTTTGCCATGCATTACGGTGTTCCAGCGCCGGTCGCCGTTGCCATCGGGCTGCTTGTCGGCGCGATTTGCGGCTTGATCAACGGCATTCTCATCGCCTGGGTGAAACTGCCGCCCTTCATCGTGACGCTCGGCACCTGGTCGATCTACGCTGCCATCAACTTCATCTATTCCGGCAACGAGACCATCCGCAGCCAGGATCTCGAGGCGACGGCACCGCTGCTGCAGTTTTTCGGCGGCTCGTTCAGGATCGGCGGCGCAGTCTTCACCTATGGCGTGCTGTTGGTGCTGATCATGGGGGCAATTGCCTGGTACGTGCTCAATCACACCGCATGGGGCCGGCATGTCTACGCAGTCGGCGACGACCCGGAAGCCGCGGAACTGTCGGGGGTGCGCGTCAGCCGGATGCTGGTCACGGTCTATACCCTGACCGGCATCATTTGTGCCATCGCCGGCTGGGCCTTGATCGGACGCATCGGATCGGTCTCGCCGCAGGCCGGGCAGTTCGAGAACATCAATTCGATTACCGCCGTGGTGATTGGCGGCACATCACTGTTCGGCGGCCGAGGTTCCATCCTCGGGACCATCTTCGGTGCGCTGATCGTCGGGGTGTTCGCGCTCGGCCTCAGGCTTTGGGGGACAGATCCCCAATGGACGCAATTGTCTGTCGGCGCCCTTATCATCATCGCTGTTGGTATCGACCAGTGGATCAGGAAGATCTCGGCATGAACCAGACTCAGGAACCGATCCTTACCGCCCGCAGCCTGGTCAAACGCTACGGTCGCGTCACCGCCCTCGACAATGCCGATTTCGATCTCTATCCGGGCGAAATCCTTGCTGTCATCGGCGACAACGGCGCCGGCAAGTCGTCGCTTATCAAGGCGATTTCCGGCGCGGTCGTGCCCGACGAAGGCGAGATCCGGCTTGAAGGCAAGCCTATTGCATTCAAATCGCCGATGGAGGCCCGCGAAGCCGGCATCGAGACCGTCTACCAGAACCTGGCGCTGTCGCCGGCGCTGTCCATCGCCGACAACATGTTTCTCGGCCGCGAGATCCGCAAGCCGGGCTTTCTTGGCAGCTGGCTGCGCATGCTCGACCGTCCGGCGATGGAAAAGCGCGCCCGCGACAAGCTGACCGAACTTGGCCTGATGACCATCCAGAACATCAGCCAGGCGGTGGAAACTCTCTCCGGCGGTCAACGCCAGGGCGTGGCGGTGGCGCGCGCCGCGGCCTTCGGCTCGAAGATGGTCATCATGGATGAGCCGACGGCCGCGCTCGGCGTCAAGGAGAGCCGCCGCGTGCTCGAACTGATACTCGACGTCAAACGCCGAGGCCTGCCGATCGTGCTGATTTCACACAATATGCCGCATGTCTTCGAGGTGGCGGACCGCATTCACATTCATCGGCTCGGCCGTCGCCTGTGCGTCATCGATCCGAAGCAATATACGATGTCCGACGCGGTCGCCTTCATGACCGGCGCCAAGGTGCCGCCGGAGGCGGCGCTGGCGGCCTGAACAAGAACTTGAGGCCCGCCGCTGAGGGCGCGGTGTTTCAATGCCAAATTGCCGCAGGGCAACCCGGCTTGCGGTCGCCTGAATCCATTGAACATCCGGTGGGATGCATTAGCATTGGCGGAGATGGTGAAAGCCGCATGATCCTGGCAACGTCACGAGAGGCAGCATGACGCGCGCGATGACAACCGAAGCTCCTCTGCCCACCCTCGAAAACCCGGATCCCAAGACGCTCGCCGACGAAGTCTTGCAGGCCCTCAAATACAGGGTCGGCAAGGGCACCAACGTTGCAACCCAGTACGATTGGCTCACCGCCTCGATCAAGGTTGTGCGCGACCGCATCGTCGATCATTGGATGCAGGCGACCCAAGAGGCCTACGCCCAGCAGGAAAAGCGCGTCTATTACCTGTCACTGGAATTCCTCATCGGCCGCTTGATGCGCGATGCCTTCTCCAATCTCGGCCTGATGGACAATATGCGCGAGGCGCTGTCGTCACTTGGCGTCGACCTCGACATCATTGCTGCGCTCGAACCGGACGCTGCCCTTGGCAATGGCGGCCTTGGCCGGCTCGCCGCCTGCTTCATGGAAAGCATGGCTACCGTCGATATCCCCGCGCATGGCTATGGCATTCGCTACGCCAACGGCATGTTTCGGCAGGAGATCCATGACGGCTGGCAAGTCGAACTGCCCGAGACATGGCTCGATCACGGCAATCCTTGGGAGTTCGAACGCCGCGAACGCTCCTTCGAGGTCGGCTTCGGCGGCTCGGTGGAATCGATCACCTCGAAGGATGGCAGGCTCGAGCGCCATGTCTGGAAGCCGACCGAACATGTTCTGGCCGTTGCTTACGATACCCCGGTGGTTGGCTGGCGGGCCAACCGCGTCAACACGCTGCGTCTGTGGTCCGGCATGCCGGTCGATCCGATCCTGCTCGACAAGTTCAACGCCGGCGATCACATCGGCGCGCTCGCCGAGAGCAACAAGGCCGATGCGCTGTCGCGCGTCCTTTACCCGGCCGATTCCCACAAGGCAGGCCAGGAGTTGCGGCTCAGGCAGGAGTATTTCTTCTCCACCGCCTCGCTGCAGGACATCCTTCAGCGTCATCTCAGCCAGTATGGCGACCTGCAATCGCTGCCCGACAAGGCGGCGATCCATCTCAACGACACCCATCCGGCCATCGCCGTCCCCGAGCTGATGCGCCTGTTGATGGATGTCCACGGCATGGATTTCGACCAGGCGTGGAGCATCACCAAGCGCACCTTCGGCTACACCAACCACACGCTGCTGCCCGAAGCGCTGGAAAGCTGGCCCGTGCCGCTATTCGAGCGGCTGTTGCCGCGCCACATGCAGATCGTCTACGCCATCAACGCCGAGGTGCTGCTCGAGGCGCGCGTCTCCGACCAGTTCTCGGACGAGCAGATCAGCCGCATCTCGCTGATCCAGGAAAATGGCGATCGCCGCGTGCGTATGGGCAATCTGGCCTTTGTCGGCTCGCACTCGATCAACGGCGTCTCGGCACTGCATACGGAATTGATGAAGGAGACGGTGTTTGCCGACCTCCACAGGCTCTACCCGGACCGCATCAACAACAAGACCAACGGGATCACACCGCGGCGCTGGCTGATACAGTGCAATCCCGGCCTCACGGCACTCACCCGAGAGGCGATCGGCGACGGCTTCCTCGACGACATCGACGAGATAAAGCTGCTCGATCCTTTCGCCGAGGACGCTGCCTTCCGCGACAAGTTCGCCGCTGTCAAACGGGCGAACAAGACGAGGCTTGCCAATCTCGTTGCCGACCGGCTCGGCATCAAGGTGGACCCCTCGGCGCTGTTCGACATCCAGGTCAAGCGCATCCACGAATACAAGCGCCAGCTCTTGAACATTCTCGAAGCGGTCGCGCTTTACGACCAGATCCGCTCGCATCCGGAGCGCGACTGGATGCCCCGCGTCAAGTTCTTCGGCGGCAAGGCGGCGCCCAGCTATCACAACGCCAAGCTGATCATCAAACTTGCCAACGACGTCGCCCGGGTCATCAACCGCGACCCGGCGGTGCGCGGCTTGCTGAAAGTGGTGTTCGTGCCGAACTACAATGTCAGCCTAGCCGAGATCATGATGCCGGCCGCCGATCTTTCGGAGCAGATATCGACCGCCGGCATGGAAGCGTCCGGCACCGGCAACATGAAGTTCGCGCTGAACGGCGCGCTGACCATCGGCACGCTCGACGGCGCCAATGTCGAGATCAAGGAATGCGTCGGCGACGACAACATCTTCATCTTCGGCCTGACCACCGATGAGGTCGCCGAGCGGCGCAACAATGGTTACGATCCGCGCGCCGTAATCGAGGGATCGCCTGAATTGGCGCAGGCGCTTGCCGCGGTTTCGTCCGGGGTCTTTTCGCCTGACGATCCGGACCGTTATCGCGACCTGATCAACGGCCTTTACCAGAGCGACTGGTTCATGGTCGCTGCGGATTTCGATGCCTACGCCGCCACCCAGCGCGACGTCGATGCCGTCTGGCGCAACAGCCCGGACTGGTACGCCAGAGCCATCCGCAATGTCGCCCGCGTCGGCTGGTTCTCGTCCGACCGCACGATCCGCCAATATGCGAAAGACATCTGGCACGTGCCCGCCTGATGTGATTGCATGAGACCAGGAACAATGTGGCCCTAGTGGAGTGATTTGACCTTCGCATCCCTTGGAAGGTCAGGCGGCCTGCGACTGTCGAATTCAAAACTTCACTAGAAACACGCACTTGGTGCCCGAGGAGGGACACTGCCTGATGAGCAAGCCGCGCGCGACCGTTGCGACAAGCGGGCCGTACGGACTGGCGCCAGCCGGCGATGTCGCGGCGATTGTCGCCGGCACGCATGGCGACCCGTTCTCCGTGCTTGGCGTGCATGAGGCGGGGAAGGGCTTTGTCGGCCGCTGCTTCGTCCCTCATGCCGAGTCCGTCACCGCCTATACGCTGACCGGCAAGAAGGCCGGCGAGCTGTCGAGACGCGACGATCGCGGCTTCTTCGAGGGCAAACTGTCGCTGCGCAAACGCCAGCCGCTGCGCTATCACGCCAGGAACGCCGGCGGCGACTGGTGGCTGACCGATCCATATTCCTTCGGCCCCGTGCTCGGCCCGCTGGACGATTATTACATCGCCGAAGGATCGCATCTCAGGCTGTTCGACAAGCTCGGCGCTCATCTCATCGACCATGAGGGTGCATCGGGCGTACATTTTGCGGTGTGGGCGCCCAATGCAAGGCGTGTCTCGGTGGTCGGCGACTTCAACGAGTGGGACGGCCGCAGGCACACCATGCGCGACCGCCGCGATACCGGTATCTGGGAGCTGTTCATTCCCGACATCGGCGCCGGCCGCCCTTATAAATACGAGATCATCGGGCCGGATGGCGTGAGATTGCCGCTCAAGGCAGATCCGTTCGCCTTCAAATCCGAACTGCGCCCGGCTACCGCCTCGGTGACGGCGCTGCCGCCGGTGCATGAATGGGGCGACGAGGCGCACCGGAACTACTGGCGCAATGCCGACCACAGGCGCGAAGCCGTATCGATCTACGAGGTCCATGCCGGCTCATGGCGGCTTCACGACGACGGCAGCTTCCTGTCATGGGACGAGCTCGCCGACCGGCTGATCCCCTATGTGGTCGAGACGGGTTTCACCCATATCGAATTCATGCCGATCTCCGAACACCCCTATGACCCGTCCTGGGGCTACCAGACGACCGGCCTCTATGCGCCGAGCGCCCGCTTTGGCGATCCGGACGGTTTTGCCCGCTTCGTCGACGGTGCCCACCGCGCCGGCATCGGCGTCATCCTCGACTGGGTGCCGGCGCATTTCCCGGTTGACGAACACGGTCTGGCAAAGTTCGACGGCACCGCACTCTACGAACATGCCGATCCGCGCAAGGGCTTCCATCCCGACTGGAACACCGCGATCTACAATTTTGGTCGTCGCGAGGTGGTCTCGTTTCTTGTCAACAATGCGCTGTTCTGGGCAGAGAAATATCACGTCGACGGTCTGCGCGTCGATGCGGTCGCCTCGATGCTTTATCTCGATTATTCGCGCAAGGCCGGTGAATGGATTCCCAACGAGAGGGGCGGGCGCGAGAACCTGGAAGCGGTCAGCTTCCTGCAACGGATGAACAAGGAGGTCTACGGCCACCATCCGGGTGTGATGACCATCGCCGAGGAATCGACCTCGTGGCCGAAAGTCTCGCAGCCGGTGCACGAGGGCGGACTGGGCTTCGGTTTCAAGTGGAACATGGGCTTCATGCACGACACTCTGGAGTATTTCTCCAAGGAGCCGATCTTCCGCAAGCATCACCACAACGACATCACCTTCGGCCTGGTCTACGCCTTCAGCGAGAACTTCGTGCTGCCGCTGTCCCATGACGAGGTGGTGCACGGCAAGGGAACGCTGCTTAACAAGATGGCCGGCGACGACTGGCAGAAATTCGCGACGCTGCGCGCCTATTACGCCTTCATGTGGGGCTATCCCGGCAAGAAGCTGTTGTTCATGGGCCAGGAGTTCGCGCAACGCCGCGAGTGGAGCGAGGCGCGCGCGCTCGACTGGAACCTGCTCGATTTCCGGCTCCACCGTGGTGTCTGGCAGACGGTGCGCGATCTCAACTATCTCTACCGCTCGCGCCCGGCGCTGCATGCCCGCGACTGCGAGCCGGAGGGCTTTTCCTGGCTGATCGTCGATGACAGCGCGAATTCGGTGTTCGCTTGGCTGCGCAGCGCGCCGGGCGGCAACCCGGTCGCCGTCATTTCCAACTTCACGCCGGTGCCGCGCGACAATTACCGCGTGCCGTTGCCGCAGACCGGAAAATGGCGCGAGATCATCAACACCGACGCCACGGACTATGGCGGTTCCGGCAAGGGCAACAGCGGCCTCGTCGAGGCTCGGGCGGAAGGAGGAGGCATTTCGGCGACGATGCTTTTGCCGCCGCTGTCGACGATCATGCTCGAATTCGTCCCGGACTGAGCTATGTCTGGAGCATCTAACCTGGGAGGATAGGAATGGCTGAAACAAAACGAACACAGCCGCTGGCACGCGACGCCATGGCTTATGTGCTGGCCGGCGGCCGTGGCAGCCGGCTCAAGGAACTGACCGACCGCCGCGCCAAGCCGGCGGTCTATTTCGGCGGCAAGACCCGCATCATCGATTTCGCGCTGTCCAATGCGCTCAATTCCGGTATCCGCCGCCTCGGCGTCGCCACCCAGTACAAGGCGCATTCGCTGATCCGCCACCTGCAGCGCGGCTGGAACTTCCTGCGGCCCGAGCGCAACGAGAGTTTCGACATCCTGCCGGCCAGCCAGCGTGTGTCGGAAACACAGTGGTATGAGGGCACCGCCGACGCCGTGTACCAGAACATCGACATCATCGAGGCCTATGGGCCGGAATACATGGTCATCCTGGCCGGCGACCACGTCTACAAGATGGATTACGAATTGATGCTGCGCCAGCATGTAGAGGCCGGCGCCGATGTCACCGTCGGCTGCCTCGAAGTGCCGCGCATGGAAGCCACCGGCTTCGGCGTCATGCATGTCGACACCAAGGACACCATCATCTCCTTCATCGAAAAGCCCGCCGATCCGCCGGGCATTCCCGACAAGCCGGATTTTGCGCTGGCCTCGATGGGCATCTATGTGTTCAAGACCAAGTTCCTGATGGAGCAATTGCGTCGCGATGCGGCGGAGCCCGGCTCCAGCCGCGACTTCGGCAAGGACATCATCCCCTACATCGTCGAACACGGAAAGGCGATCGCGCATCGCTTCGCCAAATCATGCGTGCGCTCGACCGCCGAGAACGAAGCCTATTGGCGCGACGTCGGCACGGTCGACGCCTATTGGGAAGCCAATATCGACCTGACCGACATCACGCCGGAACTCGACCTCTACGACCGCGACTGGCCGATCTGGACCTACGCCGAGTTGAAGCCGCCGGCAAAGTTCGTGCATGACGAAGATGGCCGCCGCGGGTCGGCCGTGTCGTCTCTCGTGTCGGGCGATTGCATCGTTTCGGGCGCTTCGCTGAAGCGAAGCCTGATCTTCACCGGCGCGCGCATCAATTCCTATTCGACGCTGGAGGAGGTCGTCATGCTGCCCGACGTCCATGTCGGCCGCAACGCCAGGCTGAAGCGCGTGGTCATCGATCACGGCGTCAGGATCCCGGAGGGGCTGGTGGTCGGCGAGGATCCTGTCCTCGATGCCAAGCGTTTCCGCGTTTCGGAAAAAGGCATCTGCCTGGTCACGCAGGACATGGTCAACAGGCTGGGATCGTAGTGCATGCAGGTTCTGTCGGTGGCGCCCGAGATCTTTCCGCTGGTCAAAACCGGAGGGCTCGCCGACGTGACTGGCGCCTTGCCCGTGGCATTGGCCGGCAACGGCGTCAACATGCGCACGCTCGTCCCCGGCTATCCTCAGGTGATGGGCGCCTTCAGGAAAAAGAAGGCGGTTCAGCAATATCCATTGCTGCAGGGTGGGAAGGCTTCGGTGCATGCCGTCCAGATCGCCGGGCTCGACCTGTTTGTGCTCGACGCGCCGCATCTTTTCGACCGTCCCGGCGGCCCGTACGGCAACGCGGCCGGCGCCGACTGGCCGGACAATTGGCGGCGGTTCGCGGCCTTGAGCCAGGTCGGCGGTGATATTGCTGCCGGCGCCATCTCCGGCTACCTGCCCGATATCGTCCATGCCCATGACTGGCAGTCGGCAATGACACTCGCCTATATGCGCTACGGCAAGGCGGTCGGCACGCCGTCGATGATCACCGTCCATAACCTCGCCTTCCAGGGCCAGTTCGGCGCCGGCATCTTTGGCGAGCTTGGCCTGCCGGCGGCGGCGATGGCGCTCGACGGCGTCGAATATTATGGCGGCGTCGGCTTCCTCAAGGCCGGCCTGCAGGCCGCCTGGGCGATCACCACGGTCAGCCCGACCTATGCGCAGGAAATCCGCTTGCCCGAATTCGGCATGGGCCTCGACGGCCTGATCAACATGCGCTCCGTCGATCTCCATGGCATCGTCAACGGCATCGATACCGAGATCTGGAACCCGGAAACCGACACGCATCTGGTCTCCAACTACACGGCAAAGACGCTTAAGGCGCGAATGCCCAACAAGGCCGCGGTCGAGGACCGTTTCAGCCTCGATCGCGATGACAGCCCGATCGTCTGCGTTGTCAGCCGGCTGACCTGGCAAAAGGGCATGGACATATTGGCGGCCGCCGTCGACGGTATCGTCGCGGCAGGTGCACGGCTGGCAATCCTTGGGTCTGGCGACGCCGGGCTCGAAGGCGCGTTGCTTGCCGCCGCAGCCCGCCATCGTGGTCGCATTGGCGTCGTCGTCGGCTATGACGAGGGGCTCTCCCACACCATGCAGGGCGGCTGCGACGCCATCATTATCCCGTCGCGCTTCGAACCTTGCGGGCTGACGCAGCTTTACGGCCTGCGCTATGGCTGCGTGCCGGTCGTCGCGCGTACCGGCGGCCTTGCCGACACGGTTATCGATGCCAACGAAGCCGCCATCTCTGCCGGCGTGGCGACCGGCTTCCAGTTTGCGCCCCCCATTGCTGGCGCCCTGCTGCACGCCATCCGCCGCCTTGTCGAAGCGCATGCCAATCCCGCGGTGTGGGCGTCGATGCAGCGGCAAGGCATGAAGGCCGACGTGTCGTGGGACAAAAGCGCCGAAAAATATGTCCAACTCTATCGCTTGTTGCTTTCGAAAAGGGCTGCCTGACTGATGATCCGCACTGTCGCCACCAAACCCTATCCCGACCAGAAGCCCGGCACCTCCGGGCTGCGTAAAAAGGTCCCGGTGTTCCAGCAGGAGCACTATGCCGAGAACTTCATCCAGTCGATCTTCGACGCGCTGGACGGGTTCGAAGGCAAGACCCTGGTGATCGGCGGCGACGGCCGCTTTTATAACCGCGAGGTCATCCAGAAGGCCATCGCCATGGCCGCGGCAAACGGCTTCGGCAAGGTGATGGTCGGGCAGGGCGGTATCTTATCCACGCCGGCCGCTTCGCATGTCATCCGCAAATACAAGACCTTCGGCGGCATCATCCTGTCCGCCAGCCACAATCCGGGTGGCCCGCATGAGGATTTCGGCATCAAGTACAATGCCGGCAATGGCGGCCCGGCGCCGGAAAAGCTGACCGACGCGATCTTCGAAAAAACCAAGGTGATTTCGAGCTTCAAGATCGCCGATATCCGACCGGTCGACATCGACACGATCGGCACGGTCGAGGCAGGAGACATGACCGTCGAGATCATCGATCCGGTCGCCGACTATGCCGAACTGATGGAAAGCCTGTTCGATTTCAATGCCTTGCGGGCGTTGTTCAAATCAGGCTTCCGCATGCGCTTCGACGCCATGCATGCGGTGACCGGCCCCTATGCCAAGGAGATCCTCGAAAACCGGCTAGGGGCGCCGAACGGCACCGCTCGTAATTTTATCCCGCTGCCGGATTTCGGCGGCCACCATCCCGATCCCAATCTGGTGCATGCAAAACACCTCTACGACGAGATGATGGGGCCGGATGCGCCCGACTTTGGCGCGGCCTCCGACGGCGACGGCGACCGCAACCTGATCATCGGCAAGGGCATTTTCATCACCCCGTCGGATTCGGTGGCGATGCTCGCCGCCAATGCCCATCTGGCTCCGGGTTACAAGGCCGGGCTGAAAGGCATCGCCCGTTCGATGCCGACCAGCGGTGCTGCCGACCGGGTCGCCGAAAAGCTCGGCATCGGCATCTATGAAACGCCAACCGGCTGGAAGTTTTTCGGCAATCTGCTCGATGCCGGCATGGCGACGATCTGCGGCGAGGAGAGTGCGGGGACCGGCTCCAATCATGTCCGCGAAAAGGACGGCCTGTGGGCCGTGCTTTTGTGGCTCAACATCCTTGCCGCGCGCGGCGAAAGCGCCAGGCAGATCGTCACCGAGCATTGGGCGGCCTATGGGCGCAACTACTATTCGCGCCACGATTACGAGGAGGTCGAGACCGATCGCGCCAATGCGCTTGTCGACGAACTGCGCGGCAAACTTGGCTCGCTGCCGGGCACCAGCGTGCGCGGCATGACAATCGCCAGCGCCGACGATTTCGCCTATCACGATCCGGTCGACGGCTCGGTCAGCAAGAACCAGGGCATAAGAGTATTGTTCGAAGGCGGCTCGCGCGTCGTCTTCCGCCTGTCCGGCACCGGCACCTCGGGCGCGACGCTGCGCCTTTATTTCGAGCGCTACGAGCCAGACAAGAGCCGCCACGATCTCGACACCCAGGAGGCGCTTGCCGATCTGATTGCGGCGGCCGACGACATTGCCGGGATTCGCAGCCATACCGGCCGCGCCAAGCCGAGCGTGATTACGTGAGCTTGGAGCGGCGCGCCTTTCCTTCTCCCCTTGTGGGGTCCGAAGGACGGGGCGAGACCCGTGGCTCGCCCCCGGGCGGTGGATCGGCGCGAAGCGCCGAGACGGATGAGGGGTGTTGGAAGGAATGCCGTCCGCGCCAAGCTGGAGCACCCCTCATCCGTCGCCTTCGGCGACACCTTCTCCCACAAGGGGAGAAGGGGGAGCTAACCTGGCAACGCCTCAAACTGTCTACGACCTGCTGCTGTGAGCGCGCGTGAGCCAACTCGGCGCAACCATCACCAAAGAAGGCATTCGCTTCGCCGTATGGTCCTCGTCGGCTCGGCGCATCTGGGTCTCGATTTTCGACGAGCGAGGAAGGCGCGAGATCGACCGGCTTGAACTGCAGCCCGAGGGCGACGGCGTGCATACGCTTTTTGTTGCCGGTCTCGCCGCCGGCACCCGATACGGGTTCCGCGCCGATGGCGACTACGCGCCGGAACAGGGGCTCTGGTTCGATCCCGACAAGCTGCTGGCCGATCCCTATGCCGTCGAGATCGACAGACCCTATGCCTATGACGGCCGGCTCGCCGCACGCCAGGGCGAGGGGGGCGACACGGCGTCGCTGATGCCGAAGGCCATTGCCGGCGCCTTGCCGGAACCCTTGCCCGCCTTGCCGCCTCTGTTTAGGCCCGGCGGCCTCATCTACGAGGTGCAGGTGCGCGCCTTCACAAAGCTGCATCCCGACATTCCCGAGAAGCAACGCGGCACCATTGCAGCCCTCGCTCATCCTCTTGTTGTCGAGCATCTGCAAAAACTCGGCGTTGCAGCCGTGGAGTTGATGCCGGTGACTGCATCGATCGACGAACGGCATTTGCCGCCGCTCGGGCTGGGCAACGCCTGGGGCTACAATCCCGTGACCTTCATGGCGCTGGATCCGCGACTGGCGCCCGGCGGTCTGGCTGAGCTGCGCGAAACGGTCGCCGCGCTGCGCGAGGCTGGCATCGGTACCATTCTCGACCTGGTGTTCAACCACACCGGCGAAAGCGACCGGCTCGGCCCGACATTGTCGCTGCGCGGGCTCGACAACCGCGCCTACTACCGGCACGAGGCCGACGGCGCTCTGGTCAATGACACCGGAACCGGCAATATGGTTGCCTGCGATCATCCGGTCGTCCGGGAAATGGTTCTCGACACGCTTCGCCACTTTGTCCAGCACGCCGGTGTCGACGGGTTCCGCTTTGACCTGGCGCCGATCCTTGGCCGCGTCGACGGCGTTTTCGACGCCGATGCGCCGCTGCTGAACGCCATTCGCAACGACCCAGTTCTTGCCGACCGTGTGCTGGTCGCTGAGCCCTGGGACATCGGACCGGATGGCTATCAGCTCGGCAATTTTCCGCCGCCCTTCCTCGAATGGAACGACAAATACCGTGATGATATCCGCCGCTTCTGGCGCGGCGACGGCGGCATGATCGGTACGCTGGCGACGCGGCTTGCGGGGTCGTCCGATGTCTTTGCCAAACCAGGCCAGGCAACGGTCCGCAGCATCAATTTCATCGCCGCACATGACGGGATGACACTGGCCGACATCGTTGCCTATGAACACAAGCACAACGAGGCCAATGGCGAACAAAACCGCGACGGCCACGACGACAACCTGTCCTGGAACAATGGCGTCGAGGGCCAGACCGACGACCAGTCAATCGTTACGGCCCGTTTCGATGACCAACGCGCACTGCTGGCGACGCTCTTTGCCTCGCGCGGCACGATCATGCTGACGGCCGGCGACGAATTCGGCCGCACGCAGCGCGGCAACAACAACGCCTACGCGCAGGACAATGACATCACCTGGCTCGACTGGGCCGGGCGCGACCGGGCGCTGGAGCGGTACACGGCTCTGCTCGCCAAGATGCGTCGTGCCGCGCCGGCGCTTTTGGACGCAAGCTTTCTCACCGGCGAGCCTGCGGCCGGCTCGGAAATAGCTGACGTCGTCTGGCTGAGCGAAACCGGCGTGCCGCTCGACGAAGCAGCCTGGCACGATCCTAGGCGGCATCGGCTGGTCATGGTTCTCGGCGATGAGGACGGTCGCCTTGCCGTGATCATCAATGGTGACCGTCGGGCCTGCATGTTCACGCTGCCGGAACGGGCGGGTTTTCATTGGTGCCCAGCCATCGAAACGGATAGTGGCGATATCTCACGGCCGGTTTTGGGGCGAACGGTCATATTCATGATCGAAAGCAGGGCCGCGCAGGCGGGCGCAGGGGAGAGCCATGATGGGTGACAATGCCGAATGGTGGCGCGGCTGCGTCATCTACCAGATCTACCCGCGCTCCTTCCAGGACACGACAGGCGACGGTAGCGGCGATCTCCTCGGCATCACCTCGAGGCTTGCCCATGTCGCATCGCTCGGTGTCGACGCCGTTTGGCTGTCGCCTTTCTTCAAGTCGCCAATGGCCGACATGGGCTACGACGTATCGGATTACTGCGCCGTCGATCCGATGTTCGGCACATCAGAGGATTTCGACGCGCTGATTGCAGAGGCGCACCGGCTCGGCCTGAAAGTGATCATCGACCAGGTCTTGTCACATTCGTCGGATCGGCACGAATGGTTCGTCGAAAGCCGAACGAGCCGCGATAACGCCAAGGCCGACTGGTACGTCTGGGCCGATGCGAAGCCCGACGGCACCGCGCCCAACAACTGGCTGTCGCTTTTCGGCGGCCCCGCCTGGGAATGGGACGCAACGCGCAGGCAATATTACCTGCATAATTTCCTCGCCTCGCAGCCGGACCTGAATTTCCACAATCCGCAGGTGCAGGACGCCTTGCTGGAAACGGTGCGGTTCTGGCTCGAGCGTGGCGTCGACG
Source organism: Mesorhizobium sp. M1295 (assembly GCF_040318135.1). NCBI lineage: Bacteria > Pseudomonadati > Pseudomonadota > Alphaproteobacteria > Hyphomicrobiales > Phyllobacteriaceae > Mesorhizobium > Mesorhizobium sp. M1295. The sequence continues at coordinate 65,771 of NZ_JAMYLU010000012.1, forward strand.
GTTTCCGGCTGGATACGGTCAACTATTACGTCCACGACCGCTGGCTCCGCAGCAACCCGCCTTTGGCGGAAAGCGTCGCCGGCACCAATACGGCAACCAGCCCCTATTTTTACCAGGAGCATCTGTTCGACAAGACGCAGCCGGAAAACCTTGCTTTTCTCAGGCGCTTCCGGGCGTTGCTTGACGAGTACGAAGGCCGCGCCGCGGTCGGCGAGATTGGTGACGAAAGCCGTTCGTTGCAGACGCTTGCCGCCTACACGGGCGGCGGCGACAAGCTCCAAATGTCCTACACGTTCGACCTGCTTGGCCCGCAATTCTCCGCGGCGCATGTGCGCGGTTGTGTCGAGGCCTTCGAGAGTACGGTGTTCGACGGCTGGGTTTGCTGGGCATTCTCCAACCACGATGTCGTGCGCCATGTCAGCCGCTGGACAAGGCCGGGCGGCGATCCGGACAGGGTGGCGAAATTCTCAATCGTGCTGCTTTCTTGCCTGCGCGGGTCGATCTGCCTCTATCAGGGCGAGGAGCTCGGGCTGGAGGAGGCCGAGCTGGCGTTCGAGGATTTGCGCGATCCTTTCGGCATCCGCTTCTGGCCGGAGATCAAGGGGCGGGATGGGTGCCGCACGCCGATGGTCTGGGAGGCTGGCGCCGATAATGCCGGCTTTTCAACCGGCAAGCCGTGGCTTCCGGTCCCGGCAAACCATCGCGCCCGCGCGGTCGATGTCCAGGACGGCGAGCAAACCTCCGTCCTGGCGAGCTACCGGGCGATGCTGGCCTTGCGCAAGCAGCATCCGGCGCTGGTTCGAGGCTCGATCCGGTTTCTCGATGCTGAGGGCGACGTCCTTGCCTTCATTCGCGAATGCGGTGACGAAAAGCTGCTCTGCGTCTTCAATTTTGCCGATGAGCCGGCCGGCTGGCAATCGCCGCCGGATCTGGATGTGATAGAGCCGATAGATCTTGGCAGTACTACCGGCGTCTTGCAGGAAGGAGCTCTATCCCTGCCGCCGCTCGGCTGCTTTCTCGGCCGGATCGGCTGATCTCTATTTGATCTCATTGAACGAGTACGGAGCGCCCGCAAGTCGCGCCGACAACCCGGACATCGGCCTCGCCGACATGCACGCCAAGCGCTGCAAGAACGTTATAAACCAGTGCGTCGACAGGCGCCGTCACGCCGTTCAGAACCGTTACCACCGCCGGCTTCACCGTTCCGAGCAGAGCCGTCACGTCCAGCCCGAGGCCCAGCGCATTGACCGAGAGCGACAGCCCGCTGACCAGTGACGTGGTGAGCGATTGCGTCAGGTTCTTCGTCGAAACCGTCTTTATCGTCTTGTTGGCGATATCGGTGCTGTCGAACGTCAATGTGGTCGGATCGTTGTTGGTGATCGCAAGTGCTGAAGAACCCTTCACATCGAGCAGATTGAGGGTGAGCAGCAGGAGCTTCACGCTTACCTGTGCAATCGTGGCATCGGAGAACGATTGCGGATTGCTGAAATCGGCGAAGGCCGATGGGTTGTTGTCGGCGTCGCTGGCGGCAAGGTGCAGCGAGGCCACGCCAGGCTGCGCGGCGATCGAGACCTTGATGCTATCCGGCCGGCCCGTCGGGCAGCTGATGTCGGTTAGTTTGGCTTCCGCATAGGCGACTTCGACATGCAGAGGCAGGTTGACGGACAGCAGACTGATGCCGCCGCCGAGATTGGAATTGCCGATGCCGACTGTGGTGACCAGCTTGATTCGTGTCTGCGCAGTGCGCACCACGGTGCCTTTTTCCCCGACGGCCAGCCAGGGTGAATATTGCATCGGTTCACCGATGGCGACGGCGAGCGTGGTGGAGGTAAGTCCCGGAATAGTGGCGCCGAGATCGACCTGGACCTGGTTTGAGCCATTGGCCAGCGAGGCGGCGGCACCCAGCATGCCCATCGCGCTTGCGTCGACGGAAAAGCCTGGAGACTTTTGTCCGAGGCCGAGCTTGCCGATCGAACCAAGGTCGACAAGATGATTGAGCGGTATCTTGGCCGTGTTGGTAGCCCTCGACGCGATTGTCTGTAGGACAAGTTTGCTGGCGCTGCCCGTCCCCGAAGCATTGGCCATGGCGGTCGCGATCTGGCCTACCGTCGCTTTCGAGGCCAGCACTTCGGAATAGCTGACGCCGGTCAGTTGCAACTGCACCGCAAGGGCATCGACGAACGAAAGCACGTTGACGTCGGCCGAAATCAGCGCGTTGTAGTCCATGACGCTGAGCGAGATGTTTCCGCCCAGCAGCTTACTGAGAAGCGCGTTGAGGATGCCGCCGTTGACGCTGAGAAGCCTGGATCCGACCGAGAACATCGCTTGCGGCGTCATGCTGGCAATGGCTTCGGTGCCGACAACCGGAGTAGGGATGAGCGAACTGGCGAAATACCGGGCGGGGATTTTGTGTAGAGTGACGCGAACGGCGTTGTAAGGCGTTTTACCGGCTTCGAAGCGCTTGTCGACCCCGACCGAGGACGCCGCTGAGTATCGGCCGCCGGTGACGGACACGACGGTTTTCCCAACCGTGGGAACGATTGTCTCACCCGGCTTTTGAACAATGATGCCGGGCATTCGGTTGTCACTGAGCGTGGTTACCGCCGCGGCTTCCATATTGTTGATGTTCGACGCCGCGGTGATCGCCGCCAGATCGGTCATCGCCTGGGCTTCCCTGCGCTCCGTGTAGATCGAACCTTCGTCGACAGCGAAGGCCGCCAGCCCCAGCGCGAATGGCGCTATCAGCGCAGTCATGACGGCAAAGTTCGCCTTCTTGTCGCCAACGATGGAGCGAGCGATCCGCCCGATGCCCCTCAGCAAGAACTGCGACATTTCAAATGCCTCCAATCCTGATGGTAGACCTGCGCGAGATCGTGGTTTGCGGCATCGCAAGGCTGGGCAACAGGTTCCAGATCGGCAGGTTGCTGGCATCGTACTGGATCGACACGACGAACTGATTTCCGTCGGCCGTGCTGTCCGTCGCCTGATAGGTCAGCTTGCCGGAATCGACGAACGGGTATCCACTGGCATTGTTTTTGACGAAACCCGCCACCAGCGCCTGGCGCTCGGTTTGGTTCAATCCGGCAATTGCAGTACGGGCGGCATCGGCGGCGATTTGCTGCAACGAGTTGCTTGCACCAAAATAGATACCATATGCAACCATTCCGAGTACGAGCAGGATAAAGATCGGGGAAAGCAGGGCGAATTCGACCGCGGAAGTTCCGGATTCTTCTCCAATTTTGCGTAGATTTGCCCTTATTGGGCGCAATATTTTACGCTTTAATGTGACAGTATTACTGTCTATCTTGTTCATTGCCCTTGCCCGTTGGACCATAAAGGTCGATGTGCCGAACCCATCGGGATTTGTAACCCTTGGTTGCCTAAGAACCAATTAATACATTCCGGTAAACTGAAATGATCAGCCAGATTATCGGCGTTCTGGCCAGGAAACCCAGCCAAACTCATGCTTTCGATCATTGATTGGCGGTTCGCAAAGCGGCTGCCCCGGCCCCCTTACTTTGGGTGACCCCGAGAGTCTGTTGAAATAAAAAATCTCCACGTTACTGTTTGGCCACCAGCTGCCGGAAAGGGAACCGGCTGCGCGCTCGAAAGGAACCAGCCAATCGGTTTCGGGGCGTCAACACTTAGAGACGTAGCTGAAGGGCGACGTCATTAGGGAGAACTCCATGCTGAAACATGTGCTGAAGGCGACGGTACTCGCCACGACCATGGTCTTGGCCGCCGGTACGTTCTACACGCCGGCTTTCGCCGAAACCGTCTACAACCGCGGAGCCGCCGCCGAAGCGGAGACGCTCGATCCGCACAAGACCTCGACGGTCTACGAAGCCGATATCATACGCGACCTGTTCCAGGGCCTCGTCATGCATGACCAGAAGACGAACCTCATTCCGGGCGCAGCCGAAAGCTGGACGGTGTCCGACGACGGCACTGTCTACACCTTCAAGCTGCGCAAGGACGGCCTCTGGTCGGATGGCAGCCCGGTGACGGCGGACGACTTCGTTTATTCGTTCCGTCGGCTGGAAGATCCGGCCACCGCTGCCGAATACGCTTCCATGCTCTATCCGGTGAAGGGTGCCGAGGAAGTCAACACCAAGAAGGGAAAGCCGGAGGATATGGGCGTCAAGGCGATTGACGCAAATACCCTCGAAGTCACCCTCAAGGCGCCAACGCCTTACTTCCTGGAGATGCTGACCCATCAGGCGACCTTTCCGGTTAACAAGGCGTCCATCGAAAAGCTTGGCGCCGACTGGATCAAGGCAGGCAAGCTGGTCTCCAACGGGGCCTTTACAGCGGCGGAGTGGATTCCCAACGACCATCTCAAGCTGGTGAAGAATCCGAAATTCTGGGACGCCGCCAGCGTCAAGTTAGACGTGGTCAACTACATCCCGACCGAGGATCGCTCGTCTGCGATGAAGCGCTTCGAGGCCGGCGAATTCGACAGTTACGGTGACCTGCCGACGGAACAGCTCGCCGATCTCAAGTCCAAATTCGGCGACCAGGTCCGTGTCGGGCCATATCTCGGCACCTACTATTATGCGATCAAGACCGACAAGGCGCCGTGGGACAATGTCGAACTGCGCAACGCCATCTCGATGGCGATCGATCGCGACTTTCTCGCCGAAAAAGTCTGGCAGAATTCGATGCTGCCCGGCTATTCGATGGTGCCTCCGGGCATCGAGGGCTACACGCCGGCACTGGCCAAATACGCTGACATGCCGCAGATCGACCGCGAGGATGAAGCCAAGAAAATCCTGGAGAAGCTCGGCTATACGCCCGAGCATCCGTTGAAGATGCAGATCCGCTACAACACCTCGGAAAACCACAAGAACACCGCTGTCGCCATCCAGGAACAGCTGAAGCCGCTTGGCGTCGAGGTCACGCTGCTCAACACCGATACCAAGACCCACTACTCCTTCCTTGAGCAGAAGGGCGACTATGATGTGGCGCGTGCCGCGTGGATCGCCGACTACAAGGATCCGGAAACCTTCCTTGGCATCACCCGCAAGGCCAGCGGCAACAACTATTCGAGCTACGTCAGCCCGAAATACGAAGAGGCCATGGACAAGGCCGCCGCCGCCGGCGGCAAGCCCGAAGAGCGCATGAAGGAACTCGCCAAGGCCGAGCGCATCCTCGTCGACGATGTCGGTAACATCCCGCTTCTCTACTACAGCTACCACGACATCGTTTCCTCGAAGCTGCACGGCTTCGACGACAATGTGATGGACATCCATCCGTCCCGCTTCATCAGCAAGGACTGATCCCTTAGCCAGGCCGCCGCGCAACTCGATGCGCGGCGGCGCTGGTTTGCCATCGCATCGGCCCGGGAACCGGATTCGATTTTCGACAATGTCGGTGCGAAGATTTGAAGGCTAGAGCGCAATCGTCCAGTTGGACGCGCGCTGCTCTGGATCAAGCGGGGCACCGATGCTGCGTTACGTATTTCGGCGGCTGCTGACCGCCATCCCGACGCTGTTCGTCATCGTGACCATAGCGTTCTTCCTGATACGCGTCGCGCCGGGCGGCCCGTTCAACCAGGAGCGGGGCCTGAGCCCCGAGATCAGGGCCAATCTCGAAGCCCAGTTCGGGCTCAACGACCCGCTCTGGCTGCAGTACCTCCATTATTTAGGCAATCTTCTGCGCGGCAATTTCGGCCCCAGCTACAACATGCCGGATTTCACCGTCGGCGAGTTGTTCAGGGAAGGCCTGCCTATCTCGATCCAACTCGGCGCTTCGGCGCTCGTTCTGGCGCTGCTTCTCGGCAGCGTGCTCGGCACTGTTGCCGCGCTCAACCAGAACAAGCTTGCCGACTATTCGGTGATCGCGTTGGCGACCGCCGGCAGCACCATTCCGACCTTCGTCATCGCTCCGGTGATCCAGCTTGTATTCGGATTGACCTGGAAGCTGCTGCCGATCGGCGGCTGGGGCGATGGAGCCGTCATCAATAAGGTCGGCCCGGTGCTGACGCTCGCTCTGCCGCAGATCGCCATCGTCGCTCGATTGATGCGCGGCTCGATGATCGAATCGCTGCACTCGCATCACATCCGCACCGCCCGCGCGCTTGGGTTGTCGAACTGGTCGGTCGTCGTCAAGCATGCGCTGCGCGGCGCCATCCTGCCGATCGTCTCCTTCACCGGTCCGGCGGCCGCAGCCCTTCTCACCGGCTCGATCATCGTCGAGACCATCTTCTCTATCCCGGGCATCGGCCGCCATTTTGTCGTTGCCGCACTCAATCGCGACTACACACTGGTGATGGGGACGGTGGTGGTCATCGCGCTCTTCACCATTGTCTTCAACCTGATCGTCGACGTCCTCTATGGTGTCGTTGATCCGAGGGTGCGCTATGACTGATGTCGCAGTTGCAGCACCGGTCGTCGGCCGATCCCTGTGGGGGGATGCGTGGGCGCGCCTCAAGGCCAACCGCGCGGCCATGTTCAGCCTCTATTATCTTGCCTTCATCGCCGTCATCAGCGTGTTTGGACCCTCTTTCGTGCCGCACCAATACACCACCATCTATGGCGACTATGTCCGCACGCCGCCGAGCTTCTCCGCCTATCCAAAGGCCGACATGATCGAAGGCGCTCTCGACGAGGCGATCAGGCGTATGCGCGTCGACATCAAGGAGTGGCGGCAGGAGGGCAGCCGTGTGTTCGTTACCGTCAGATCGTCCAAGCCGATCGACGACCGCAACATTCGCTACCTTGATCGTTCCGATACCTTCGATGACACAAAGATCGAGAGCAAATCGCCGGACGGTCTCGAAATGGTGATGAGTGCATCGATCAAGCAGCAATATTTCCTGTTCGGCACCGACAATACCGGCCGCGATCTCCTGTCGCGAACGCTGATGGCCGGGCGCATATCGCTGGCCATCGGCCTGCTTGCCGGCATTGTGGCGGTGGTGATCGGCGTGCTCTATGGCGCCACCGCCGGCTTTGCCGGCGGCAGGGTCGACGAGGTGATGATGCGTATCGTCGACGTGCTTTATTCTTTGCCGTTCATCTTCTTCGTCATCATGCTGGTGGTGTTCTTCGGCAGGAACTTCGTGCTGATGTTCCTGGCCGTCGGCGCCGTGCTGTGGCTCGACATGGCGCGCATCGTGCGCGGACAGGCGCTATCGATCCGCCGGCAGGAATATGTCCAGGCGGCGGAGGCGATGGGCGTCGGGCAGCGCGGCATTCTGCTGCGCCATGTGATCCCCAATTTGCTCGGGCCGGTGGTGATCTACATGACGCTGCTGGTGCCGCAGGTCATCATCCTGGAGAGTTTTTTGTCGTTCCTCGGGCTCGGCGTCCAGGAGCCGATGACCAGCTGGGGCGTGCTGATTTCGGTCGGCGCCCAGAATATCGGCTCGGCCAACTGGCTGCTTTTGTTCCCGGCCTTCTTTCTCGTCTCGACATTGTTCGCGCTGAATTTCGTCGGCGATGGGCTGCGCGACGCGCTCGACCCGAGGGATCGTTGAGATGGCTGCTTCCGAAACCATTCTCAGCGTCAAGGATCTTCGCGTCCGCTTCCGCACGCTCGACGGCGTGGTGGAGGCGGTGAAGGGCATCAATATCCATGTTAAATCAGGCGAGACGGTAGCCGTCGTCGGCGAATCCGGCTCCGGCAAGAGCCAGACGATGATGGCGGCGATGAGCCTGCTGGCCTCGAACGGCGAAGCCACCGGGAGCGTCGACTACCGCGGCCGCAATCTTTTGACCCTGAGCAAGCCCGAGCTCAACAAGATCCGCGGCCGCAAGATCAGCATGATCTTCCAGGAGCCGATGACTTCGCTCGACCCGCTCTATTCGATCGGTAGCCAGTTGATCGAACCGATCCGCAAGCATCGCGGGCTTGGCGCCGCCGAGGCGCGCGAAGAGGCGCTCAAGCTGCTGCGGCTGGTCCATATTCCAGATCCGGAGCGGCGGATGAAATCCTATCCGCACGAGATGTCGGGCGGTCAGCGCCAGCGCGTCATGATTGCCATGGCGCTGGCCAATGACCCCGACATATTGATCGCCGACGAGCCGACGACGGCGCTCGACGTGACCATCCAGGCGCAGATCCTCATGCTGCTCGCCGAACTGCAGCGCAAGCTCGGCATGGCGATCGTCTTCATCACCCACGATCTCGGAATCGTCAGGCGCTTTGCCGACCGGGTCTATGTGATGCGCTATGGCGAGGTCGTCGAGGAGGGCGAGGCGGAAGCAATCTTCGTCAACCCGCAGCACGCCTACACCAAGATGTTGCTTGCCGCCGAGCCGACCGGCACCAAGGCCCCGCCGCCTCCGAATGCCCCCGTCCTGCTCGAAGGCAGGAACGTCGAAGTGACCTTCAAGATCGGCGGCGGCTTTCTTGGTGGAGAACCGCTGATATTGCGCGCTGTCGATAGCATTTCGATCCGGCTGAAGCGCAACCAGACCATCGGCATCGTCGGCGAATCCGGTTCGGGAAAGTCGACGCTCGGCCGCGCCTTGCTGCGGCTCCTGCCCAGCGACGGCATCATCCGGCTTGGCGACCGCGACATCTCCCACGCCGACCGCCAGGCGATGCGGCCGCTGCGGCGCGAATTGCAGCTGGTCTTCCAGGACCCGTTCGGCTCGCTGTCGCCGCGCATGACCGTCGGCCAGATCATCACCGAAGGGCTCCTGGTCCACGAGCCCAATCTGTCGGGCAGGCAGCGCGATCTCCGCGCCGTCGATGCCTTGCTCGAAGTCGGGCTCGACCCGAACACGCGCAACCGCTATCCGCACGAATTCTCCGGTGGTCAGCGGCAGCGCATCGCCATTGCGCGCGCCATGATACTGAAGCCGAAAGTGGTGGTGCTGGACGAGCCGACCTCGGCGCTGGACCGCTCCGTGCAGAAGCAGATCGTCGAATTGCTGCGCAAGCTGCAGGCCGACCACGAACTGTCCTATCTGTTCATCAGCCACGATCTCGCGGTCGTGCGCGCCATGGCCGACTACATCATCGTCATGAAGCAGGGCAAGATCGTCGAGGAGGGGCCGTCCGAGGCGATCTTCAGCAATCCGCAGGCAACCTATACGCAGACACTGATGGCCGCGGCCATCGATGTGACGCGATTTCGCCTGAGCGCATAGCGCGATTGGTCAGAACTGCGGCGGAAGGTGGTTGTTTCGGGAACAAGAACAGCTAAGCCGCTGTTTTTTCTGGTCGGAGTGGCAGGATTTGAACCTGCGACCCCATCGTCCCGAACGATGTGCGCTACCAGGCTGCGCTACACTCCGTGACCAGACCGCGGGCTTATAGCCGCCGCATTTGGTTACTGCAAGCGCCAATGGCAGCGCTTCCGTCGCATTTCTTTCGCTTTAGCCGCTACGTCATACAGGTTTCAGTTTCCTGTCGCACAAACACGGCTTAAAGGGGCTTCTAGGTAACCGTCCACTTGCCTCGAAGCATCTGATTCAGCCGCCTGGAGTTGCAGCCTTGTCGATGAAGATCGTTAGCGATGTCAAACCAAACACTTTTGAGTTCGAAACCTCGGCGTTGATCAAGCCATCCGGGTTTCGCGAATATGATGCGCGCTGGTGGTTTGGCCATCCCGGTTCGAACGAGCCGCCGGAGCTCAATCTGATCGGCGTCCAGGCGCTCGGCATGGGGCTCGGCACGCTGATCCGCCGTCTGGGTGCCGGACCCGACATCGTCACCGGTCACGATTTCCGCTCTTATTCGCTTGCCATCAAGCTGGCGCTGGTTTCCGGGCTGATGGCCGCCGGCGCGCGGGTCAAGGATGTCGGGCTGGCCTTGTCGCCGATGGCCTATTTCGCCCAATTCGCGCTCGACACGCCGTCCGTCGCCATGGTCACCGCCTCGCATAACGAGAATGGCTGGACCGGCGTCAAGATGGGCGCGGCGCGCCCGCTGACTTTTGGTACGGAGGAGATGAGCGCGCTGAAGGCGATCGTGCTCTCAGGCGATTTCGACCTTGTCGGTGGCGGCTCCTATGACTTCGTTGCGGATTTCCGCAAAACCTACCTCGACGATCTGACAGCGGGAAAGCGTATCTCGAGGAAGCTCAAGGTGGTGGCCGCCTGCGGCAACGGCACCGCCGGGGCTTTCGCTCCCGAGGCACTGAAAAGGATCGGCTGCGAGGTGATTCCGCTCGACGTCGCGCTCGATCATACGTTTCCGAATTACAATCCCAACCCCGAAGACATGAAGATGCTGCACGCCATTCGCGACAAGGTGCTGGAAACTGGCGCCGATGTTGGGCTCGGCTTCGACGGCGACGGCGACCGCTGCGGCGTGGTCGACAATGAAGGCAACGAGATCTTCGCCGACAAGGTCGGCGTCATGCTTGCGCGCGACATCTCACACCTCTATCCCGGCTCGACTTTCGTCGTCGACGTCAAGTCGACCGGATTGTTCATGACCGACAAGGTGTTGCGGGAAAATGGCGCGGTCACCGACTATTGGAAAACCGGTCATTCCTACATCAAACGGCGCGTCGCCGAACTCGGCGCTGTCGCCGGTTTTGAGAAATCGGGCCACTTCTTCTTCAATCCGCCGATTGGCCGCGGTTATGACGATGGCCTGGTCACGGCCATTGCTATATGCCAGATGCTGGATCGCAGCCCGCAAAGCAGCATGGCCGACCTCTACCGCGATCTGCCGCTGACGTTCGGCACGCCGACCATGTCGCCACACTGCGCCGACGAGCTCAAATACGGCGTCGTCGAGCGGGTCGTAGGCGATGTTCGCAAGATGAAGGACGAGGGCGCAGTCTTCGCCGGCCAGAAGATCGCCGAGCTGATCACCGTCAACGGCGTCAGGGTCGTGGCGGAGGATGGTACTTGGGGGCTGGTGCGGGCATCATCGAACAAGCCGGAGCTTGTGGTGGTGGTCGAAAGCCCGGTATCGTCCGAGCGGCGTCGCCAGATGTTCGAAGCCGTCGACGCGGTGCTGCGCCGCAGCCCGGAAGTCGGCGCCTACAATCAGACCTTTTGAGCGGGACTTATTTTCATGACCGAACGGATCGTCAGTTTTGTGATGAGCGGCGGCATCGGCTCGCGGCTGTGGCCGCTGTCGCGCGAGGACAATCCCAAGCAGTTCCATGATTTCTCCGGCGACGGCTCGATGCTGGCCAAGACGCTACGCCGGCTGACTGCGCGGCCGGAAGGCGAAACGCCGGTTTTCCTGATTGCCTCGGAAAGGCACGCCGACCGCGTTCATGCCGACATTGCCGGCCACGAGCTTTCCGGCGGCGGCCCGCTGTTCGAGCCGACCGGACGCAACACTGCCGCGGCCGTCGCTTTGGCAAGCCTGCGCACTTTGTCCGAATTCGGCGACAGCCTGGTGCTGGTGGTGCCGTCCGACCATGAGATCGCGACCGCGCAGCAATTCTGGCGGAGCGTCGAGGCCGGCACGGCGGCGGCGCGCGAAGGCAGGCTGGTGGTGTTCGGCATCAAGCCCACCCAACCGGAGACCGGGTATGGCTACATCGAGGTGGCCGGCGAGCGCGATGGCATCTGCGATGTCTCGCGTTTCGTCGAAAAACCCGATCTCGCCACCGCGCAGAGCTATCTTGAGGCCGGCAATTTCTACTGGAACACCGGCATCTTCCTGTTTCGCGCCAGTGCCATGCGCGACGCGTTCATGGCTTTCCAGCCAGACATCTGGAGCGCCACAGAGGCTGCCTACCAGGCTGCGACATCGGATCTTTCCGGCCTCTACATGCCTCTGGAGCTCTATGCCGCCATCCCTTCGACATCGATCGACTATGCGATCATGGAGCGCGCCAGCGGCATCGCCATGGTGCCGGCCGGCTTTCGCTGGAACGATCTCGGTTCCTGGCAATCGCTGCTCGATGTCGGGCCGTCCGACAAGCAGGGCAACGTCATTGTCGGCGACGTCGTCGCCATCGATTGCGAGAACTCCTATATCCGCAGCGACGGCCGCCTGCTGTCGGCCATTGGCCTGAAGGACGTCGCCATCGTCTCGACCGCCGACGCCACTTTCGTCGCGCCGGTCAGCCACAGCCAGAACGTCAAGAAGATCGTCGAGCAGCTCGAAAAGAGCGGCCGCCTGGAGACCAGGTTCACGCCCGCCGACGATCGCGTCATCGAAAGCGGCGCCTGGCAACGCCGCGTGCACCATTGGCTGTTCGAGGAGACGGTGCCGCTGTGGTCGACGATCGGCGTCGATGAGCGCCATGGCGGGTTCCATGAGGCGCTCGGTTTCGACGCCACCCCGCTGATGAAACCCAAGCGCATGCGCACGCAGGCCAGGCAGATCTATGCCTTCGCCGTCGCCAAGGCGCGCGGCTGGAACGGCCCGGCCGATCGGCTGATTAGCCACGGCCTCGAATTCATGGCCAGGAACGGCCGCACCGATAATGGCGGCTGGGTGCGCACGCTCAACGTCGACGGCACCGTCGCCGATGCCGCCGAGGATGCCTATGACCATTCCTGCGTGCTTCTGGCGCTGGCGCATGCCCATATGTGCGGCAATCCGGATGCATTGCGGCTTGGCGAGGAGACCTTTGCGTTCATCGACGCGCATCTCGAGGACGAACGCCTGACCGGCTTCCGCGAGACCTCGAGCGGCGAGGGCGAACGCCGCTCCAACCCGCACATGCATCTGCTCGAGGCGTTTTTGGCCTGGCATCAGGCGACCGGCGAGCGCGCCTATCTTCGCCGCGCCGCGCGCATCGTCGATCTGTTCCGCAGCCATTTCTTCGACCCGGAAAGCTGGACGCTGGGTGAGTATTTCGACAATGAATGGCGGCCAGCCCCTGGCGAGAAAGGCACGTGGACCGAACCGGGCCATCATTTCGAATGGGCCTCGCTGCTGGTCGACTTCGCGGGCCGCAGCGGCCAAAGCGGCTTGACCGGCCTCGCCAGGAAACTCTACGCGTCGGCGATTGCCAATGGCCTGAACCGCGCCACAGGCCTCGCCTACGGCGCCGTCTCGCGGCAAGGGCTGCCGCTCGACCGCGTCTCGCGCAGTTGGCCGCAGGCCGAAGCAATCAAGGCAGCGATCGCGCTGGACGGCTCGGGCGGTCCCGACCTGAAGCCGGAAATCGAGGCGCGTGTCGGCCGGCTGTTCCGCTGGCACATCAATCCGGCACCGCTCGGCCTGTGGATCGACCGCATCGACGAGCGTGGCCGCTCGCTGGCAAGCGAGGTGCCGGCCAGCATCTTCTACCATCTGGTCTGTGCGCTGACGCAGTATCTGGACGGTACGGCCCGCAAGGATCAGTACGGGCTGGCGACATCACCGGTCTCGACGTAGACCGACTTTAGCTGCGAATAGAGTGCCAATGCCGCGAGCGAATTCTCGCGGCCGATGCCGGACTGCTTGAAGCCGCCGAACGGGATTTCGACCGGCGTCAGATTGTAGGCGTTGATCCAGCAGGTGCCGGCCTGCAATTCGGCGATGACACGGTGGGCGCGCGCCAGGTCGCGCGTGAACACGCCTGCAGCGAGGCCGAATTCGGTGTCGTTGGCGCGCTCGATCACCTCGTCCTCGCTGTCGAACTTCAGCACGCTCATGACAGGCCCGAAAATCTCCTCGCGGGCGATGCGCATCGTGTCGGTGACACCGGTGAACACCGTCGGCTCGACGAAGAAGCCGCCCTGAAAACCCTGCAGCGAAGGCACATTGCCGCCGCAGGCGAGCACCGCACCATCCTGCTTGCCGGCCTCGATGTATGAGACGACCTTGTCGTGCTGCGCCTTCGAGACCAGCGGCCCCATCTGCGTGTCCTGGTCGAGCGGGTCGCCGATGCGGATTTTCTTGGTCCGCTCGGTCAGCCTTTCGACGAAACGGTCATGGATGCTGCGCTGCACGAAGACCCGTGTGCCGTTGGAGCAGATCTGACCGGTCGAATAGAAATTGCCGAGCATCGCGCCGCCGATGGCGTTTTCGAGGTTGGCGTCTTCGAAGACGATCAGCGGCGACTTGCCGCCGAGCTCCATCGTCGCGTGCTTCATCTTCGAGCCGGCGAGCGACAGCACCTTGCGGCCGGTCGGCACTGAGCCGGTCACCGAGACTTTGGCGACGACCTCATGGCCGACAAGGCCGGCGCCGACTTCGCCAAAACCTTGCACGACATTGAACAGCCCGTCGGGCAGCCCGGCCTCGGTGTAGATTTCGGCGAGCGCCAGCGCTGAAAGCGGCGTGTTTTCCGACGGTTTGAACACCATCGCATTGCCCATGGCGAGGGCGGGTGCGGATTTCCAGCCGGCGATCTGGATCGGGTAGTTCCACGCGCCGATGCCGACGCAGACGCCGAGCGCCTCGCGCCTGGTATAGGCAAAGGGACCGCCGAGATCGACGGCCTCGCCATTAAAGGCGGCGACCGCGCCGCCGAAATATTCGAGGCAATCCGCCGCCGAAGGGGCGTCCGCAACCAGCGTCTCCTGGATCGGCTTGCCGGTGTCGAGCGTCTCGATACGCGCCAAATCGGCATTGCGGGCGCGCAAAATGTCGGCGGCACGGCGCAGTATGCGGCCGCGCTCGACCGGCTTCAGCCGTGCCCAGGCCGGCTGTGCCGCACGCGCGGCTTCGATCGCGAGTTCAAGCACGTTCGGCGTCGCCGAGCGCAGCATGGCAATGGTCTCGCCGGTCGCCGGATAGATGACCGGCAGCGGCGCGCCGCGCTCGTCGTCGATATAGCGGCCGTTGACATAATGCGATGCCGTTGGCTGGGCGCGCATGACTGTTCTCCAATCGTCTTTCGCGGCAGGCGGAATGTGCGTCCGCCGGATCATGGCCTATCTGTCCGACGCCTGCCAGCGCGGATTGATCCATGGTTCCTGGTTGGACGGCGCCAGCGGCGAGCGCCCGAGAACGTGGTCGGCGGCCTTCTCGCCAGTCATGATCGACGGCGCGTTGAGATTGCCATTGGTGACGCGCGGGAAGATCGAGGAATCGGCGACCCGCAGCCCTTCGACGCCGATGACGCGGCATTCCGGATCGACGACGCTCATCGCATCGTCGGCACGGCCCATCTTGCAGGTGCCGCAAGGGTGATAGGCGCTTTCGGCGTGGTCGCGGATGAAGGCGTCGAGCTCGTCGTCCGATTGTACGTGCGAACCCGGCGACAGTTCCTTGCCGCGGTAAGGATCGAAGGCCGCTTGCCCGAAGATCTCACGGGTCAGCCGGATGCAGTGGCGGAACTCCGTCCAGTCGTCCGGATGCGACATGTAGTTGAAGCGGATCACCGGCTTCGATTTGGGATCGGGCGAGCGCAGCGTGACCGAACCGCGCGACTTCGACCGCATCGGCCCGACATGCGCCTGGAAGCCATGCGCCTTCGCCGCCGCCTTGCCGTCATAGCGGACTGCTGCCGGTATGAAGTGATACTGGATATCGGGATAATCGACGCCGGCGCGCGAGCGCACAAAGGCGGCCGCCTCGAAATGATTGGTGGCGCCGAGGCCGGACTTGAAGAACAGCCACTGCGCGCCGATCAATGCCTTCGAGAACGGGTTCAAGATGGAGTTCAGCGTGATCGGCTTTGTCGATTCCTGCTGGATGTAGAGTTCCATGTGGTCCTGCAGATTGCGGCCGACGCCGGGCCGGTCGACAATCACCGGAATGCCGTTCTCTTTGAGGTGCTGGCCGGGGCCGATGCCGGACAGCATCAGGATCTTGGGCGAGTTGATCGAGGACGCGGCAACGATCACCTCACGCCGCGCTCTGATCACCTGAATCCGCTTGCGCGCTTCGATCTCGACTCCGGTGGCGCGTTGATTCTCGATGATTACCCGTCGGGCGAACCCCTTGACCAAGCTGACATTTTTCCGCCTGAGTGCCGGCCTGAGATAGGCGCTCGCCGCCGACCAGCGGCGACCGCCACGAATGGTCTGCTCCATCGGCCCAAAACCTTCCTGCTTCGCGCCATTGTAATCATCGGTTAGCTCGAAACCGGCCTGACGGCCTGCCTCGACAAAGGCGCCGTAGAGTGGATTGGTCCGCGAGCCGCGCTGCACAGTCAGCGGGCCGCCATGGCCGCGCCAGCCATTCTCGCCGCCATTGCTGTCCTCCATTCGCTTGAAGTACGGGAGCACGTCTGCGAAGCCCCAGCCGGCCGCGCCCTGTTCGGCCCAATGGTCGAAGTCGCGGGCATGGCCGCGCACATAGACCATGCCGTTGATCGAGGATGAGCCGCCGATGACCTTGCCGCGAGGCGTTGCCAGCACGCGGCCGCCGAGATGCGGCTCCGGCTCGCTGGCAAAGCCCCAGTCGTAGAGGCTCATGTTGAGCGGGATCGACAGCGCCGACGGCATCTGGATCAGCGGCCCGATATCGCTGCCGCCATATTCGATGACGATCACCGAATGCTTGCCGTCCTCCGACAGCCGGTAGGCCATGGCCGAGCCGGCCGAGCCGGAGCCGATGATGACGAAATCCGCTTCAAGCATGGTTCATGCGCGCCCATGGTTCATATGCGCAATGAAATCGGCCAGCGAGACGTTGCCGCCGGTTGCCACTACGAGAACGGTCTTGCCGGTCACGTCGACCTTGCCGCCGAGCAACGCCGCGAGTGAAGCAGCGCCCGAAGGCTCGAGCACCAGCTTCAGCCGCTCGAAGGCGATCCGCATAGCGCGCCGCACCGAAGCATCGTCGACGGTGACGCCGCGAACGCCGGCGGTCTTCACCGCTGCGAACGGCGCGTCGCCAGGCCGCCGCGACATCAGCCCGTCGCAGATCGATTTCGGCCCGATCGGCATGGTTTCGATGGCGCCATGTGCCAGCGACGAGCCCATGCCGTCAAAACCTTCCGGCTCGACGCCGATGATCTTCGTGGCTGGCGACAGGTAGTGGAAGGCCAGCGAAACACCGCCGATCAGGCCGCCGCCGCCGACCGAGCAGAACAAGAGATCGGCCTCGGTTTGCCTGGCGGCGAGCTGGTCGAGTGCCTCCAGCCCGGCACCGGCCTGGCCGGCGACGATCTCCGGATCGTCGAACGGGTGCAGCAGCGCCAGGCCTTCGCTCGCGGCGATCTCGCGCGCCCTGGCGGCAGCGACTTCCTCACGCGCGCGCTCGCCATGGTCGGTCAGCACGACGTGCGCGCCGTAGCCCGATGTGGCGTCGCGCTTGGCGGCCGGCGCGTCGATCGGCATGACGATGGTGACAGGAATGCCGAGCGCCTGGCCCGCCGCCGCCAGCCCTTGCGCGAAATTGCCGGAGGAATAGGCGACGACGCCCTTTTTGGCTTCGTCAGGCGACAGCCGCTTCAGCCGCCAGTAGGCGCCGCGCACCTTGAACGATCCTGCCCATTGCAGCGACTCGGCCTTGACGAAGAAGCGGGCGGCGCCGGTCTCGCGGGCGAGTGCCGCCGATTCCAGCAGCGGCGTGATCTGCGTCGCCTTGGAGGTGGCGGCATAGGCCTGCCTGAGATGGTCGAGCGAGGGGACGAGACTGTCTGCCATCATTTGCCTCGCGGAAAGCGCTTCTGCTCTTCGAGCAGGTCGAGGTTCATGTGATTGCGCATGTAGCGCTCCGATGCTTTCTGCAGCGGCTGGAATTCCCAAGGGTAGTGGGTGCCGTTGCGCAGCGCCGGGTAGACCACCCAGCGGCGTGCCTGGCTGGCACGCACCGCGGCATCGAACGCCGCCATGTCCCAGCGCTCCCGCACCTTGCCGGTGAAAGCCGCGACCAAAGCCGCATTGGCCGGATCGGCGGCGAGGTTGGTCAATTCCAGCGGATCCGATTCAAGATCAAACAGTTGCGGCGGATCGATCTCGCAATGGATGAATTTGTAGCGGCCCTCGCGCATCGCCACCATCGGCGCGTTCGAGCCTTCGGCTGCATATTCCATCAGCACCGGCGCGGAGCGTTTCCTTCCGTTCAGCAGCGGCAGTAGCGACTGGCCGTCGGTCCACGGCGCAATCGCGCTGATGTCGATGCCGGCGAGATCGCAAAGCGTCGGCGTCACGTCGAGGTTGGAGACCGGCGTGTCGATCAGCCCGGTGCGTATGCTCTTGCCGGCGATCATCAGCGGCACCCGCGCCGAACCTTCGAAGAAGCACATCTTGAACCACAGGCCGCGCTCGCCGAGCATGTCGCCGTGGTCCGAGCAGAACAGGATGACCGTGTCGTCGAGCATGTGCGTGCGCTCGAGCACCGACAGCAACTCGCCGAGCTTGTCGTCGAGATAGGAGATATTGGCGAAATAGCCGCGCCGCGCGCGGCGGATCTGCTCCGCGGTGATGTCAAAACTATCATAGTCGCTGGCGCGGTAGAGCCGCTGCGAATGCGGGTCCTGCCTGTCGTAGGGAATGAAGCCGATCTCGGGCTCGAGCGCCGGGCAATCCTCGTAGAGGTCCCAGTAGCGCCGCCGTGCGACGTAGGGATCGTGCGGATGGGTGAAGGAAACCGTCAAGCACCAGGGCCGATGTGCGACGTCGTCGGAGACGCGGGCAAGATCGTAGAGCTTCTGCACCGCATGGAAGGCGACCTCGTCGTCATATTCCAGCTGGTTGGTGATTTCGGCAGTTCCGGCACCGCTCACTGAGCCCAGATTGTGATACCACCAGTCGATCCGCTCGCCGGGCTTGCGATAGTCCGGCGTCCAGCCGAAATCGGCCGGATAGATGTCGGTAGTCAGCCGTTCCTCGAAGCCGTGCAACTGGTCCGGCCCGACGAAATGCATCTTGCCGGAGAGGCAGGTGTGATAGCCGGCGGCGCGCAGATGATGGGCAAAGGTCGGGATCGACGAGGTGAATTCGGCGGCGTTGTCATAGACCCCGGTGCGTGACGGCAATTGGCCGCTCATGAATGCGGCGCGGCCCGGCGCGCAGAGCGGCGAGGCCGTGTAGTTGTTGCAAAAACGCGCCGAACGCGCGGCGAGCGCCTTCAGATGCGGCGCGTGCAGGAAGTCTGCCGGCCCGTCTGGAAACAGCGTTCCGTTGAGCTGATCGACCATAACGATCAGGATGTTGGGTCGCTTGGATGTCACTGCTTCTGCCGTCCGCTAAGCTTCATTTCGAGATAGTCCTCAACCAGTGCGATCGCGGTCGCGGCATCGGGCACGCCGTCCTTCAGCGCGCGCCTGATATAGAGCCCGTCGATCAGCGCCGCCGTCGCTTCGGCAACCCGGTCGGCCTCGCTTCTCGGCAGGATGCCGGTCAGCCCGCTGAGCAGATTGGAATGCAGCCGCCGTGCATAGACCTTGAGCAGCCGGCGAAGTGCTGCCGATTTCTGCGCCTCGACATAGAAGGCGAGCCAGGCGGCGATCGTTTCCGGCTGGAACTGGACGTCGGAGAAATTGACCGCGACCACTGCCGAGACGCGTTGGCGCGCCGTGCCGGCCGTGCGAAGCGCGCGCCGCGTATCGGCGGTGAGCCCGCTCAGGATGTGCCGCATCGTCGCCAACAGCAATTCGTCCTTGGCGCCGAAATAATGGTGGGCAAGCGCCGAGGACACGCCGGCGCGCCCGGCGATTTCCGACATCGTGACATCAAGCGAACCGCGCTCGCCGATCGCCGAGATCGTTGCGTCGATGAGCGCCTTGCGGCGCAACGGCTCCATTCCGAGTTTCGGCATTCTTGCTCCGGCCTGTTGGGTAAGTTTATTTTTTATTGACGCATCAATCAACAAAAAATTCAGCCTGATTTGCTGGCAAATGCCAGGCGTTATGACCAGATATCAAGATCAAGCGATTGTGCGGTTCTGGCCCCTTTACGAAACCGGCGGAACGGTTCATCCTTGAACAATGCCGAGCGGCCGCGACATCGCGCAGCCGGGCCTGCAGGATGGGGATCGCCATGACAGCATGCATCGTCGGTTGGGCGCATTCGCGCTTCGGCAAGCTCGAAGGCGAGACGCTGGAGGGCCTGATCACCAAGGTGGCGGTCGAGGCGCTCGATCATGCCGGCATCGGTCCAGATGACGTCGACGAGATCGTGCTCGGCCACTTCAACGCCGGGTTTTCCGCCCAGGATTTCACCGCGAGCCTGGTCCTCCAGGCAGACGACCGGCTGCGCTTCAAGCCGGCGACCCGCGTCGAGAACGCCTGCGCCACCGGCTCGGCGGCGGTCAGGCAAGGCATCCGCGCCATCGACGCAAATGCCGCCCGTATCGTGCTGGTGGTCGGCGCCGAGCAGATGACGACGACGCCCGGTCCTGAGATCGGCAAGAACCTGCTCAAGGCCTCGTATCTGCCGGAGGATGGTGACACGCCGGCAGGCTTCGCTGGCGTCTTCGGCAAGATCGCTCAAGCCTATTTCCAGCGCTACGGCGACCAGTCGGATGCGCTGGCGATGATCGCCGCCAAGAACCATAAGAACGGCGTCGACAATCCCTACGCGCAGATGCGCAAGGATTTCGGCTACGAGTTCTGCCGGCAGGAAAGCGAAAAAAACCCCTTCGTCGCCGGTCCGCTGAAGCGCACAGACTGCTCGCTGGTTTCGGACGGCGCCGCCGCCCTTGTCCTCGCCGACACGGCGACGGCGCTGAAGATGCGCCGCGCCGTCGCCTTCCGCGCCAATGAGCATGTGCAGGATTTCCTGCCGATGTCGAAGCGCGACATCCTCGCGTTCGAAGGTTGCGAGCAGGCCTGGAATCAGGCGCTGAAGCAGGCCGGCGTGACGCTCGGCGACCTGTCCTTCGTCGAGACGCATGACTGTTTCACCATCGCCGAGCTGATCGAGTATGAGGCGATGGGCCTGGCCAAGCCGGGCGAGGGCGCCAAGCTGGCCTTGGATGGCGATACGGCGAAAGGCGGAAGGCTGCCGGTCAATCCGTCCGGCGGGCTGAAGGCCAAGGGCCACCCGATCGGTGCCACCGGCGTATCGATGCATGTGCTTACCGCCATGCAACTCGTCGGCGAGGCGGGCGGCATCCAGGTGCCGGGAGCAAAGCTCGGCGGCATCTTCAACATGGGCGGCGCGGCGGTCGCCAACTACGTTTCCATTCTCGACCGGATCAGATAAAAGCGGCCCCGCATTACAGCGCGCGCGCCGCTTCGCGCGCGCAAAAGGGCGCTATATCGCTTTGATTTTGCGCATGATCCTTTTCGAAAATTGATTCCGAGTTTCGAGATCATGCGCTAGCGGGGAATTCATGACAAATCCGGTTCTGGTCGAAGTTTTGCGCGGCGCTATCGTCGAGAGCGCGCATCGCGGCGCTGTTGCCGTCTTCGACGCCGACGGCAAGCCTGTCTGGGAGATCGGCGACACGGCACAACCGGTGTTCCCGCGTTCGGCGGTCAAGGCGATCCAGGCGTTGCCGCTGGTCGAGAGCGGCGCTGCCGATGGGTACGGCTTCGGTGACCGGGAGCTGGCACTGGCCTGCGCCTCGCATTCCGGCGAGCCGCCACATGTCGAGCTCGCGAGGGCTATGCTGGCGAAGGCCGGCCTGGACGAGACGGCACTCGAATGCGGCGCGCATTGGCCGTCGAGCCATGGGGCGACGCTGGCGCTTGCCCGCGCCGGCAGCGTGCCGAACGCGCTGCACAACAATTGTTCCGGCAAGCACTCAGGCTTCCTATGCACCTGCGTTCACAGCGGCATCGCCCATCGCGGTTACGTCAAGGCTGGCCATGCTTCGCAGGAGATGGTGCGCGAAGCGATGCAGGCGGTGACCGGTGCTGCCCATGACGCCGATCACCGTGGCACTGACGGTTGCTCGATTCCGACCTATGCCGTGCCGCTGCGCAGCTTTGCGCTTGGCTTTGCCCGCATGGCGACAGGCGCCAGCTTCGAGCCGGTGCGCGCCCGGGCGGCGAAGCGGCTGCTTTCCGCCTGCATGGCCGAGCCGTTTTTCGTCGCCGGCACTGGCAGGTCCGACGTCGCGATGATGGAGGCCGCGCCTGGCCGGATCTTTGCCAAGGGGGGCGCCGAGGGCGTCCATTGTGCCGCCCTTCCAGAGCTTGGCCTTGGCATCGCGCTGAAATGCGACGACGGCGCCGGCCGCGCAACTGAAGTCATGCTCGCGGCCGTGCTGTTAAAGCTTTTGCACGCAGACCAGCCGCTGGCGGCAAAGCTGATCGAACAGGCAAATCCGCCTATCGAAAGCCGGATCGGCGCCAAAGTCGGCGCGCTCCGGCCCACCGCCGCCCTCAACTGACGTGATTGCGCTCGACGGTCAAATGCGCATAGCCGGCATTGCCTGACGCGGCGAGGTCGCCGGTCACCGGCTCGGCCCAGCGCTGGCCGACGATCGCGCCGTTCTGGACTCCGTCGATGACATTGTCGGAGATGATTGCCGTCCCGGCACCTTCGACCACGGTGACGACGATACCGATCCCCGCCTTGCGGATGACGTTTCCCGTGGCGACCACATTGCGCATGAACGGTCCCCAGCCGATCTGCATGCCGTAGAGCGGCGCATTCTCAACGACATTGCCGGAAACGGTGGTGTCTGCCTCGACGCTGATGCCGACGCCGAAGCCGGGCGCATCGGCAGGGTAGGGGCCGCTGGTCGACAGGTTGCGGACGATGTTGCCGGAGCAGACCCCCATGCGGCCGCCTTCGTTGAAATTGACGATCGAAATACCGTTCGCAGCACTATCGACGATGTTGTTGCTGATGATGGCGCCTTCGAATGAGAATTCGGAATACACGGCCGTTTCGCCCGAGCGCGAGCAGGTGTTGCCGGTGATCTGCAAATTGCTGGCACTGTTGGCGCGGATAGCCGAAAACGCGCAATCCGAAACAATATTGCCGGAGATGATGACATTGCCGGCGCGGAAGGCATTGATGCCGTTGCCGTTCTGGCCGGTTCCGCCGCTGCGCGCCTGGATGCGTTCGACGCGGTTGCCGCTGACGATGGTACCATCTTCCGCCGCCTGCCAGCGGTGCACCAGAATGCCGCCATTGGCGCAGTCGGAGACGGTATTGCCTGATATTTCCAGGCCATCGGCCTCGACCGAATAGATGCCGGCATCGGCCGCATCGGATATCTCCGAGCGTTCGATACGGCCCGAGGCGTGTTCGAGCGCCAGACCGTTCTTGCCGCTGCCGGTAAGCTGGCAATTGTCGACGACGAGATGGGCGATGCGGCGCAGATCGAGCAGGCCTTGCGTATAATCGCCCATCCAGTGGTTGCTGCCGTCGAACACCAGTCCACTGAGTTCGATATGCTCGGCCTGTTCCGCCATGATGAGATGGCCGTTGCCGCCATAGACGATCCGCGATGCGCCCGCCACGCCGGACAGGCGAACGCGGCCGGGCAGCGACAGGTTGGAAACGATATAGGTCCCCGGCGGCAGGAACACCGGCATGTCGCGAACGTGCGCTTCGCGCAGCAGCTTGGTGAAAGCCTTGCTCTGGTCCTCAAGCGCGCCGGGCCGGACGCCGAGATCGGTCGCATTGATCGCCCCGCGCATCGCGGCTTTGTCGATGCCGGGCAGGTTTTCCGCCGCTGCCTTGCCGAGCGAAAGCCCCATGACTGCAAAGCCAGCGGTCTGCGTAAGCAGCGTTCGTCTGTTCAACATCGGCACAGATCCCTGGCGTTCAAAGATCATGTCGCAGGATTCGTGCCAGACGGGATCGGCCCCGAGGTCGGGTTTGCCGGCTATGGCTTGTGGAGTCGTCGCGCCGGGCCTAAGTTCATCGGATGAGCAGGGCCTTCACCCGCGAGGAAGACAGCGAAAACGCCATTGCCGGCATCGGCGAGCGGCCGATCAGCCATCACCGCAATCTGGTGACGGAACACGGCCTGGCGCTGATCGATGCGGAGGTGGCCGCTCTGCGCGACGAACTGGGCAGAGCCGAAAAGAGGGCCGACCGCGAGCGCATCGCGCTGGTGTCGCGTGATCTCCGCTATTGGACGGCGCGGCGTGAAAGCGCCGAGCTTTCGGTGCCGGAACCGGGCAGCGACATGGTTCGCTTCGGTATGGGCGTCACACTGGAGAGCGACGACGGCAAGAAGGTGCACTGGAAGATCGTCGGCGAGGATGAGGCCAACCCGGCCAAAGGGTCAATTTCCCATATGTCGCCGATGGCGATGGCGCTGTTCGGCAAGAAGGTCGGCGAAATTGCCGTGGTTAACGGCAAGGAATGGGAGATCGTCAAGCTCTCCGATAGTTAGTCTTCGAGCTTGACGACATGGTCGCGGAAGAACGCCGCGGCACCGGCCTCGTCGATTTCGCCGGCGGCGACGCCCATGACGAATTCGTAAAGCATGCCGTCATTGGCCGACAGGGCATAACCATTCACAATCAGAAATGCGCCGGCAGCGACAATGGCGGTGCGTTTGTTGCCGTCGACAAAGGCATGATTTCGGGCGATGCCGAAGACATAGACGGCGGCGAGTTCTTCAACCGACGGGTCTCCGTAGTTGGCTTTGTTCTCCGCACGGGCGAGCGCCGATTCAATGGCATTTTCATCCCTCAAGCCTTGTGCTCCGCCGTGTCGGCGCAACTGCTCGGCGTGCATCGCTTCGACTGCACGCCGCGTCAGAAACTCCCAGCTCATTCGGCGAGCTTCTGAAGCGCGACCTTGTATTTGTCCATGACCTCGCGGGCAGCTTTCATTTGCCGCTCGAAGCTGTCGTCCACCGGCTTCAGCGCAAGACCGTCACCTGTTTCAACGATTTGAAGATGGTCGCCGGCCTTCAGGTTCAGACGATCGAGAAGCTCCCTCGGTAGGATCACGCCTTCGGAATTGCCGATCTTGCGAATGGTCGTGTTCATGGTGAGACATCCTGTTGCAACGCCGATTATAACTCAGCGTGCCGGTCGTTGCAACGGGCATTATAACAAAGCGTCAGCCCGCCTGCAGCAGCCGGTCCATCAGCCGCTCCGCCGCTTCCGGGATGACCGTGCCGGGCGGGAAGATCTCCGCTGCGCCTGCCTGCCAGACTGCATCGTAATCCTTCGGTGGAATGACGCCGCCGGCGACGATCAGCATGTCGTCGCGGCCGAGCTTCTTCAGCGCCTGTTTGAGTTCGGGAATGAGCGTCAAATGGCCTGCCGCCAACGACGAGGCGCCGACGATGTGCACGTCATGCTCGACCGCCAGCTTGGCGATCTCGTCCGGCGTCTGGAACATCGGCCCAACGGTGACGTCGAAGCCGAGATCGGCAAAGGCGGTGGCGATCACTTTCTGGCCGCGATCATGGCCGTCTTGCCCCATCTTGGCGACCAGAATACGCGGCTTGCCGCCGGACTTCTCCTCGAACGCTACGACCTTGTCCTGCAACCGGTCGACCACCGGATTGTCGCCAAGCGCGTTGCGATAGACGCCGGAGATCGTCTGCACCGAGGCGACATGGCGGCCGAAGACCTTTTCCAGCGCCAGCGAAATCTCGCCGACCGTGGCATTGGCGCGCGCCGCCCGGATGGCGAATTCCAGCAGGTTTTCGTTACTCCCGGCAGCACGGGTCAGCGCATCGAGCGCGCTCTCGACGGCGGCGACGTCACGCGTGCCTTTCAGCCGCTGCAGCTTCGACAATTGCCGCGCCCTGACTTCCGCGTTGTCGATCCTCAGCACGTCGACTTCGATGTCCGTGCCGGGACGGTGGGCATTGACGCCGACCACGATCTGTTCGCCGGAATCGATGCGCGCCTGGGTGCGCGCGGCAGCCTCTTCGATGCGCAGCTTCGGTAGGCCCTTTTCGATCGCCGCGGCCATGCCCCCGAGGCTCTCGACCTCCTCGATATGGGCAAGCGCGCGCGCCGCCAGATCATGCGTCAGCCGCTCGACATAGGCAGAGCCGCCCCACGGGTCGATGCTCCGGGTCGTGCCGGATTCCTTCTGCAGGATGAGCTGTGTGTTGCGGGCGATGCGGGCCGAATGATCGGTCGGCAGCGCCATTGCCTCGTCGAAGGAATTGGTGTGCAGCGACTGCGTGTGGCCTTGAGTCGCCGCCATCGCCTCTATCATGGTGCGGATGATGTTGTTGTAGGGGTCCTGCGCCGTCAGCGACCAGCCCGAAGTCTGGCAATGGGTGCGCAGCGACAGCGAGCGCTCGTCCTTCGGCGAAAAGTTCTTCAGCATCAGGCTGGCCCACAAAAGGCGCGCTGCTCTCAGCTTCGCGACTTCCATGAAGAAATTCATGCCGATCGCCCAGAAAAACGACAGGCGCGGCGCGAAACGGTCGATGTCGAGGCCGGCCGCGACGCCGGCGCGGGCATATTCGATACCGTCGGCAATCGTGTAGGCGAGCTCGAGGTCCGCCGTCGCTCCCGCCTCCTGCATGTGGTAGCCGGAGATCGAGATCGAATTGAACTTCGGCATATGCGTCGACGTGTAGGAAAAAATGTCCGACACGATCCGCATCGAAGGTTTGGGCGGATAGATGTAGGTGTTGCGCACCATGAACTCTTTCAGGATGTCGTTCTGAATGGTCCCAGTGAGGTCCTTCTGCGCGACGCCCTGTTCCTCCGCCGCCACGATATAGAGCGCCATGATCGGCAGCACCGCGCCGTTCATCGTCATCGATACCGTCATCTCGTTAAGCGGGATGCCCTCGAACAGCTGGCGCATGTCGAGAATGGAATCGATGGCGACGCCGGCCATTCCGACATCGCCGGCGACGCGCGGATGGTCGCTGTCGTAGCCGCGATGCGTGGCGAGATCGAAGGCGACCGACAGGCCTTTCTGGCCGGCGGCAAGGTTGCGCCGGTAGAAGGCGTTGGACTCTTCGGCCGTCGAGAAGCCGGCATATTGCCGGATCGTCCAGGGTTGCTGGACATACATCGTCGGATAGGGGCCGCGCATGAAGGGCGGCAGGCCCGGATAGGTATCGAGATGCGGCAAGCCCTTGAGATCGCCCTGGTTGTAGAGATGCTTGACGGCGATGCCTTCCGGCGTCATCCGCCGGCCTTTGACGTCGACCGGCGCCCGCCGTGGCGGCGACCAGCCGATCTGGCTGAAATCGGGGATCATGGTACGGCTCCGATCGACTGATCGATGCGGATCGGAAACAGCGGCTCGCACACCGCAACGCCTTCGGTGAAGGCTGGCCGCCGCTCCGCCGCCAGCGTCTCGACCGGACGCTCGGTTTTCGACGGGTGCAGCGTCGTGCCGACGATCGCCCGTTCGCCCGCCTGGTAGGCAGCGTTGCGGCGGGCGGAAGCTGCCTGCACGCGTCTCTGGACGTGGCCTTGTTCGAGGCTGGTCAGCACGCCGCCTTCCGCCTCGATCTGCTGGAACTCCTGCCAGGCCGCCGCGCAGAGCTCCGCAGTCAGGGTTTCGACGGCGCCCGAACCGCAAGCCGGATCGGCGACGTGGTCGATGTGGCTTTCATTGGCCATGATCAGTTGCGCGTTGCGGGCAACGCGGCGTGCAAAACCCGCGGGCAGGCCGTGCGCGATGGTATGCGGCAGGATGGCGATCGAATCCGCCCCGCCGGCGGCAGCGGCAAAAGCGGCGATGGTGGTGCGCAGGATGTTGGTTTCCGGGTCGGCCGCCGTCATCATCCTGAAGGAGGTTTCGGCATGGATGCTGGCGGTGGAGGGCGGTATCGAGCAGGCCTCCTGGACACGCGCCCACAGTCTCCGCAACGCCCTGACCTTGGCCGTCGACACGAACTGGTCCTGGTCGACGCTGAGCGCAAAACCGATATGCGGCGCCGCATAGACAAGCGGCTGGCGCGCCTTCTCGAACAGCCTCAAATAGGAGACTGCCGAGGCGAGCATCGTGCCAAGCTCCTGCGCCTCGGTTGCGCCGGCATTGTGGAACACCCGCCCGTCGGCTTCCAGCAGCACGCCGGGCACCCCCATCGAAAAGAAATGTGC
This sequence comes from Mesorhizobium sp. M1295, assembly GCF_040318135.1. Lineage (NCBI taxonomy): Bacteria > Pseudomonadati > Pseudomonadota > Alphaproteobacteria > Hyphomicrobiales > Phyllobacteriaceae > Mesorhizobium > Mesorhizobium sp. M1295. The sequence goes on from NZ_JAMYLU010000012.1 coordinate 93,429, forward strand.
GAGCGACTGCGGCATCGATGCCTGCAAAGCTTCGATCGACATGCGCAGCCTGCCGGTCCCGGCAAATATCGCCGCCGGATCGATGCCGAAGGAGAGGTTGAGCTTTGCCGGGTCGGAGCGGCGCTTGGTCAAGAACGCCACCAGCCAGTCGGCCACGGCGCGGCTCCAGGGATGGGCATCGATGCGGATCTGGATGCGGTTGAGCGGCACGCCGTCGAGCACGCTCTCCAGCGCCTCGGCCGTCCTCGGCAAGCCATAGCCGAAGGCGTTCGGCGCGCCTTCGAAGACAAGCGACAGTCCGGTAGCACCCTGCGCGACGTCTTCCAGCGCCTGCGCCCTGGCGCGGCCTATGTCCGGATCGTCGATACGCTGGCTGACGATCCACGGTGATCCCGGGTTGGCGCGCACGACAGGCTCGACGGTCACCGAACGCTCGTAGAGCGGCTCGATGCGGATGGCGTCGTCCGTATGCGAGACGAGCTTTTCCTCGAAGGAACCGCCGGCCAGCGCCTTCTCCGCCAGCGCCAGCCATCGTTGCCGGTCGGCGCTCGGAAGGTCGGCATCATGGGTCAAGGCACCGGCGCCCATCCGTTCTCCTCGTTCTAGTGGCCGTGTCAGCCTACTATGTCAGTCTACGGTCCCCGGTCCCATATCACAATGCAGCACACATGCCGTGCAACTCGCCTTCCGTGACGGTGACCGTCAACCGATTGCCAAACATGGGCAGGTTCCGCAAGCTCCAAAAGCCATTTTCGACGATGCCCATTGTCGCTGCGCAATGGCCTCACTATACCTGCGGCGGGCCTCCCTTTTCTTCAAGGGGATCAGGGCATTCAACCCTATAGGTTTGCGGAGACCGGACACATGGCCGACGACACCAGTATCTTCATGGGAGCCAGCCGCAAGCCGGACGACAGCTATCAGCGGCCGGAACGGCTTTTGCTGCAATATGGCAATCGTCACGGCCTGGTCACCGGCGCGACCGGCACCGGCAAGACGGTGACCCTGCAGATATTGGCCGAGGGTTTCTCCAATGCCGGCGTGCCGGTATTCTGCGCCGACATCAAGGGCGATCTGTCGGGTATCGCCATGATGGGCACAGCGCAGGATTTTCTGGTCAAGCGGGCCGAGCAGGTCAAGCTCGATCCCTATGAGTTCCAGGAATTTCCGGTCATCTTCTGGGATCTGTTCGGCGAGCAGGGTCACCCGATCCGCGCCACCATCTCGGAGATGGGGCCGCTGCTTCTGTCGCGGCTGATGAACCTCTCCGAGGCGCAGGAAGGCATTATGAACATCGCCTTCCGCATCGCCGACGAGGAAGGCCTTTTGCTGCTCGACTTGAAGGACCTGCAGTCACTGCTTGCCAACATCGCCGACCGCGCCGAAGAGATCGGCGCCCGCTACGGCAATGTGACGAAACCTTCGGTCGGCGCGATCCAGCGCACGCTGCTGGTCCTGGAGCAGCAGGGCGCTGCCAATTTCTTCGGCGAGCCGGCATTGCGGATCGCCGACATCATGCGCACCACGCGCGATGGACGCGGCGCCATCAGCGTGCTCGCCGCCGACAAACTGATGATGAATCCGCGGCTCTATGGGACGTTCCTTCTGTGGCTGATGTCGGAACTGTTCGAGGAACTGCCCGAGGTCGGCGACCCGGACAAGCCGAAGCTGGTCTTCTTCTTCGACGAGGCGCATCTTCTGTTCGACGACGCGCCGAAGGTGCTGATCGACCGCGTCGAACAGGTGGTCCGGCTGATCCGTTCGAAGGGCGTCGGCGTTTATTTCGTCACGCAAAATCCGCTGGATATCCCTGAAACGGTGCTGGCGCAGTTGGGCAACCGCGTGCAGCACGCACTGCGTGCCTATACGCCGCGCGAACAGAAGGCCGTCAAGACGGCGGCCGAGACGTTCAGGCCCAATCCCGATTTCGACTGTGCAACCGTGATCACGCAACTCGGCACCGGCGAGGCACTCGTCTCCACGCTGGAAGCCAAGGGCGTGCCGTCCATGGTACAGCGCACGCTGATCCGCCCGCCATCCTCGCGGCTTGGCCCCATCACGCCCGAAGAGCGCCGCAAGCTGATCACTGAGAGCCCGGTTTCGGGACAGTACGACCAGACCGTCGATCGCGAATCGGCTTTCGAGATGCTGCAAAAAAAGGCCAAGGACGCCCAGGAGGCACAAGCGCAGCAGCAGGAGAGCGGCCGTTCGCGCTGGACCATTCCCGGCTTCGGCAATGATGATCCCCAGCCAGCTGGCGGCCGCCGCGCGCCGCGGCCTTCCAACCGCCAGACGGTGGCGGAGGCGGCGATCAAATCCGTGGTGCGCTCGGTCGGCTCGTCGGTCGGACGGGCGATCGTGCGGGGTATTCTGGGGAGTTTGGCCAGGGGGCGGTGAGGGAGCATCGGGCCACCGAGTTTGACAAATGCTGTCTTGGCATCAAGCGCCAGTAGCCAGATCTGGAGGACAGCGGGCGGCGGCTATGCTCCCATCTATTTGGCGGATAAGGTAAAGAGCCTCCGGGATGCGCCCGAGACTTGGGAGTGAACATGCCACCCCGCCTGCTCGCTCTAGTGTCCGCCTCTGGGATGCGGCTACCGCCCCTTCAGCGACCGACATGCGGGCATTGCAGCCTGCGGCCTTTGGGCCGATTGCGGACAGGCCGCCTTAGGCTGGGATACACGAGAGCCGACATTCAGGTCGTCGCGAACATCGTCGTGACCTAACCCTGACCCGCCCTTCATCAGCATATTACGCTGCCTGATAGCTGACATTCACGGCAACCAGCACCGAGACCCCAAAGCAGCCACTTGCTCGAGTAAATGCCTTGGCAGATCTTGTGGAGGATTACAGATGCCGGCCTTCTGTGGGAGGTGCCGTGCGCCGGGGCCGGCGTCCGGAAGCCCTCCAGGGAACGAACCCGCGGGTGGTGATCGCGGTTTCGACCCTATGGGAGATTTGACGAGAGCTGCCATTGCTCCTCAATAAGGCCCTCGCCGACATGGTTAGACACGGTCCAAGAACTCGAGCACCCGCCGCGTGAGCAGCGCGCTGGCAGCCGCCTCGTACGACGGGAGCGAGCTGTCGGCGAAGTAGTGCTGGTCGCCGGGATAGAGGAACAGCTCCGCGTCCTCGACCTTCTCCACGATCTCGCGAGCGGCGTCGATGTCGCCCTCGCCGACGAAGATCAGGTCGTTATCCATACCGTGGATCTGGACCGGGACGCCGTCCGGCCAGGGTCCGAAGGCCCACTCGCCGCTAATCGGCAGACAGGAGTGGAAGAGCAGGGCTCCGCAGGCACCGGGTCGTGTCTGTGTGAGCTTCTGCGCCGGCAGCACGCCGAACGAGAATCCGGCGTAAACGAGCTCGGGGGTCAGTTCGCCGGCGACGCGGACGCCGCGCTCCCGCATGTCGTCGAACCCGATCTCACCGATGTAGGCGAGACCCTCGTCAATACTCTGGAATGTGCGTCCGTCGAACAGGTCCGGCGTATGCACGGTGTGCCCGGCTGCCCGCAGGTCGTCAGCGAACGCGCGCACGCCGGGAGTCAACCCTTGTGCGTGGTGGAACAGCAGGACCTCGGCCATGGGAGCCTCCAGGTGGGACGTGGATTGCGGCGATAATTGCGAATCGCTTCGCAGAACTGCAAGCGATTTCGCTGTGCATCGAAGAACTTCCAAATGATGACAAGCCTCGGCGCATCGTCTTTCCCGGCGTGACGACGCGGGGGCCGATCTACACCAACAGATAGGCGGCGACGAAAATGCTTCCGGCGCCCACGTCCGCCAGACGGACGCACCGCGGCGGTAGTGTCTTGGTTCGAATTTCCGCCAAGGTCGACTCCGGCCGATGCGCGAAAGGCAGCTTGAAGGAGCGCCATGAAAGTCGCTTTAAGCGCGTCCGTTCGTTCAAGAACCCTAAGCTACCGAACGACCGAAATCGACGGCGAAGGACTGGCTGGGGTGGGAATGCGTCATTCCCAGCAGACACACGAATGACGCAAGCGCGCACAGAAGCGGACATTGATCCAGTTAGTCGCTCGGTGTTATGTCGCTTGGGCAACTGGCTCCTGTCAGCGGTTGGTTTGATCTGCATCAGCGGCAGTTTGCAGGCCTTTCTGTTTACTTGGAGTCACATCAGCATGGAATCACACGACGACGACCTTAAGAATTTCGAGGCCCATGGCGCTGCGCCTCTGCCCGTTACGAGCGATCAGGGCTTCGTGGATCACGACGGCGCTCGAATTTGGTACGCGACATACGGGTCCGGCTCTCCCGTGATCCTGCTGCATGGTGGCCTCGGCCATAGCGGTAATTGGGGCTATCAAGTTTCAACGCTGGTCAGCTCTGGCTATCGCGCCGTGCTCATTGATAGCCGCGGCCACGGCCGCAGCACGCGCGATCAGCGGCCTTTTACATATGAGTTGATGGCATCCGACGTGCTCGCCGTGATGGACGCGCTGCAGTTGGAAAAGACGGCCGTTGTGGGCTGGAGCGACGGCGCGTGCATCGCTTTAATCCTCGCAATGAACGCACCCGAGCGGGTTGCCGGTGTATTCTTCTTTGGCTGCAACATGGACCCCAGCGGCACAAAGGAATTCGAGCCCACTCCGACCGTCGACCGGTGTTTCAGACGGCACGCCAAGGACTATGCCGACCAATCGGCCACGCCGGACCAATTCAATGTATTTGTCGAAGCGGTCGGCAAGATGATGAAGAGCGAACCTAACTATTCTGCAGGCGACTTGACCCATGTCCATGTGCCCGTTGCGATCGTGCAAAGCGAGCACGACGAGTTCATCAAGCCCGAACATGCCGCATATCTCGCGCGGAGCATTCCGGCAGCGGAATTGATCATCCTGTCCGGCGTGAGCCACTTCGCACCCCTGCAAAGACCAGAGCAATTCAACGGCGTGATGCGTGCTTTCCTCGGCAAGGTTCTTTCTTGAAGGAAGATGACGCTCGGCGGCGGCTCGCAAGTCCGCTTTCGGGTCACGGCTTGCCGTAGGACTGCTCCGCAGGAGGGGCAGAGAAGGGCCGACTCAAGCCGTAGCGCGAAGGTCAGTTTTGGAGAAGCGCCGGGAATGGCAGCTCCTGGCGCCACCACGACCTCCAGCGCGGTCGCCTGCGACGTCAGCTTTCAGGAAACGGCAAAGCGAATCTATACGGCCGAGATTAGGCGCAAAGCGGTCATCCGACCGCTTGGCCTTCGGAAGACGTATTTGGATCATGAGCTATCCACCGGCGGCGTCTGCACAGAGCGCGGCAAAATCCGCTGCTCGGCGTAAACATCGGACCTGAAGGCGGGCACCGGCACGGGCAAGCCGAGGCTCGGCAAAACCAGCAGGAGCCGTGAGCCAATCGCGCCCCCGTGCTTCCGTCAGCTCAGAAGATCGAGTTCGTCACCGCTTTTATCGGGCCGAGCAGGATCGATCCTTCCGGCACGCCGGCGTCGATCGGAATGGCTTTGCGGTTTGCGGTCGCCACCATCGGCTGGCCGATATCGGCCGTCACCACGACCGGCGTCTTGTTCGGCACACGGTCGTAGAGATCGATGATATCCTGGTTCATCAGGCGCACGCAGCCTGACGACACCGACTTGCCGATCGACCGCCATTCCGGCGAACCGTGCAAGCGGTAGAGCGTGTCCTGGTTGCCTTGGAAGAGATAGAGCGCCCGCGCGCCAAGCGGGTTCTTGAGCCCGCCGGGCATGCCGCCATTCTCGGCGCTGTAGGGTTTCAACTCCGGCTGCCGGGAGATCATTTCGTCCGGCGGCGTCCATTTCGGCCATTTCTGCTTCCATTGGACCACGGCATCGCCCGACCATTCGAAACCGGCGCGGCCGAGGCCGACACCGTAGCGGATAGCCTGGCCGCCCGGGCGCACCAGATAGAGGAAGTGATTGGTGGTGTCGACGACGATGGTGCCTGGCTGCTGCCCGGTCGGATCGTCAACGATCTGGCGCAGGAACTGCGGGTCGATCTTGTCGACCGGTATGGCCGGCAGCTCGAAGCCGCCATCCGACATCGGCCCATACATCGTCACATAGTCGCCGAGCGCCGGCTCGACATAGGTCGGCGGCGGTGGCTCGACCGGTTGTTGCGACAGCGTGGTGCAACTGGAGACCGCGACCGAGGCGGCGCCAAGGGCTGCGGCGTTGAGGAAACCGCGACGGCTAAGGCGCAGAGAGGACGATGGGGGTGTGAACATGATTGCCTTTTTTTAAGTCTCAAATCGCAACAAAGCATGAATGCGCCCGGTTGCGCGCGGTTGCCCGAGCAATGCCCGGCGCGATAGGCGGTTCCAATTCTGGCCGCAGGGTGGACAAACAAAGGCAAAGCTGTGACTGGGTCGTCACTGTTGCGCCCAGGCAACATGTCCGGCGTCAAACCCCGGAGATCAGACCATCGAGGGATGGCAGGATCAGGGCCGGTGGGAAATCCCGGTATTCCTCTGGGTGATTGGCGCGGTTGATCCACACCGTCCGGAAGCCGAATTTGGTGGCGCCGGCGACGTCCCAGCGGTTGGAGGACTGGAAAGAGACAGCGCCTGGATAGAGGCGCCAGCCCGTGGTGACCATGTCGTAGACCGACGGGTCGGTCTTGAAGCGCCTGACGCTGTCGACGGAAAAGACGTCGTCCAGGACCTGGTCGAGCGCGGCGGACTTGACGGCCGCCTCCAGCATTTCAGGCGAACCGTTGGACAGGATCGCCAGCCTTGCCCCCGATGCCTTGAGCGCCTTGAGCACGGCCGGCACCTCCGGATAGCAGTCCAGCCGCCAATAGGCCTCGAGCAACTTCGCCTTCAGCCCGGCATCGGCGGACGGAACCTTGCGCAGGGCGAAATCGAGTGCCTGCTCGGTGAGCTGCCAGAAATCGGCATAGGCCCCCATCAGCGTCCGCACCCAGGAATATTCCAGCTGCTTTGCGCGCCAGATCTCGGACAGCAACTGGCCGTCCGGCCCGATCTGGTCGGCGTGACGGCGCACGGCCGCGTGCACGTCGAACAGCGTGCCATAGGCGTCGAAAACGTAAGCTGCATGGTGCATGCGACAGTTTTGAGGCTGCGCAAGGCAAGGCGCAAGCGCTGATTGCAGTCCGCCAGCCCGCTGGCCTCAACAAATCTCAGCCAAACCGGTTGACGGCGGCCGCCAAAGCATCTTCCAATGCGCCGCAACAAGCATCGAACGGAACCTGGCAATGACACTGGCGACTGCGGCGCAATCCGCGACATGGACCTTCGTCGACGGCGACTGGTATGAGGGCAACGTCGCCATCCTCGGGCCGCGCAGCCATGCCATGTGGCTCGGCACCAGCGTGTTCGACGGCGCCCGTTGGTTCGAGGGCGTCGCTCCCGACCTCGATCGCCATGCAGCAAGGGTGAACGCCTCGGCGATCGCGCTCGGCCTGAAACCGACGATGAGCACCGACAAGATCGTCGGCCTGACCTGGGACGGGCTGAAGAAGTTCGACGGCAACACAGCGGTCTACATCAGGCCGATGTATTGGGCCGAGCATGGCGGCTATATGGGCGTGCCGGCCGACCCGGCCTCGACGCGTTTCTGCCTTTGCCTCTATGAATCGCCGATGATCTCGCCAGCGGGTTTTTCGGTGACGGTGTCGCCGTTCCGGCGCCCGACCATCGAAACCATGCCGACTAACGCCAAGGCCGGCTGCCTTTATCCCAACAACGGCAGGGCCATCCTCGAAGCCAAGATGCGCGGCTTCGACAATGCGCTCGTGCTCGACATGCTGGGCAATGTCGCCGAGACCGGGACCTCGAATATTTTCCTGGTCAAGGACGGCCATGTCCTGACGCCGGCGCCGAACGGCACCTTCCTGTCCGGCATCACTCGCGCGCGCACCATGGCCCTGCTTGGCGAGTACGGTTTCACAACGACGGAAAAGACGCTGTCGATCCGCGATTTCCTGGAGGCGGACGAAATCTTCTCGACCGGAAACCACTCGAAAGTCGTGCCGGTCACCCGTATCGAGGATCGCAATCTGCAGCCCGGGCCGGTGGCCAAGAAGGCGCGCGAACTCTATTGGGAATGGGCGCATTCGACTTCGCCCGGCTGACCCGCTAAAAAGCGGCCCGGCGCTTCGTTTCCGGAGTTGTTCCAGACCAATCCAGTCCTATGTTAGTCCGGTATCGACACCGGATTTTTCCACGAGGGAGTACGACCGATGGCTTTTGAATTGCCCGCCTTGCCCTATGATTACGAGGCTTTGCAGCCTTATATGTCCAAGGAAACGCTGGAATATCATCACGACAAGCACCACAAGGCCTACGTCGACAACGGCAACAAGCTGGCCGCCGAGGCGGGCCTGGGCGATTTGTCGGTCGAAGAGGCCGTCAAACAGTCCTTCGGCAAGAATGCGGGGCTCTTCAACAATGCCGCCCAGCACTACAATCATATCCATTTCTGGAAATGGATGAAGAAGGGCGGCGGCGGCAACAAGCTGCCGGGCGCCTTGCAAAAAGCGGTCGACAGCGATCTTGGCGGCTACGACAAGTTCAAGGCCGACTTCATCGCCGCCGGCACCACCCAGTTCGGTTCGGGCTGGGCCTGGGTCTCGGTCAAGGACGGCAAGCTGGCGATCTCGAAGACGCCGAATGGCGAGAACCCGCTCGTCCATGGCGCGACGCCGATCCTTGGCGTCGATGTCTGGGAACATTCCTACTACATCGATTATCGCAACGCCCGGCCGAAATATCTCGAAGCCTTCGTCGACAGTCTCATCAACTGGGACTATGTGCTCGAACTCTACGAAAAGGCCTGATCCGTTCCAGAAAGCCCCGGCAGAACCGGGGCTTTTCTTTTTCAGCATCAGAACGACAGTTGCAAAAATTTCACGCAAGCGTGAGGCGAAGCGTCGGAATTTTTAAGCCATCCTTGCCGTTTGTCATCGGGGTGGGACCGCACCCTGAATTGCCTTCAACATGGAGCCAAGTGAATGAGAAAGCTTATCCTCGCCATCTCGATGCTCGCCTTCGCCGGTTCGGCGGCATTTGCCGACCCGGTCGCTGACCGGCAGGCCCTGATGAAGGAACGTGGCAAGATCGCCGCCGGCTTGTCGAAAGTGGTCAAGGGCGAGACGCCCTACGACGCAGCTTCGGTGCTGACGGCGTTGCAGGCACTGCAGGCCAATGCCGAGAAATTCCATGCCGGCGTCGACGCGCTGTTCCCGGCGGGCAGCGACATCGGCGACACCACGGCGTCTCCCAAGATCTGGCAGGACATGGCCGGCTTCAAGACGGCTGAAGGCAAGTACCTCGCCGACGTCAAGGCGGCGGTCGCCGCGGCACCTGCGGATGCCGACGCGTTGAAGGCACAGTTCAACACCATCGGCGGCGGCTGCGGCAACTGTCATCAAAGCTACAGGGTGAAAAAAGGCTGATAGCGGGCAATGCCCTTGCTGAAGAAACTCGTCGGCGCCGCCCTCGTTCTGGGCGGCGTCGCCGCGATTGCCGGCTGGTTCCTGTCGGCTCCGGTCAGGCTCGGTGCCGCCACGCTGGCGCAGCTTGGCCCCGGTGACGCTGACAGGGGCAAGCGCATCTTCTACGCTGGCGGCTGCACATCCTGTCATGCCAAGCCTGGCTCGCAAGGCGACGCTCGCCTTCAGCTGGTCGGCGGCCTCGAGCTCAAGACGCCATTCGGCACCTTCGGGCCGCCGAATATCTCGCAGGATACCAAGGACGGCATCGGCGCCTGGTCGGTCGAAGACTTTGCCAACGCCATGCTGAAGGGCGTGTCGCCGTCGGGCGAGCATCTTTATCCAGCATTTCCCTATATTTCATACGCGCGCATGAAGCCGGCCGACATTGCCGATCTCTATGCGTTCCTGAAGACCTTGCCCGCGGTCGCCGGCAAGGCACCCGCCAATTCGCTGGGGTTTCCCTTCAACGTCCGACGCGGCCTTGGTCTGTGGAAATTGCTCTATCTGAGCGACAAGCCGGTCGTTTCCTTTCCCGAAGGCACGCCACAGCCGGTGCAGGCCGGCCGCTATTTGGTCGAAGGCCCCGGCCATTGCGGCGAATGCCACACGCCGCGGGACCTTACCGGCGGTACCAGGAAGAGCCAGTGGCTGGCAGGCGCCGCGGCCGCGGAAGGCAGCGGCATCGTGCCCAACATCACGTCGGGCGAGGGCGGCATCGCCGACTGGTCGGAAGCCGACATCGCCAACTATCTCGAAACCGGCTTCACGCCGGACTTCGATACGGTCGGCGGCGCGATGGTCGACGTGCAACGGAACATGGCCGTGCTGACCCGGGAGGACCGCGCGGCGATCGCCGCCTATCTGAAAGCCGTGCCGCCGCATCCCAACGGCTATCCGGCGCGCAAGAAGCCGGCGAGCTGACGGGCCGTTGGGTCAGCGGTCGCCGAGGAAGTCGAAGCCGGTTTCGAAGAAGTGATTGTAGTCGCAGGTCATTTCCTCGCCGGGCGCAATGTCGCGCAAGGCATAGGTCTCCTCCGGCTGCGAGACGTCGCAATTCGGGCTGTCGGCATGGTTCATGTAGCGCGCATCGTCGGCTTCGAAGACGATGTAATTCGGGTCGCGCCGGTCCGGATAGGCGTAGCGGTCGAGATAGGTTTTGACCGGCCCGGTTTCCCGCTCGTAGGTCTCCACCTCGATGCGCCGGTCGTATTTCGGGTCGAGCTTCCAGACCAGCGTGCCGCGGGCAATGTGGTTTTTGGCAAAGACGCCGATGCCCTGGATGGGCGATTTGTCGAGATAGACATCGACGAGCAACATGGCAGATCCCTGGGTGATTGTGTGTTGGCGCGGCTGTGAAAAGCCGCGCACTGGGTAGCGCGCGGCCTTTGCAATTGCGAGCGGAAAATCAGCTGTGCCTGCCCATTATCCGAAGCCTCATACGGCGTCGCCTGTCGAGGTCCTAGCGCTGTTGCAGCGCCGGCCGGATGCCCAAGGCGCAATAGATGCCGCCGACAGCCTTGCCTTGCCATCTCAGCACCGTCGGGTTTCGGCGCAGGAATGCACCGAGGCCGCCCGCACCCACGGCGAAAACCAGCGTGCTGATGAGGCCCAACAGAACAAAGATCACGCCCAATGTCGCCAGTTGAAGCATCACCGATCCGTTTTCAGGCCGCACGAACTGCGGAAGAAATGCAAGGAAGAAAAGCGCGGTCTTGGGGTTGAGAACCTCGGTCAAAACAGCCTGCCGAAATGCTTTGGTAGCGGGGATCGCAAGTGCGCCGGCGGCCGGATAGGCAGGCGTTTTCTCGATGATCGCGCGAATGCCGAGATAAATGAGGTAGGCTGCGCCGATGTACTTCACGATGCTGAAAAGCGCCGCCGACGTGGCAATGATCGCCGAAATGCCGACGATCGCCATGAAGGTGTGAACCACGTCGCCGGCCGTGATCCCCGCGCCGGTCGCGATGCCAACCCTGGTTCCGGAACTGGTGGCCCGCGCCACGGTCAGAAGGGTGGCCGGACCGGGGATGAAGACAAAGCCAAGCACAACCGCGACATACGCAATCAATGTGGCGAGATCGATCATTGGTGGGCGTCTCCGCAACTCTTACCGCGAATGAAAGCCACGTCTCGGAACGGAAGGCAATGACCGCTCTCCCCCGACTTCACGCGGCTGGTTCGGCCTTGCCTGTTACCTTGAGCGCGAAGGCATAGGTGAACGCGATTTCCTCCAGCCTGGAAAACCGGCCGGAGGCGCCGGCGTGGCCTGAATCCATGTTGATCTTGAACAGAACCGGATTCCCCCCTGTCTTGCGGTCGCGCAACCGCGCCACCCATTTGGCCGGCTCCCAATAGGTGACGCGCGGGTCGGTCAGGCCGGCCAGCGCCAGGATCGGTGGATAGTCGAGTGCGGCGACATTGTCGTAGGGCGAGTAGGCGGCGATGGTCCGGTAATCCTCCGCCGAAGCGATCGGGTTGCCCCATTCCGGCCATTCCGGCGGCGTCAGCGGCAAGCTTGCGTCGAGCATGGTGGTGAGCACGTCGACGAAGGGAACCTCGGCGACGATGCCGCCGAAGCATTGCGGCGCCATGTTGGCGACCGCGCCCATCAGCATGCCGCCGGCCGAGCCGCCTTGCGCGACGATGCGGTCATGCTGCGTATAGCGTTCGGCGACGAGGTGGTGGGCGGCAGCGACAAAATCGGTGAACGTATTCATCTTGTTCGCCCGCTTGCCGTCGTCGTACCAGCCATAGCCCTTGTCCTTGCCGCCGCGGACATGGGCAATCGCGTAGACAAAGCCGCGGTCGACCAGCGAAAACAAATTGGTGTTGAACGCGGCGGGTACGGCTATGCCGTAAGATCCGTAGCCGTAAAGCAGGCAAGGCGCCGATCCGTCGAGCGGCGTGTCGCGGTGGTGGAGGAGCGAGATCGGCACCAGTTCGCCGTCGGCGGCAGGCGCCATCAGCCGGCGCGTGACATAGTGCTCCGGGTCATGGCCGGACGGCACTTCCTGGGTCTTGAGCAGCACGCGCTCGCGGGTGCGCATGTTGTAATCGAAGACCTGCGCCGGCGTCGTCATCGACGAATAGGAAAAGCGCATGATTTCGGTGTCGTATTCGTAGGAGCCGGACAGGCCGAGCGAGAAGGCTTCCTCGTCGAAGGAGATCAGGTGCTCTTCGCCGCTCTTGCGATCGCGCACGACGATGCGTGGCAGGCCTTCCTTGCGCTCCAGCCGGACCATGTGGTCCTTGAAGCCGATTACCGAAAGGATCAGCCGGCCCGCTTCGTGCGGCACCAGTTCCTGCCAGTTGGCGCGCACCGGATCATGGGCCGGCGCCGTCATGATCTTGAAGTCCTTGGCGCCGTCGGCATTTGTGAGGATGAAGAAGATGTCGCCGCCTTCCTCAAGGTCGTACTGCAAGCCGGTCTGGCGTGCCGCAACCAGCTTCGGCTCTGCGGACGGTTCGTTGGCGTTCATGATGCGATATTCCGAGGTCTCATGGTCGTTGATGCCGATCATGATCCACTCGTTGGAGCGTGTGCCGCCGACATCCATGAAGAAGCCCGGATCGGTTTCCTCGTAGATCAGCCGGTCGTTTTCAGGACTATCGCCAAGCGCATGGAACAGCACTTTGGAAGGACGGTGGTTGGGGTCGAGGCGGGTGTAGAAAAAACCGTCATTGCCGGCATCCCACACACCGCCGCCGCCGGTGTCGGGGACCCTGTCCGTCAGATCGTTGCCGCCGGCGAAATCGCGGACGCGCAGCGTGTAGAATTCGGAACCCTTGTCGTCGAAGGCCCAGAGCAGCTTGCGGTGGTCGTCCGAATGATCGACGCCGCCCAGGCGGAAATAGGGCTTGCCCTCGGCCTCGGCATCGCCGTCGAGCAAGATCTGCTTGTCGCCGCCGTCGCGCGCCGTGCGGAAATAACGCGGCTGCTGGCCGCCAAGCTTGAAGGAGGAGCCGTAGGCGTAAGGCCCGTCCTTCATCGGCACGGAAGAATCGTCTTCCTTGATGCGTCCCTTCATTTCCGCGAAAAGCTGTTTCTGCAGTTGGACCGTATCGGCCATCAGCGCCGCCTGGTAAGCATTCTCGGCTTCGAGGTGGGCGCGGATCTGGCCGTCGAGCAGCGACGGGTCCCTGAACATCTCTTGCCAATTCACGGCCCTCAGCCAGGCATAGTCGTCCGTCCGCGTCATGCCGTGATGCGTGTCGAAGATCGGCCGCTTCTCCGGCTGCGGCGCGGTGGCGGTCGGAAACACTGGAGTTCTGGTCATTGCGTCTCGCTGTGGAAGTTACTTGAATGGCGAATGAACACGCCGATCAGCGCGGGTTCAAGGGCTACGATCTATTGTCGTGGTGGCTCAAGAGGACGGGCTGGAGGAGAGGACAATGAATATTTTTTCTCGGACTGCCGCGGCCCTCGCCGTCGCTGCGATGACCCTGGCCAATGCCGGTCAATCTCATGCAACTGCCTTTGCGGCTTGGCAAGTGGCCAATGTGCCGTTCGGCGACACGCTCAATGTGCGCAAATATCCTTCAGGAACTTCGCAGAAGCAGGCCGCCTATCCCAACGGGACGGTTCTGCAGATGACCGGCAAATGCACCGGTGGGATAAACCTGCTCGACATGACCAGCCAAACCTACTGGCAGCAGAAACAGAAGATCCGCCATCGCTGGTGCGAAGTCTGGCACGATCCGGCACAGAGCGGCCAGTTCGTCACCGGCTGGGTCTACGGAAAATACATCACCCCGTTTCAGTGACGCAGCACGCCGCTCCGGCCGACGGCTCACGAGCAACAGTAACGCTTCGCAACCTATGATTTTACTGAATCCGCCGATCGGCCAGGCTGTAATGCTGCGGGCAGGATCAAGCATTGAGCTCTATTTACCTGCTGCCGTCTGTGTAATGGCTGCTTGCCGCGGCGTCAGTCGATGCTGGTCTGACCAGAAAAAACGGCAAAGTTACACTCTGCACGAAAGAGTGAAGCTGAATATGAAAGATTTGACTTGTATCGCTGAATAGAGCGCAAGAAGCGAATTGACTTACTTGACGCTCAGGCCCATTAAGATGGCGCGACGCGAATCGCGGAGGCTTTTTCCTGCACAAGTTCGCGCGATGCCCAACTATCGAAACGGGCGCAAACAGAAACAATTCTCGTTGGGGCCTGAACGCCATGGATATTACCGAAACACCTTCCAGAAACAGTGACGCGCTGATCGAGCTCACCGCCGATGTGGTGGCCGCCTATGTCAGCAACAATCCCGTGCCGGTCGGCGAATTGCCGAACCTCATCGCCGATGTCCATGCCGCTCTCGGGCGCGTCGGCGGGGCCGCCGAGCAGCCGCCTGCCGACAAGCAGAAGCCGGCGGTAAATCCGAAGCGTTCGGTGCATGACGACTACATCATCTGTCTCGAAGACGGCAAGAAGTTCAAGTCGCTCAAGCGTCACTTGATGACCCACTATGATCTGACGCCCGACCAGTATCGCGAAAAGTGGAACCTGGACCCGAGCTATCCGATGGTTGCGCCCAATTATGCGGCCGCCCGTTCGCAGCTCGCCAAGAAGATGGGTCTCGGTCGCAAGCGCAAGGGACGCTGACAAGCGGCTCTTCCGGTTTGACACTCAAGCGGCGCCTTCGGGCGCCGTTTTGTATTGGGGGGAGACCAAGCTCGGGCCGCCAGTTCTTCATACTGCTGGTAATTGCCGTCCGGTCAGGCGGTCTGCTTCAGCGCTGCCTCGGCGTCACGCTTGATACGCTTGACCATCGAGCGAAGACCATTGGCGCGCTGCGGCGACAGGTGCTCGTCAAGTCCGAGTGCCTTTAGCGTTGCCTCTGCGTCGGTCCTCTGGATTTCGCTGGCGGGCCGTCCCGAAAACAGCGCCAGCATGATGGCAACCAGGCCGCGCACGATATGGGCGTCGGAATCGCCCTTGAAGGTAATAACGGGATTGGCACCCTCGCCTTGCTCGGTGGTCAGCCAGACCTGGCTGACGCAGCCGGGCACCTTGTTGGCTTGTATGCGTTGCTCGTCGGGAAATGGCGGCAGCGCTTCACCCAGTTCAATCACATAGCGATAGCGGTCTTCCCACTCGTCGAGCAGGGAAAAGTCGTCGCGGATGGTCTGGATCGTCGTGGTCATTTCCCCGGATATAGTCATCCGGCGCGGCCGCGTCACGGAAAAAGAGGAGAAACGCCGCAGGCGCCGAGAGCGGGGCGCCCTGCGGTTTAGCGATGGATTCGGCCGAAACAGTCTCAGTTCTTTGCCGGCAAGTGCACTTTCGCCGGCAAATCGACTTTCGCCGGCAAGACGATTTCCTCGGGCACGCTGCCGGTGGTCGTCACCGTATCGGGTTCAGCGGCCTTGTCGTCCAGCATGGCGGCCGCGATCTTGGCGGTCTCCTTTGCCCGGGCGGTGATGGTGTGCATTGCCGATTTGCCGGTCTCGCAGACGTCCGGCTTGCGCTCGCAGATGCCGGCGATGTCGCCGACGGCTTCGCGCGCGGCAAACAGCGCCTGGAGCGGCCCGACGCTTTCGCGGCCCGCATCATCGGAGCCGACACCCAGCGGCAGCGCCAGAAGCACCAGCGAAAACCAGAAAGCAGCTCTTATCAGAAAGCCCATCTGTCTGTCCTTTATGACGGTCATGCATCCGAACCGCACAACCCTTGTACCGCGATATTGGCACAGACGCGCAAAGGACGGCTTGTCCCGAAAGCAACAGTTTTCCTCAAATTTTAGGCAGATTCGAAACGAAGTGTTTTGAAATTCATTTGCCTCGAAAGGCACAGATTTTATTCAGCAAAGGGTAACCATCCAACCTGTTGTTTTTCCTGCTCGTTTTTTGACCCGGCGACAGTTTGATGCCCTCGGCCCAAGTCCAGGCGCGGGCGGTCCGGATAACGCTCCGTTTACTATGGCGGCAATTGCCCCGGTTTTTCGCCGCCGGTATCCCGATATTTGCAGCCGGCCGGGGGACGATCGGCCCAGCCTTATCCATTCCTTAAATGCTGGATGCGAGTTTCGGATCGACAAAAGCCACCTGCAAAGCAGGGCCGTTCACGACCGGGTGCGTTGAGTTGAGTGCGATCAAGGCCAGATACGCCGAGTTGCCGGGCGCGATAGCCGCCGGTTGCGAACGGATGGTTCATCCGTCCGTCCTCGGCCAGGACGACCGACGCCGCCACAGCCGGTTCATTGGCGTCATGCTGGCGGCTCCTTTCTTCAGCGCAGGTGCGGCGGTGACGCTGGTCACGTCGGGCATGGGCGCGGCCGTGACTGTGGCTGCGATCTTTGCCGCGTTCGGCCTTTGCTGGTTCGCCGCCCTGCTGGTGGCTGCATCGGGTAAGATCACTCTGGCCGGCCAACTAGCCTTGGTCGTGAGCAGTGTTGCCCTGGGTTCCCTTGTCGCTGCCGCCGGCGGTGTGGCCTCGCCGGTTGCCGTGCTTGCGGTGGCGCTGCCGTTTGAAGCCTGGTGGATCGGCCAGTCGCGCCGTGCCGTGATCTGGGGCGCCATATCGGCCCTTGTCGCAGTCTTGCTGCAGCCTTTCGCCGGTTCCGTCTTGCCGCTCGGCCAGACCGAAATCGCCGCATGGCACTGGCTGGTACCACTGGCCTGGGCGCTCACGCTCTTTCCGCGTGTCGCTCCACTTCGTGGCGCCGCCAACGCACAGCTCGATCCTGCCGGCAGCGACCGGCTCGAAGACCTGATCGACGCTGTCGTGCTGCGAATAGCGGCGCATGGCGAGGTTCTGGACGCCTCGACCAAGGCGCGCACCATGCTGAGGCTGCCGCCGGAGTTGCTTTTCGGCGCCGGGCTTTTCGATCGCATCCATCTGTCCGACCGCGTCCCGTATCTCAGCGCGCTGGCCGATATGCGCGATGGCGCTCTGTCGCGCCGGCTCGACCTTCGCGTCCGGCTGCCGCAGAACAGCGGCGTGACGGCCGACAATTACCGGCCGTTCTCGCTCGAGATGATGCGCGCGCCGGGGCAGGAGACTGTCTTCACGCTCGTTCTGCGCGAGAATGATGAACTGGCCGGACTGCGCCAGGAGCTTGCCGCCGCCAATGAAGCGGCTGCCTCGGCCGAGGTGGCGAAAGGACGCTTCCTTGCCGTCGTCAGCCACGAGCTGCGCACCCCGCTCAATGCCATCATCGGTTTTTCGGACATGCTGCTGCACGAGATGTTCGGCACCTTCAAGGATCCGCGCCAGAAGGAATATGTCGGCTTGGTACGGGATTCGGGCCAGCACCTGCTTGCCGTCGTCACCTCGATACTCGACGTATCGCGGATCGAATCGGGCGCCTATGCGACCGAACCGGAACCGTTCCGCTTCCGCGAAGCGGTCGAGATGTGCCAGTCGATGATGCGCCTGCAAGCCGAGGCAAAAGCCATTGATCTGCAGGCCCAGATCGCGCCGGACGCAGGTGAAATAAATGCCGACCGTCGCGCCGTGCAGCAGATCCTGATCAATCTCGTCTCCAACGCGATCAAGTTCACGCCCGAAGGCGGCAACGTCGTCATCGGCGCCAAGCGGATCGGCTCGCGGCTGCATTTCTGGGTCCGGGACACCGGCATTGGCATCGCCGAGGAAGATTTTGCCAATCTCGGCAAGCCGTTCATGCAGATACAGAACGACTATACCCGCCGGTTCGAAGGCACCGGGCTCGGGCTTTCGCTGGTGAAGGGGCTGGTGGCGCTGCACGACGGCACCATGTCGATCGAAAGCATGCCGGGCGAGGGCACCACGGTAACGATCAGCCTTCCCGTGAACGGCCCGACGGGCCACTCGGCGGAGAAGACCGGCGTGGTGCCGATGTCCGCGGCCAAAGCCAGAGCGGACGGTGGCAAAGGGGAGAGCAATGGGTCGCTCCGCAAAACAGCCTAAGGCGGTCAAACGCCGCGGCAATGCCTTCGAGCACGGAGCGATGGCTCTGGGCAGCCTGATCTCGCGCAATCCAGTTGTGGTCGGCGGCTCCACCGCATTCCTGGTGACGCTGTTCTACGTCTCGGCGAACGCTCTTTGGTACCAGCCCTTTCCGCACGCCGGCGCGTTTTTCGTCACCAGGAGCATCGAGCGCTTTCCCCGGGCGGACAGCGACGAGCCCGAAACCACCATCAACATCGTGCGTCCGGCGGCTGCGCCGATCAAGAGCGACCCGGTCGTCGAGCAGGTCCAGGGCATATTGAAGGATCTCGATTTCTATTCCGGCACCGTCGACGGCATTCCCGGACCGAATACGCGCAAGGCCATCCAGGCCTATCAGCAGAAGGTCGGATTGAATGCCTCCGGCGAGATCGACAGCATTCTGCTGGATCAACTGGGTGCCACGCCGACGACCGCGGCCGTGGTGCCGCATCCCGTGCCGCGGCCGGTCGAAACGGCCGCTGTTCCAGCCGCCATTCCAGCGTCCGCACCGGCAAATGCGGCGGCACCTGATCCCCGCATCGTCAAGATCCAGGCCGGACTGAAAGCTTTCGGCAATGACGACATGCAATTGGACGGCGTCGTCGGCGCACGCACCAAGGCCGCGATCAAGGAATTCCAGGCGCTTTTCGGCCTGCCCGAGACCGGCGAGCCCGACGAGATCGTCTACGTCAAGATGCGCGAGATCGGCCTGACCAACTGAGGGTCGTGACGGCCGCACGCCGGTCGCTCGGCAAAGACCGGTTACAGTCTTCCGGCCAATGCTGTAAGGACCGCCGCATGGCCAGGAATTCTCCATGCGGGTAACCACCGACCTGTGGGTATCGGCGCTGTTGCGTCGGGTTTTCAGCGCCGGCGGCTTTGCCGCCGTGGTCAAGCGCGGCGCGACGGAAGCCGGCGCGGTTTTCGTGCTGGCGCGGGGCAGGCTGGGGGAGATGGCGCTGTTCGGGCCGGCGCCGCAGACGAGCTACGATTCGGCCAGGCCGGACGACCGTTTCTTCAGCCTTCTCGGCGAGGGCGACGATGCCGCCATCTTCGACGCGCGGCTGGAGCGCGAGAAGAAATTCGATCCCGATATCTGGGTGGTCGAGGTCGAGGCGGGCGCCATTCCCGTTGAGGAGCTTATCTCGGTCAAGTTGCCGTAACTTTTCAGACGCGACGCGCCTTTGGGACAGCGGCAACATCGGCGCTGTTCGGCTTGCGCAGGTCGGCGTTTGCGGCGACGCGCCCGGGCTTGCGAACGATTTTCGACACGGTGTCGGCCTTCCAGCCGCGGAGCCTGTCCAACGCCGCGTCGCGGTGCAGCAGGCGGTAGCGGTCGAGGAAGATGCGGATCGCCTGCGGGTGCGGAAACTCGGTCGGATAGATGGTGGCCGTGATCAGGAACGCCTTGTCTTCGCTGAGGTCGAGCGCGCGCAAGGCGGCCAGCAGCGGTGTGTAATTTTGGCTCGTGGTGAGCGTCCGCGCCGTTGAAAAATCGACTTCGAGCGCATCGGCGAGCGCTGTCTGGAAGAATGCCGCATTGCCGGTCAGCGCGGTCTCGCGCAGCTTGACATAGGTTTGCGGCTCGACGAACGGACCGATAGCGGTGCCGCTCTCGGCGCGCATCATGGATCGCAACCGGCGGCGTACTGTTTCGGCGGCATCGGAAGCCTCTTGCCTGTTGGCATCGCTCGCAACCACTTCGGCGTTTTCGGACGCGGCTTTGGCGGTTGTTTCCGGCTGCTGTTGCGACCGCACCAGCGTCGGCCTTTCGAGCACTTTGATGAGATCCGCGATCGTTTGATTGAGATCCTTGCGGCGGGCAATGGCACGGGCATGCGGCAGCCCGTGGCGCCCGATCAGCGCGATGAGGTCGACGTCGCTGAGGGCACGCGAGCGGATGAGCAGCGGAGCGGCGATATCGACCCGCTCCTGGCAAAGCCGCCGCACCAGCGCGGCGGGTGCATATTCGCATTCGGAAAGGGCTGCCGCGACGTAGCGGCGCGATTCGACCGAGACATTGTCGAAAAGCGGCAGCGTCAGGTCTTCGAGCTGCGCGATCTCGCGGCGTGAAGGTCGGGTGAGCGAACAGAACGCCGACACCGCGGCGCGGAACAGCCTCTCGGCCTTTCCCGATTCAGCTCCTGCTGCGATTTGCCTGAAATCCGAAGCTGACACGAAGGATACGCCCGACACTCGACACGATCTGGACTGCGCTCTGCCGGGCTGTACCGGTTTCGCGTTTCCCAAGAACAAAGATCAATTTAGCGGCGATCCGTTAGCGCTCCGTTAACCTACTGCCTCCTTAATCGACTATGGAGGCGTTGCGTTGTGCTCCGGGGCAACCGAGAGGAATACGCGAACCATGGGCATGGTACTGTCTTTCGTGCCGCGAACGGCGGCAACCAATCGAGCACAACAAACCGCGGGAACGCCGGCGGCGGTGATCATCTTTCCCGGGGTCCGCTACGAGCAGCGGCCGCTGACCGGCGAGACGCGGCCGGTCGGCCCCGATAAGCCGGGACCTTCGGGGACATTGCCGGTACCGCATCACTGAGCATCGGAAGTGGGTTAAAAATCCTGCAGTTCGCAGGAACTCTGTTCGAGAAACCGCGAGACGATCGGCTTCCAGCTGTCGTCGGGCACGAACGAGCGGATGACGAACATGCCTTCCGCTATCGGCGCTTCGACGAAGATCGCCCCTTGCAGTTCCGCGGGAAGATTCTTGCGGACCTCGATCATCTGCGCCGGCGTCAGCACCACGGTGTCGAGCACGCCTGCGGTCGCGCTGCGGTCGTTGAACGAGTAGATGTTGTGGCCGCCGCGGTCATAGACCGATATCGACCAGAACGGCACCTTTCCCGGCGCCTTGACCCGCACCATCCCCTCGGCAAGGTCGAAGCGGCAAGCCGCCGCATAAAACAGCGGATCGACCGATTTCACCACCGGCGCGCCGCCGGCTTCCGCGTCGAGCCTGGTCATCTTGTAGAGATCCGAAGCCATGGCCAATCGCGACCAGGCGTCGCGTTCGGAAAACTCGGGGACGAGCAGCAGCACGATGATGTGCACGATGCCGCCGCCAAGCAGGCCGAGCAGCACGGCATGCAGCAGGCTACGCATTGCAGCCGACCTTCTGGATCTGCGGCAGCGTGACGTCCGAGAGGCCGGTGCTGCTGGCGATCGGCGTGTCATAGAACGTGAGCACGAAGTACATCCCGCCGGCGCCGCTGGTCAGCAGCCAGTTGTCGGGCGCCGGGCGGCTGCCGACGGAAATGATCACCGAATTGTCGGCCTCGCGCAGCACTTGATAGGACTGCAGCGCAGCCAGCCTCGGCTTGCCGGTCTCGATCACGCCAAGCGACCGATCTGCGGCATAGAGGGTCCAGAACCGGGCGGTGGGAAAGCCGCCCGCAATCTTGTAGGCACATTGCCGCTTGAGTTGCTCGCCGCCGGAATCGCGCTCGGCGATGAAGGACAGTCCTTCCGCCTGTCCGAGCGCCAGCACGCCTTCGCGCGCCACGCGGGCCTTCGAATAAGGATCCGCCGTCGGCGTGCCGATATCGGGGAAGGCGGTCCATTGGCCGATCCTGATGGCGCCGACGCCGTCCTGCAGCTTCAGTGCATACCAGACGCTGCCGCCACCGCCGACGACGGCGATGGCAAGCGAAAGCAGTGTCAGGAAGGCATTCTTGAGCATGAGGAGCCGGGGAACCGAAGGCCGGGGACTGAAAGACTGTCGCTCGGGATATCGCGGTGCGGGGGCTTGTGGCAAGCGGCCCTGTGGAATTGACCGCTCAGAGCGCCGAGAGGGTCTCCGGTGCAGCGGGCGCGTCGAGCACGGGTGCCGCCTGGAACAGCTTGGTGAGTTCCTTCAGGGTCTGGGTGGTCCGGCTGGACAGCACCGGCGGACGCTCGGCGGCGGCATCGGCTGCTGCCTGTTCGGCGCTCTTCTTTTCCGCTTCCTCGGCCTTGGCAGCGATTTCGGCATCGACGAAGGGGTGATCGAGGCCAGGGATCGGTCTGAGGTCGATATTCTGGTGCGCATAGAGCATCAGGCGCTGCCACACCATGGCCGGCAGGGTGCCGCCGGTCATCTTGTTGGTCGCGGTGAAGTCGTCATTGCCAAGCCAGACGGCGGCCGTGTAGTTGCCGGTAAAGCCGACAAACCAGGCATCGCGGTAGGACTGGGTCGTGCCGGTCTTGCCGGCGACGACGATGTTTGGAAGGGCCGCGCGCCGGGCCGTACCGATCACCGGAACGGCGGCCAGCATGGTGTTCATGTATTTGAGCGCCTGCTCCGACAGCACCCGGTGCGGCGGCGGCGCATCCTTGGCGAAGTCGTAGACCACCTCGCCGGTGCGGGTGAAGAGTTGGCTGACGCCGTGCCGGGTTCCGGCAAAGCCGTTCTGGGCGAACACGCTGTAGCCCGTCGCCTGGTCCATCACGGTCATGCCCGACGTGCCGAGCACCATGGTCTTGTGTGATTCCAGCGGCGACTCGACGCCCATCGCCTCGGCCATCGCCTTGATCGGCTTGATGCCGAGATAATCCTTGGCCAGCCGCACCGGCACGGTGTTGATCGATTTGGCCATCGCCGTGATCAGCGTCACCTTGCCGGCCGACCCGCCATTGTAATTGTGGGGCGACCAACTGCCCCAGGAGATGGGTCCGCCGGAAACCACCGAATCCGGCGTGAAGCCATGCTCCATCGCCGTCGCATAGACATAGGGCTTGAACGAGGAGCCGGTCTGGCGAAGTGCCTTGGTGGCGCGGTTGAACTGGCTGGCGCCGTAGTCGCGGCCGCCGACGATCGCCCGGACCGCGCCGTTGGTCTCGATGACGACGATGGCGCCCTCGGTGACGTTGTATTCCTTGCCGAACTGGCGGAGGTGGAACTCCATCGATTCTTCGGCCGCCTTCTGGATGTTGGCGTCGAAGGTGGTGTGGGCGACAAGCGAGTGCGGGCCGCCTTTGGCGGCGATCTTCTTGACCTCTTCGAAGGCCCAATCGAGATAGTAGTCGGGGCTTTTCTGCTCGCCGCGATCAACGATTTCGGCCGGGTGTAATCTTGCCTGCAGCACCTGGCCTTCGGTCATGAAGCCGGAATCGACCAGGTTGGACAGCACGACATTGGCGCGCGCCCGGGCGGCGGGCAGGTTTATGTGCGGCGCATATTTGGTCGGTGCCTTGAACAGGCCGGCCAGCATCGCCGCCTCGGCAAGGTTCAGGTCCTTGACGCTCTTGCCGAAATAGAAATCTGCCGCCGCCTCGATGCCGAAGGTGCCGCCGCCCATATAGGCGCGGTCGAGGTAAAGCTGCAGGATTTCCTTCTTCGACAGATTGGCTTCGAGCCATAGCGACAGGAAGGCTTCCTTGATCTTGCGCTCGAATGTCCGCTCATTGGTCAGGAACAGGTTCTTGGCCAGCTGCTGGGTGATGCTCGAGCCGCCCTGGACGACAGAATTCGCCCGTACGTTCTCGAATATCGCCCGCGACAGGCCGAGCACGTCGATGCCGTAATGGTCGAAGAAGCGCCGGTCCTCGGTGGCCAGCACCGCCTTGATGACATGGTCGGGCATCTCGTCGACCGGCACCGAATCGCGCTGGATAATGCCGCGCTGGCCGATCTCGTTGCCGTAGCGGTCGAGGAAGGTGACGGCGAAGTCGCCCTGCGTGCGCCAGTCGCCGGCGGTTATCTGAAAGGCCGGCAAGGCCAGCGCCAAAAGCACAACGATGCCGCCCGCACCGAGCGTAAATCCTTCACTCAACAGTTCAATCATGCCGCGGCGCCAGCCGCCGACGCGGAAACGCCGCGAGAAGATGGTCGCCGCTTCCCAGAACTGACGCGCCCTGAAGCCGATTTCGTAGACCGAGGAATCGATCCACGCATCCACCGCCAGCAGCCTTGCGGCGATCGGACCTCTTCTCTTGCGTGGTTCCAAAGGACTAGCCATTCCAGGATCCGGCTGCGGCGATGCCGCCAACTGAGAAACCGCATGCCGGCAATTTCACGGCGGCGCACCTTGCAAGACTATTCGTCCATTTTGGTGCTGCCGACAAGGGCGATGAAGGTAAGGACGATGAAGATATAGCGGGCGGTTCGTCGAGGGGAAGACGGCTCCTGCGAGGCGTCAGCGCAGGATGTTGGCTACCCTGCGCGAGTAGGTGGTGCCGTCGAGTTGGGCGAGCATGAAGGCCGCCACGTCGGCACGCGCCAGCGTCGGCAGCAGCGACGCCGACCGGATGCCGTTGCCGTGGCGGAATTCGCCCGTTGCCGCTCCATTGCTCAACCTGGGCGGCTCCACGATGGTCCAGTCGAGCCTGGATTGAACGATCAGGCTTTCCTTCACCTCGTGGTCCGCCACCTCATGGCGCAGAACCAACGGTACGATGACGCCGCCAAGTAGCGGCCCCAGTTGCCGCCGCTCGGAGATAAGCTTGACCGCACCATGCAGGCACTGACGGCGCTTGTGCGTTCGGGCAAGAATCGCATTCAGCTGGCGCTGATCAGCGACGAGACGCGATAAGGGTCTGGTGCCGCGCTTGCGCGGGGTGCCGAGGATTGGCAATCGTCACATGGGACGCTTGTCCGCGATCTTTTTCGGGTCGCGGCCTATCGTGCCGGCGTCGGCTTTCCTGTGCTTGTCGGCAAGCCTGCGAATGCGATCGAAGCGGCTTTCCTCTGCCACTTTGGTCTTCGTGGCTGCATTTGGCTTCGGGACGAATGCGATCATGGATCGATCTCCTTGCCGATGGCGCGCGCCGGGGAATATCCCCCGGCGGCTGTCTTTCAGGCTTGTTTCCGGCAGCGGCTGGTCAATAGCCCATGCCGCCGGGCGAAGCAGCGGCTTCCTTGGCTGAAACGTCTGTGATCATGGCCTCAGCAGTGATCAGTAGCGCCGCAATCGAGCCCGCGTCCTGCAGCGCCGTCCGCACCACCTTCGCGGGGTCGACGATGCCGGCCTTGATCATGTCGACATAGACCTCGTTCTGGGCATCGAAGCCCTGATTGTGGTCCTTGCTGTCGGCGAGTTTGCCGACGACAATCGAACCTTCGACGCCGGAATTCTCGGCGATCTGCCGGATCGGCGCTTCGAGCGCTCTCGACACGATCGAAATGCCCGCCGTTACATCGGCATTGGCTCCGGTCAGCCCGTTCAGCACAGCCTTGGCGCGCAGCAACGCGACGCCGCCGCCGGGAACGATGCCTTCCTCGACGGCCGCGCGGGTGGCGTTCAGCGCATCGTCGATGCGGTCCTTCTTTTCCTTGACCTCGGATTCGGTGGCGCCGCCGACGCGGATGACGGCAACGCCGCCCGCCAGCTTGGCGAGACGTTCCTGCAGCTTCTCCTTGTCGTAGTCGGAAGTGGTTTCCTCGATCTGCCCCTTGATCTGCTGGACGCGCGCCTGGATGGTGGCCTTCTCGCCGGCGCCGTCGATGATCGTGGTGGTGTCCTTCTCGATCAGCACGCGCTTGGCGCGGCCGAGCATCTCTATGGTGATGTTC
The DNA here is from genome assembly GCF_040318135.1 of Mesorhizobium sp. M1295. Lineage (NCBI taxonomy): Bacteria > Pseudomonadati > Pseudomonadota > Alphaproteobacteria > Hyphomicrobiales > Phyllobacteriaceae > Mesorhizobium > Mesorhizobium sp. M1295. The sequence goes on from NZ_JAMYLU010000012.1 coordinate 119,287, forward strand.
TCCAGCTTGATGCCGAGATCCTCGGAAATCATCTGTCCGGCGGTGAGCACGGCGATGTCTTCCAGCATCGCCTTGCGGCGGTCACCGAAGCCAGGCGCCTTGACGGCCGCGACCTTGAGGCCGCCGCGCAGCTTGTTGACGACCAGCGTCGCCAGCGCTTCGCCCTCGACGTCCTCGGAGATGATCAACAGCGGCCTGCCGCTTTGCACCACGGCTTCGAGGATGGGCAGCAGCGCCTGCAGATTGCCGAGCTTCTTTTCGTGGATGAGCACGTAAGGCTCCTCCAGCTCGGCGCGCATCTTCTCGGCATTGGTGACGAAATAGGGCGAGAGATAGCCGCGATCGAACTGCATGCCTTCGACGACGTCGAGTTCGGTTTCGGCGGTCTTGGCCTCCTCAACGGTGATGACGCCGTCATTGCCGACCTTGTCCATCGCCTTGGCGATCATGGCACCGACGCTGGTGTCGCCATTGGCGGCAATGGTGCCGACCTGCGCGATCTCGCCTGAGGACTTGACCTTCTTGGCTCGAGCCTGGATTTCCTTGACGACGGCGGTGACGGCAAGGTCGATGCCGCGCTTGAGGTCCATCGGGTTCATGCCGGCGGCAACGAATTTGGCGCCCTCGCGCAGGATGGAAGCGGCAAGCACCGTGGCGGTGGTGGTGCCGTCGCCGGCGAGGTCGTTGGTCTTCGAGGCCACTTCGCGCACCATCTGTGCGCCCATGTTCTCGAACTTGTCGGAAAGTTCGATTTCCTTGGCCACCGTCACCCCGTCCTTGGTGATGCGCGGCGCGCCATAGGCCTTGTCGATGATGACGTTGCGGCCCTTAGGGCCGAGCGTCACCTTGACGGCGTTGTTGAGGATTTCGACACCGCGCAGCATGCGGTCACGCGCGTCGGTGGAAAATTTGATTTCCTTGGCAGACATGATTTTTTCCAGTTCGGTTGGTTGTGGCAAGACGCTTGCAGCGCGCCTGAATCAAAGCTTGGAGCATCCTTTGCGCGCCCGGCAGGGCGCGCGGCATTCCAATCAGGCGGCCTTCTTGGTAGCCACGCTCTTGTCGATGATACCCATCTCGCTCTTGTCGATGATGCCCATGATGTCGGCCTCCTTCATGATCACAAGGTCCTCGCCGTCTATCTTGACCTCGGTGCCGGACCATTTGCCGAACAGGATGAGGTCGCCGGCCTTGACGTCGAGCGCCATCAGCACGCCGCTTTCGTCCCGCGCGCCCGGCCCGACGGCGATCACTTCGCCTTCCTGCGGTTTTTCCTTGGCATTGTCGGGGATGATGATGCCGCCCTTGGATTTGGTGTCGCTTTCGGCGCGCCGAATGACGACGCGATCGTGGAGTGGCCGGAATTTCATGGGGACTCTTTCTGGGGCCGGCTTAGGCGGCCGCCCCTCTCTATAGGCGCCTTGGCACTCGATTGATAGGAGTGCCAAAAAATATTCATGGGGTATGTCAAATATTGAATGAATTATTTTGCCTGGCTATCCCTTGGTGTTCGGGCATTGCCGAATATTAATGAAATTGAATTTCTGTCTTTGAACACCTATTTTATGGTGAAGTTCACACTCACGACTTTCGCTGCAAGGGAGATTTTACCGATGGCCGAAGGCAATCAGAACATCATGGAAAAAGCTCAGGCTCGCTTCATGGAAAATCAAAAGAAAACGGCGGAGCGGAACAAGGCAACTGCCGAATATCTCTCGGAGGCCAAGGCCAGGGCGATCAAAACGGCAAGACTGAGGGAATTGCGACTGGCCAAGGAAGAGGCGGATCGCGCGGCGGCAGCTCTGAATCCGGTCGCCCCAAAGAAGAAGCGGGCGGCGCGGACAGTCAAGCAGGCCGTATCCGCATCGACGGAGGCCAAATCATGAGCCTGACATTTCCCAATCCCAGCCGCAGCTACGACGAGGCAAGCAAACGCATCCGCTTCGTCGGCCATGACGGCATGTTCCAGATTTCCTTCTCTGTCGCAACCGATGCCATCTCCAAAGTGCAGCCGGGAACGGCGGCCTCGGAAGCTACCTATCTGGCGGCCTTCGACACGGCTTCCAGCTCGATCCACGATGTCGCCAGGAATGCCTATGCCCGCACCCGCAGGAGCATATATGTGCTGACTGCGGCCGATTTTCGCTAGATCCGTCGCGATCCGTCCACAAGACGCTTTCTCGGGGCTTCCGGTCCGCCTGCATCCGCCGCGATGTCACGACTGTTCAGCCGATCGACCATCGCGTGCGCATCGCACGTGTTCATGCCGACCATGGATTGCTGCTTGAGCTCGACAGGCTGGCCGGTGAAGACGTAGAAGACGGTCCAGCTGTGAGGACGTTCCATACGCAGCGCGTAGCGGTTTGCCATCTTGGCATCCTTTAGTTTCCGCCCGATCGATGAATGTCGCTCGGTCAGGCTTGGGCGACGAAGAATATTGCCGCCAGGATAAGCACCGTCCACAAAACGACGAACAGCTTCAGGGCCAGGCTACCGTGCGCCGAGAGCAGCTCCCGAGTGCGGTTGACCAAATTCTTGATGGTCATCGACATGGTCGGCGCCGCAATCGCGACCGGCCGCGCCCTGACCCCAAGCTTTCCGAAAACAGGCAGCAGCGATGGCTCGCGCACGAAAACGACCTCGAATGTTTGGAAACCAGAATCTTCATAGCATCGTTCTTCGAACGCCCTGCACGCCAAATGAATTCGCGTCACCCTCAAGGGCGTCCGTGACGCGAAAGGCCGCGGCGTCGCGGGTTCCAGTAGCAGGGCTTATTCCCGAGATCATGAAGGTTCATAATCCGTATGAGACGCGCTGATTCGCGCTTTGCCGGGATGCCGCCATGCAACGCAGCTACGCAGCAGGGAGGTCGACGCGACGGGCGAGGGGAAAGACAATGACCGCGCCACCCGTCGAATTGCAGAAGGCCATATTCGAGGCAGTGAATGGCGATCCCGATTTATCGGCGGCACTGGGCGACGCAAGATTGTTCGACCGTGCGCCGGAAAATGTTGCGTTTCCCCACATGACCTTCGGCCGCACCAGCGTTTACGACTGGGCTACGGGCACGGAGAACAACGCCGAGCAGTTGCTGACGCTGCATGTCTGGTCGAAGTCCGAGGCCAGCAAGGAAACGCTCGACATCATGGACCTGGTCAGCGCCCGCTTGCGAGATGCGGCACTCTCGCTTGGCGAACATCGCCGCGCCTATCTCAAGCTCGAATTCGCCGAAGCCCGCTACGACGAGGACCTTTCGGCCCATCACGGGCTGCTGCGTTTCCGCGCCATGATCGAGGATGAGGGCTGACCGCCGGGCACTTTCCGTAAGAATCGGGCAATTTTGTTCTTGCTTTGTGCCGGCAGCTATGCTACTAATTTCACTATGGTGCTGATTGGCGCCAACGACCCGCCGCCGAGCGGGTTTTTTTGTTTCAGGTCGGTTCGCCTGAACCTGCCTTCGGTTGCCGGATCGATTGTCCCGGATCGATTGTCGAAGTCGGCGCACACCTGAAGCGATTGCCTTCTCCGCCAAATGATGCCGGTTGTCGGCGAAGGATCGGAGGGCTAGGTTAAACTTTGGCGATTTCGCGAGACGGGCGGCGAGATGGCAATCCGGTAATCTCGCGCTTCAGGGGTGTGGCGGGCATGCATTCGAGCGTTCACCGTTCATATCACGTTCAGCACCAGCGCGTTAGAACGCTGACCATGAACATCCTTTGCTCCCACTTCCGGACCGCGGCACTGGCGCTCTCAGCCGCCGGTCTGCTTGCGTCGCAGGCGATGGCGATCCCCGTTGTCGTGCCCGAGCAGCCCCAACCGGTCGTCCTCGCCGCCTCGGACTGCTATGCGATCGGCCAGCAGGTGGCCGAGCAGAATGGCGGCACCCTGGCCAAGGCCTCGCAGTCGACACGCGGCGGCCAGCCGGTCTGCGTCATCGTCGTGCTGGTTCCGGGCAAAGAAGGGCAGCGTCCGCGTCGCTCGGAGATCGTCGTTCCGCTGAACTGAACCGTGCCGTTTCCCAGTCTGCCGGAATCGGCCTATATCTGAACAGCTTCAACAGGCCTCCCGCATGCGCGTACTCGTCGTCGAAGATGACAAGGATCTCAACCGGCAGATCGGCGACGCGCTGGTCGATGCCGGCTATGTCGTCGATCGCGCTTTCGACGGCGAGGAAGGGCACTTTCTCGGCGACACCGAGCCCTACGATGCCGTCGTGCTCGACATCGGCCTGCCGCAGATGGACGGCATCAGCGTGGTCGAGCGCTGGCGGCGTGGCGGCCGCAAGATGCCGGTGCTGATCCTGACGGCACGCGACCGCTGGAGCGACAAGGTTGCCGGTATCGACGCAGGCGCCGACGACTACGTCACCAAACCTTTCCACATCGAGGAAATCCTGGCCAGGGTGCGGGCCTTGATCCGGCGTGCCGCCGGGCATGCCTCGTCGGAGCTGACCTGCGGACCGCTGCGCCTCGACACCAAGGCCTCCAAGGCCGACGTCGATGGTGTACCGCTGAAGCTGACATCGCATGAATTCCGCCTGCTTGCCTATTTGATGCACCATATGGGCGAGGTCGTGTCCCGGACCGAACTGGTCGAGCATCTCTACGATCAGGATTTCGACCGCGATTCCAATACGATCGAGGTCTTCGTCGGACGGCTTCGCAAGAAGATGGGCATCGACATGATCGAAACCGTTCGCGGCATGGGCTACCGCATGCGTAAGCCGGAGGCGTAACGCGGAACCGCTGCCTACAAAACCCGCCGTCTCGAACACGCCGTCGCTGCGGTCATGGCCGCGTTCGCTGGCGTTTCGCGTCATCGCCTTTTCCACGGTCTGGGCGATCCTCACTCTGGTCGTCATCTTCACCTTGATCACCACGCTCTATCGCCAGGCCAGCGAGCGCGGTTTCGACAGCCTGCTCTCGGCGCATCTGTTCAACCTGATCGGCTCGGTCGGCGTTTCCGAAAGCGGCCAATTGACCGGCGCTCCCGACCTTGGCGATTTGAGGTTCTCGGAGCCGAATTCCGGCTGGTACTGGTCGGTCGAGCCCGCCTCGGAAGGCGTGCACGGCGATCTCCATTCGTCGTCGATGACCAAGGCGATCCCGTCGCCAAGCGTTGCCGAGGTGCCATTCAATGCCAGCTTCCAGCGCAGTTATTCGGCGGACGGCATCGAAGGCGAGCAACTGGAGGTGTTCGAGAGCGAGTTCGTCCTCGATGCGAAAAACCGCGCCGCGCGCTTCCGTGTCATGGGCAACCAGACCGAGCTCGAGCAGGAAATCGCCACCTTCCAGCGGCGCCTTTTGACCTATCTGTCGCTGTTCGGCGTCGGCATGATCGCCATCAATGCAATCGCCATCCTGCTCGGCCTGCAGCCGCTGCGCCGGGTCAGGAATGCCCTTGCCATGGTGCGCGAAGGAACTGCGCAACGGCTCGACGGCCGCTTCCCGGCCGAGATCGAGCCGCTCGCCAACGAGACGAATGCGCTGATCGAGAACAACAGGCGTATCGTCGAGCGGTCGCGCACGCAGGTCGGCAACCTCGCGCACTCGCTGAAGACGCCGCTGGCCGTGCTGCTCAACGAGGGGCGGGCGCTGGGTGGCGCCAAGGGCCAGCTCATCGCCGAGCAGGCCGCTTCCATGCAGAAGCAGGTCGACCACTATCTGCAACGTGCCCGCGTTGCCGCGCAGCGCGACAGCGTCGTTTACCGCACGCCGGTGGCGCCGCTGGTCCAGCGCATGGTGCGCGTGCTGCAGAAGCTCAACCCGCGGACCGCGCTCTCGCTCTCGCTGCCGGCCACCGACATCGTCTTTGCCGGCGAACGTGAGGACCTTGAGGAGCTGCTCGGCAATCTGCTCGACAATGCGATGAAATGGGCAAGGAGCGCGGTCGCCGTTTCCGTCAAGCCCATCGCCGGCAGGGAAGGGGCGGCCAATCTGTTCGAGATAGCCATCGAGGATGACGGCCCCGGCATTCCCGAAGACAAGGCGCGCGAGGCATTGCAGCGCGGACGGCGTCTCGACGAGACAAAACCCGGCAGCGGGCTCGGACTTGCCATTGTCGCCGACCTTATCAACGAGTATGGAGGCGTTCTGGCGCTGGAACGATCCGTCATGGGTGGATTGAAGGCGGTGGTTCGATTGCGGAGCCTTCAGTAATGCTTTTCCGGGCGGCTGGCTGCGGCCAAATTTCCGATAAACATCGACATTATGGCCGCGCCAGCCTGCTGACAGCGCGGCGGTCCAGCTCAAGAAAGCCGGTATTGGCATGAAGATTCGCGTCGCGCTCGTTTCCGCCCTGCTCGCCGTCTCCGGCTGTACGACGCTCGGCAAGGGCCCAGCCGTTACGGTGACACCGGCCGCCACGCCTCCCAGTGGCGCCAAGGTCGCGACGACGATCATCGCCGCCATGGGCGGCGGCCTCGTCGGTGGCTCGATCGGCACCGGCTTGAGCGAGACCGAGAAGCGCAGCGCGCTCGAGGCGGAATACAAGGCGCTTGAATATACGGCGAGCGGCCAGAAGGTGGCGTGGAAGAGCGACAGTTCGGCCCATCGCGGCGAAGTTGTCGCCGCCCAGCCCTATCGCGTCGGCTCGCAGGACTGCCGGCAATACACCCATACGGTGTTTACCGGCGCTGCCGGCGCCACCGCGCGCGGAACCGCCTGTCGCAATGCCGACGGCAGCTGGACCCCGCTGACGTAGCTCGCCGGCCGTTGATACACCGATCCCGGTCCGGCACTATCGATCGGAGCGGTCCCGTCAAAGCGTCGCAGCACGCTTGTGTTGGCAGGGCAAGGGTCTCGTTCTATTGGAAGAGCCATGCTGTTCTGGGTCATAGCCGCAATCCTGACGCTGGGCGCAAGCCTGGCGGTGCTGCTGCCGTTGGCGGGCGAAACAAAGAACACGTCCGCTGCCGGCGATCACGACCTTGAAGTCTATCGCGACCAATTGGCCGAGCTTGACCGCGACGTGGCGCGTGGCCTGATCCGGCCAATGGAGGCCGAAGAGGCGCGCGCCGAGATCGCCCGCCGCATCCTTCGCCTGAGCAATGCCGGCCCGGCCGGCACGACGGCGACACAGCGGTCGACAAGGCTGGTGGCGACCGCTGCCGTGCTGGTGGTTCCGCTGGTTAGCTGGGGCCTTTACGGCCAGCTCGGCTCACCCGACCTGCCGTCGCAGCCGCTCAGCGAACGCCTGGCCAAGAACCCCGCCGACAGCTCGGTGGACGAGCTGGTGGCACGCGCCGAAGCGCACCTTGCGGCCAACCCGTCCGATGGCCGCGGCTGGGACGTGCTGGCGCCGGTCTATCTGCGCATGCAGCGATACGCCGATGCGGTAACCGCCTACCGCAATGCCATTCGCCTTGACGGCGACAGTGCCGCCCGTCAAGCCGGCCTCGGCGAGGCGATCGCCAATGCGGCCGGCGGCATCGTTTCAGCCGACGCCCAGGCTGCTTTCGAGGCGGCGCTGAAGCTCGATCCGGCAAACCCGAAGGCCTCGTTCTATCTCGCCATGGGCTTGGCGCAGGAAGGCCGCACAGCTGAAGCGACGGCGGCTTGGCAAAAGATGCTTGCCGCCTTGCCGCAGGGCTCGCCGTGGCGCGGTGCCGTCGAGCAGGCGCTCGCTGAATCCGCCGCCCGCAACGTCGCTTCGGAGGCGCCCGCGAAAGGGCCGAGCGCCGACGATATCGATGCTGCCTCCTCGATGTCGCCGCAGGACCGGCAAGCCATGATCAGCACCATGGTTGCCGGCCTCGACGAAAAGCTTCGGCAAAATCCGCGCGACGAGGAAGGGTGGATGCAGCTCGTTCGTTCCTATGCCGTGCTGGGCAAGACAGATCAGGCGCGTGACGCACTCAATCGCGGTATCGCCGTCTTTGGCGCGGACAGCGACCAGGCCAGGAAATTCACCGCCTTTGCCGCCTCGCTCGGCGTGACGGCGACGGAGTAGACGATGACGCGCAAGCAGAAACGACTGTCGGTGATCGCTGCGGGGCTGGCCTTCCTCGGGGTTGCCACCGGGCTGACCTTCTATGCGCTCGGCCAGAAGGCCTCCTACTTCTACATGCCGGCCGATCTGGCCACCGCCAGCCTTCAGCCGGGCCAGCGTATCAGGCTCGGCGGCCTCGTCGAAAAAGGCACAGTAGAGCGTAGCCAGGGCGCCACCGTCGCCTTTTCGGTGACCGACAACCAGAAGGACGTCAAGGTTACCTATACCGGCATTCTTCCCGACCTTTTCCGGGAAGGGCAGGGCGTGATCACCGAAGGCTCGTTCGGCCCTGACGGAATCTTTGTCGCCGACAGCGTGCTCGCCAAGCATGATGAGACCTATATGCCCAAGGAAGTGGCCGACGGCCTCAAGGCCAAGGGCGTCTGGCAGGAGAGCAAGAGTGACTAGAGAGGTTCCGCAAAAGTGTTCCACGGTTTTGCGGCAAGAACCTGCGGCAAAACCTGGCGAGCGCGGCGACAATGGTTGAAACCGGACATTTCGCCCTGGTCCTGGCGTTTGCGCTGGCCCTGGTGCAGACGGTGGTGCCGCTGTTCGGTGCGCGCACCGGCAACCACAAGATGATGGCCGTCGGCGCACCCGCCGCGCTGACCGGCTTTGCCTTGACAGCGCTGTCCTTCGTGGCGCTGGCGACCGCGTATGCAGGCTCCGACTTTTCGGTGGAGAGCGTCTGGGAGAACTCGCATTCGCTGCAGCCGCTGATCTACAAGATCACCGGCACTTGGGGCAATCACGAAGGTTCGATGCTGCTCTGGGTGCTGATCCTGACCTTCTTCGGCGCGCTTGTCGCCGTCTTCGGCGGCAATCTTCCGGCGACGCTCCGGGCCAATGTGCTTGCGGTGCAGGGAGCGATCGGCGCTACTTTCTTGCTGTTCATCCTGACGACGTCGAACCCGTTCGTCAGGCTCAATCCGGCGCCCATCGAGGGCCGCGATCTCAATCCGATCCTGCAGGATCTCGGCCTCGCCATCCATCCGCCGCTGCTCTATCTCGGCTATGTCGGCTTTTCGATATGCTTTTCCTTCTCGGTCGCCGCCCTCATCGAAGGCCGCATCGACGCATCGTGGGCGCGCTGGGTGCGGCCGTGGACGCTGGTCGCCTGGATGTTCCTCACCGGCGGCATCGCCATGGGCTCCTACTGGGCCTACTACGAGCTCGGCTGGGGCGGCTTCTGGTTCTGGGATCCGGTCGAGAACGCGTCCTTCATGCCGTGGCTGGCGGGCACGGCGCTGCTGCATTCGGCGATTGTCATGGAAAAGCGCTCGGCGCTGAAGATCTGGACGCTGCTGCTGGCGATCCTGACCTTCTCGCTGTCGCTGCTCGGCACCTTCCTGGTGCGCTCCGGCGTGCTGACCTCAGTCCATGCCTTCGCCACCGATCCGACGCGCGGCGTTTTCATCCTCTGCATCCTGACGCTGTTCATTGGCGGCTCGCTGGCGCTGTTTGCCTTGCGCGCCTCCCGGCTGACGGCCGGCGGCCTGTTTCACCCGATCTCGCGCGAAGGCGCGCTGGTCCTCAACAATCTGTTCCTGACCACCGCCACCGCCACCGTGCTGGTCGGCACGCTCTACCCGCTCGTAGTCGAAGCGCTTTCGGCCGACAAGATTTCTGTCGGCGCGCCGTTCTTCAACCTGACATTCGGCCCGCTGATGGTGCCGCTGCTGGTCGTCGTGCCGTTCGGGCCACTGCTCGCCTGGAAGCGCGGCGACATTTTCGCGGTCGCCCAACGCCTGATGGCGGCTTTCGCGGCGGCGCTGCTCGCCGTGCTGGTGACCGCCCTGTTCATCGATGGCGCTTCGGTGTTGGCGGCACTCGGTGTCGGCCTTGCCTTCTGGCTGATCTGCGGCGCGTTCACCGATCTCGCCGTCAAATCCGGCTTCGGCACCGTCGCGCCCGCCACCGTGCTCAGGCGCTTCGCCGGCCTGCCGCGCTCGGTCTTCGGCACAGCGCTTGCGCATCTCGGCCTCGGCCTGACGACGCTCGGCATTGTCGGCACGCTTTGCTTCGGCACCGAAAAAATCCTGTCGATGCATGCCGGCGATACAGTCGAACTGTCCGGCCACACCCTGCGCTTCGAGGGGCTCTACCCGGCCCAGGGGCCTAACTACAGCGAGGATCGCGGCCGCTTCGCCCTGCTTGGCGCTGACGGCAGCATCGCTGGCGAGATCACCTCAGCCAAGCGCTCATACCCGGTGCGCCAGATGACAACGACCGAATCCGGCATCAGCACGATCGGCTTCAGCCAGCTCTATCTCTCGCTTGGCGACGAGGCCAGCGACGGCTCTGTAGTCGTTCGTCTGTGGTGGAAGCCGCTGGTGACGCTGATCTGGGGTGGCGGCCTGGTGATGATGGCGGGTGCGGCGATGTCGCTGCTCGACCGCCGCCTGCGTGTCGGCGCGCCGTCGTCCCGCAAGCCGGCGGGCGCCGTGCCATCGGCGAGCCCGCCATGAGCCAAAGGGTCACGCTGGCCTCGCTGGTCCTCTTGCTGGCGCTGTTGTTCGCCGGCGCCGCGCAGGCGGTCAAGCCCGACGAGGTGCTCGCCGACCCGGCGCTCGAGGCGAGGGCGCGCGCTTTGTCGGAAGGCTTGCGCTGCATGGTCTGCCAGAATCAGTCGATCGACGAGTCCGATGCCGACCTTGCCCGTGACCTGCGCATCCTTGTGCGCCAGCGCCTGGTCGCCGGCGATACCGACCGGCAGGTGATGGACTATGTCGTTTCGCGCTACGGCGAATTCGTGCTGCTGAAGCCACGCTTCAATCTGCGCAACGCCTTGCTCTGGGGGACGCCAGTTCTTCTGCTGCTCGTTGGCGGGACGTTCATCCTGCTGGCCGCCCGCTCGCGCCGCTCGACGGCGACCAATGCCCTGACCGCGGACGAGAAGGCGGCGCTGGACGCGATACTCCGCCGCGATTGATCCTAACATTACGAAAGTTTCATGTACCGGAAATGGCGCCGTAATGTGCGGTTCTCTATTTCCTTTGTCGAGGATGCCAATCAAGGGGCGTCCCTTGAAAAGAGGATACGAGAACCATGAATGTTGCCCCCAATTCATATCTTCGCACCCGCAAACGCCTGCTGGCCGCAGCCGCATCCCTGGCCATTGCCGGCGCGATCGGCTTTGGTGCTGTTGCTACCGGGACAGCCCCGGTTCTGGCCGACGCCGTGCGTGTCGAGGCACCGCAGGTCCCGAGCTTCGCCGATGTGGTCGAGCGCGTTTCGCCGGCGGTCGTCAGCGTGCGCGTCAAGGCCAAGATCCAGTCGACGGCCGATGACGGTTCCGGCCAGATGGACGACGAGGACGGCCTAGGCAATCTTCCCGACAATCCGCAGCTGCGCCGGTTCTTCCGCGAATTCCGCGGCTTTGGCGACCAAGGCGGCGACCAGGGTCCGAACGGAATGCGCCGTTTTGGGCACCGTGACCGCAACAACGACCAGCCGCGGCCGGTGGCGCAAGGGTCGGGCTTCTTCATCTCCGATGACGGCTATCTCGTCACCAACAACCATGTCGTCGAGGAAGGCACCGCCTTCACCGTGGTGACCAATGACGGCAAGGAGCTTGACGCCAAGCTGATCGGCACCGATCCGCGCACCGACCTTGCCGTGCTCAAGGTCGATGACGGCAACAAGTTCACCTATGTCGACTTCGCCGATGATTCCAAGGTTCGCGTCGGCGACTGGGTGGTGGCTGTCGGCAATCCGTTCGGCCTCGGCGGCACGGTTACCGCAGGCATCGTTTCGGCCCGCGGCCGCGATATCGGCGCCGGCCCCTATGACGACTTCATCCAGATCGACGCCTCGGTGAACCGCGGCAATTCGGGCGGCCCGACCTTCAACCTCAACGGCCAGGTCGTCGGCATCAACACCGCGATCTTCTCGCCGTCGGGCGGTAGCGTCGGCATTGCCTTCGACATTCCCGCTTCGACCGCCAAGCAGGTCGTGCAGGATCTGATGAAGAACGGCACAGTCCAGCGCGGCTGGCTCGGCGTCGAAATCCAGCCGGTCACGCCCGAAATCGCCGAGTCGCTTGGCCTTGGGTCCGGCAAGGGCGCGCTCGTTGCCAGCGCGCAGGACAACAGTCCCGGCAAGAAGGCCGGCATCACTGCCGGTGACGTGATCACTCAGGTGGACGGCAAGGACGTTGCTTCGCCGAAGGAACTCGCCCGTCTGATCGGCGCTTACCCGCCCGGCAAATCGGTCGATGTCACGGTGTGGCGCAACGGTAAGAGCGAGGCGGTCAAGGTCGATCTCGGCAAGCTGCCGTCGAGCGACAAGCAGGCCTCGGCCGACCAGCAGCCTGCACCCGCGCCGAAGACCGACACGCTGGCCGATCTCGGCCTGACCGTCACCAAGTCCGACAATGGCAAGGGTCTTGTGGTGACCGATGTCGACCCCGACAGCGATGCCGCCGATCGCGGCATCCAGCCCGGTGACGTCATCACCTCCGTCAATTCGACGGAAGTGACCGGCACCGGCGACATCGACAAGGCGATGGCCGACGCGGTGAAGTCCGGACGCAAGGCGGTGCTGATGCAGATCACCCGCGACGACAGCAACCGCTTCGTCGCGCTGCCTGTCGCCAAGGGCTGACGACCGGCTCGACTTTTCCGGTGCGGCGGTTTTCACACCCCCGAGCCGCCGCACGGGAAAGCACGGGGCCTGAATACGTTAGTCAGTCATCGTGTTCCGCCCCAGCGGCAGCGGGCTTCCGATCGCCCGCTGCCGCTCGAACATGCCGCTCAAAGCGTGAAGCGGTTTAGGCTACGGCATGCTAAAACAAAGACTTACCGCGTATCCCTGAATCACCTTGTTCGCGATACGCCATGGAGACGGCCACGATGCATATGCCGGCCACTCAATCTTCCAGCGAAATCGCGTATAACGGTTCTATGAAGATTCTCGTCATAGAAGACGATCGCGAGGCGGCCGACTACCTGCAGAAGGCGTTCGCCGAGGCCGGCCATACCGCCCATGTCGCCGGAGACGGCGAAACCGGCTTCGCACTCGCTGATTCCGGCGACTATGACGTCATGGTCGTCGACCGCATGATGCCGCGCCGCGACGGCCTGTCCGTCATTGCCGGGCTCAGGTCCAGAGGCAATACGACGCCCGTGCTGATCCTGTCGGCGCTCGGCGAAGTCGACGACCGGGTCACCGGTCTGCGTGCCGGCGGCGACGACTATCTGACCAAGCCCTACGCCTTTTCCGAACTGCTCGCCCGCGTCGAGGTGCTGAACCGCCGCGCCAGCGCCAGGGAGGCAGAAACCGTCTACCGGGTCGGTGATCTCGAACTCGACCGGCTGTCGCATTCGGTGCGGCGCGCCGGGCGCGAGATAACGCTGCAGCCGCGCGAGTTCCGCCTGCTCGAATATTTGATGCGCCATGCCGGCCAGGTAGTGACGCGCACCATGCTGCTCGAGAACGTCTGGGACTACCATTTCGATCCGCAGACCAACGTCATCGACGTTCATATCTCGCGGCTGCGCGGCAAGATTGAGAAGGGCTTCGACAAGCCGATCCTGCACACGGTTCGCGGCGCCGGCTATATGCTGAAAAGCGGCTAGAACCTCATGGCCCTTTCCGTGCCGGCCATCATGAGGACGACGGCAGCGCGGCTTTCAGCGCTTTATCTTCTGCTTTTTGCGCTGTGCGCTGTGCTGCTGGTCTTGTACATGACCTCGCTCTCGGCGCGCATGCTGACTGCCCAGACGCAGGAGACGATCAACGACGAGGTACTCGGCCTTGCCCGCGCCTATCAGCGCGGCGGCCTGCCGGTGCTGGTCCGCGTCGTCGAGCAGCGCTCCCGCCAGCCCGGCGCCAATCTCTATCTGATCGCCGATGCCAACGGCCAGATCCTGACCGGCAACGTGCAGAGCCTGGAGCCGGGCGTGATTGAGGCCGAGGGCTGGACCACCGAACCGTTCTCCTACCGCCGCTTCGGCGAGGGCGAGCTCGAGCGGCAGCGCAACCCGGTCTCCGACCCGAACGAGCCCGCGCAGAACGAGGTCCAGGCCGAAGGCGAGAAAGGCCACAACGCCATCGCCCTGGTGCTGCGCCTGCCCAACCAGATGATCATGCTGGTTGGCCGCGACCTCGGCGAGCCGGAGCGCTTCCGCGCCGTCATTCGCCGCGCCTTGATGCTGGCGCTCGGCATGATGGGCGTCGGCGGGCTGCTGATCTGGTTCTTCGTCGGGCGCGCTGCGCTGAAGCGCATCGACAGTGTGTCGGAGGCGAGCCGCCGCATCATGGGCGGCGATCTTTCCGGCCGGCTGCCGGTCACCGGCGCCGGCGACGAGTTCGACCGGCTGTCGGAAAACCTCAATTCCATGCTGGCCAGGATCGCCACGCTGAACGAGGGACTGAAGCAGGTCTCCGACAACATCGCCCACGACCTGAAAACGCCGCTGACCAGGCTGCGCAATCGCGCCGAAGCGACGCTTTCCGGCAAGCACAACACCAGCGACTACCGACAGGCGCTGGAAGGAACGATCGCCGAATCCGATCAGCTGATAAAGACCTTCAACGCCATCCTGATGATCTCACGGCTGGAGGCCGGCTATTCCTCCGAAAGCACCACCAGGGTCGACCTAGCCGCTGCCGTGCACGACGTCGTCGAACTCTACGAGCCTGTGGCGGAAGAGGCGGGTGTGACGCTCGAAACCTCGGTACAGGGTGCCTTCGCCGTCAACGGCAATCGCGAGCTGATCGGCCAGGCGCTGTCCAATATCGTCGACAACGCGATCAAATATTCGACCGACTCGACCTCCAGGCCTACGGTTCGCGTGACGCTGGAGCGTATCGATGGCGAGATCAGGCTTGCTGTTTCCGACAACGGCCAGGGCATTCCCGACGATGTCGACCGCGCCAGGGTGACCGAGCGTTTCGTGCGGCTGGAAAAGAGCCGCTCGCAGCCGGGTTCCGGCCTTGGCTTGAGCCTCGCCAAGGCGATCATGACGTTCCACAATGGACGGCTTGAGCTTCTGCCCGGCAATCCCGGATTGTCCGTCGTCATGAGTTTTCCCGGGCGGGAGGATCGCTGATGGTGGCGAGGATGGCAGCGCGACGCCGCGAGACGGACTGGCTTTTGAAGCCGGCGGTAAAGCTCGTTCCGCTGGATGCAAGCCGCGCCAGGCAGGAATTGGCGGAGATCGCCGACGCCGCGCGGCAGGAAGAACTGCCGCGACTGGCGAAATTTCTCGCCGGCAAGGGGGTCGTCCAGGATTTCCTCGCCGCCGTTTTCGACCTGTCGCCGTTCCTGCGCGATACCGCGCGCCGCCGGCCGCGAATCCTCGATGCGCTTTTTGACGAGACCATCGAGGCGCGGCTGTCATCGATCGGCGCCGCGGTCGACAAGGCAGCGCGCGCAGAGGCCGTCTCCGAAGGCAGCCTGATGATGGAGCTGCGCCGATGCAAGGCGGAGGCGCATTTCCTGATCGCCTTGGCCGATCTCGCCGGCGAGGCCGAGACTTCGCTGACGGTGCGGCGACTGAGCGACCTTGCCGACGCCTGCACGCGTGCAGCCGTCGATTTCCTGCTCCGCGACGCGCATGAGCAAGGCAAGCTCAGTTTGCCGGATCCGAAAAATCCGGCGCAACGCTCGGGCTGGATCCTGCTCGGCATGGGCAAGCTCGGTGCGCATGAGCTGAACTTCTCCTCCGACATCGACCTCGTCGTCTTCTTCGACCCCGATGCGCCTGCCGTCGTCGATCCGCTCGATGCCACCGAGCTGTTTTCGCGCCTGACCCGCCGGCTGGTCCGCATTCTCCAGGACCGCACCGAGCACGGTTACGTCTTCCGCACCGATCTCAGGCTTCGTCCCGACCCCGGCTCGACGCCGCTGGCGATCCCGGTCGAGGCGGCGCTGCGCTACTATGAGGCGCGCGGCCAGAACTGGGAGCGCGCCGCCATGATCAAGGCGCGCCCGGTGGCTGGCGATCTTGCCGCCGGCGCCGCGTTCCTGAAGGAACTGCAGCCCTATATCTGGCGCAAATACATGGACTATGCGGCGATCGCCGACGTCCATTCGATCAAGCGCCAGATCCACGCCCACAAGGGCCATGGCGAGGTCGCGGTCAAGGGCCACAACGTCAAGCTCGGCCGCGGCGGCATCCGCGAGATCGAGTTCTTCGTCCAGACCCAGCAGCTCATCGCCGGCGGTCGCTTTCCCGAACTGCGCGGCCGCGAGACCGTGCCGATGCTTGGCGAACTCTCCGCGCGTGGCTGGATCACTGCCGATGCGCGCGATGCGCTCACCAGGCAATACTGGTTCCTGCGCCGCGTCGAGCACGCCATCCAGATGGTTGCCGACCAGCAGACGCACATCCTGCCGGAGGACGAAGAGGGGCTGGAGCGCGTCGCCCGCATGCTGGGCTTTGCCGATGCGGCAGGCTTTGCCGAAGCGTTTCGCGCGGCCCTGCACCAGGTCGAGCGCCACTATGCAGCGCTGTTCGAAACCGCGCCGGAGCTTTCGGCAGGCATCGGCAATCTGGTCTTTACCGGCGACGTCGACGATCCCGACACCTTGCAGACCCTGAAGCGGCTCGGCTTCCAGCGGCCGAGCGACATCTGCCGGGTTATCCGCGGCTGGCACTTCGGCCGGTATCGCGTCACCCGGTCGGCGGAAGCGCGCGAGCGGCTGACCGAACTGACGCCGGCGCTGCTGCAAGCCTTCGGCCAGACGCGGCGGGCGGACGAGGCAGTGATCCGCTTCGACGAATTCCTTGCCGGCCTGCCTGCCGGCATCCAGCTGTTTTCCCTGCTGCAGTCGAACCCGGCTTTGCTGAAGCTGATGGCGACGATCATGGGCGCGGCACCGCGGCTGGCCGCCATCATCACGCGCCGGCCACATGTCTTCGACGGCCTGCTCGATCCGGCGCTGCTCAGTGAACTGCCCAACCGAGCCTATCTGTCGGCGCGTCTTGCCGCCTTCCTCGAAGGCGACAGGGCCTATGAGGACGTGCTCGACCGACTGCGCATCTTTGCTTCGGAGCAAAAGTTCCTGATCGGCGTCAGGCTGCTTGCCGGGTCGATCGATCCGCCGCGCGCCGGCCGCGCTTTTTCCGATCTCGCCGATCTGACTATCGAAGCGGCATTGCAGGCGGTGATGGCCGAATTCGCGCTGCGTCATGGCTATATTGCCGGCGGCAGGGTCGCACTGCTCGGCATGGGCAAGCTCGGCAGCCGCGAACTGACGGCAGGTTCCGACGTCGACCTCATCCTGCTCTACGATCACGACGCCGATGCCGAGGAGTCCGACGGCGACAAGCCGCTTGCCCCGTCGCATTACTACAGCCGGCTGACGCAGCGGCTGATCGCCGCCGTTTCCGCGCCGACCGCCGAGGGCGTGCTCTACGAGCTCGACCTTCGCCTTCGGCCGTCCGGCAACAAGGGGCCGGTGGCCACGCATGTCGACGCCTTCAAGAAGTATCAGCGCCAGGACGCCTGGACATGGGAGCACATGGCGCTGGCGCGAGCCCGCGCGATCGGCGGCGATGCCGAGCTCTGCCGCGAGGTCGAAGGGGAAGTTGCCGCAGTGCTCGCTCTGCCGCGCGATCCAGTCAAGGTGATGGCCGAGGCATCCGAGATGCGCGCCATGGTCGACAAGGAGAAGCCGCCGCGCGATACCTGGGACATCAAGCTGATCCCGGGCGGCCTCATCGATCTCGAATTCATCGCCCAGGTTGCGGTGATTACCGGAAAGATCGAGGCAGGCCGCAGGGCCACCGGCACGGCTGACATCCTGTCGCGCCTGGCGCCGGATTTCGCCAGCGCCCAGGTCAGGCAGGAACTGGTGGATGCCTATTCGCTCTATCTGGCGCTGACCCAGATAATACGGCTTTGCCTTACCGGCGCGTTCGAACGCGACGACGTTCCGCCAGGGCTTTCGGATCTGCTTCTGGCGGTCACCGACCTGCCGGATTTCGGTGTGCTTGAAGCGCACCTCAAGGAGACGTCGCAGAAGGTCAGAAAGGATTTTGACCTTTTGCTTCGTGCGAAACAACCGTGACGGCAATCGGCCGAACGGGCGAGAGCATCGGAGCCAAAAGTGGCGACCTGCTTTGGGAGCTTCCGATGCTCAAACAAGGAGATAGAGCGGGGATTGAAGATCTGCCGCTCTAGCATCGGGGGTGACGATGCAACAGGAGAAGACCATGAGAAAGACGACCAGACTTGCACTCGTTTTCGCAGCCCTGGCCGGCGCCGTCGGCACCGCTGCCTATGCAGACGAGCACTCCGGCGCCGGGCCGCGCGAGGGCATGATGATGCGCCTCGGTAAGGTCATGAAGGACAATGACGGCACCATCACCTTCGACCAGTTCTCCGACGCCATGAACGCGCGGCTGAAGAAGATGGTCGCCGACAATGGCGGCAAGCTGACCGTGGCACAGCTCGCCGACGCGCTGGAGAAGGCACGCTTCGAGCAGATGGCCAGGCGCATCATCGCCCGCTACGACACCAAGGGCGACGGCACGCTGACCGCCGACGACATCACCAGCCGCCAGAAGAAGGTGTTCGCCATGCTCGACCGCGACAATGACGGCAAGATCGAGAAGAACGAACTGCCGAAGGGTCCCGGCCGTCACCACCAATGGGGCGGCGACGGCAATGACGGCATGCAGTGAGAATTAATAACCTCTCCGGCGGCGCGAGCCGCCGGAGACTTATTTTGTCGTTTCAGGCAGCGGCCTTGACCGCCTGCGTGGCTTTCTTGATCGGGATGCGTACCGAGACGATCGTGCCGACGCTTTCGGTCGAGCGGATCTTCAACGCGCCACCCTGAAGCTCGGCCAGCGAGCGCGAGATGGCGAGGCCGAGGCCGGAGCCGGCATGGCTCTTGGAGAACTGGTTTTGCACCTGTTCGAACGGCCGCCCGAGCTTGCTCAGCGCCGCCTTCGGGATGCCGCAGCCATTGTCCTCGATCGTCAGGATCAGCGCGCTGGAAATGCTGCGGGCCCTGACCGAGATGTGGCCGCCTTGCCCGGTGAACTTCACGGCATTCGATAACAAATTGATGAGGATCTGCTTGATCGCCCTGCGGTCGGCGAACAGCGTCAGCGAATCGGCGATGCGGGTTTCGACGGTGATCGATTTTTCCGCCGCCTGCAGCGAAACGACGCGAACCGTTTCCCTGATCAGCGGGCAGAGATCGATTTGTTCCTGATCCAGCGCGAACTGGCCGGCCTCGATCTTCGACATGTCGAGGATATCGTTGATGACGCCGAGAAGATATTTGCCGCTGCCGTTGATGTCGGTGGCATACTCTTCGTAGCGCGGCGAACCCAGCGGCCCGAACAGGCCCCGTTCCATCAGTTCCGAAAAGCCGATGATCGCGTTGAGCGGCGTGCGCAACTCGTGCGACATATTGGCCAGGAATTCAGATTTGGCCCGGTTCGCCGCTTCCGCCCGCTCGGTTTCCTTCATGTATTTGCGATTGAGCTCGACGAGTTCGCGGGCCCGTTCTTCTTCCGCCCGACGGGCAAGGCTGAGGTCGTGGATCGTTGCCATCAAACGGCGCTCGCTGTCGACCAGCTTCTCCTGGTGCAGCTTGATCTGGGTGATGTCGGAGCCGACCGAGACGGTGCCGCCGTCCCTTGTCCGCAATTCGTTCACCTGAAGCCAGCGGCCGTCGGCAAGCTGGCGCTCGAAGGTCACGCCCCCCTGCGGTCCGTTGGTATTGGCAAGCCGCCGCTCCGAGGCGAACGCCAACATGCGTTCATCCAGCACGGCGCGCGGGGCGCCCGGCATCACGTCGCGATCCGACAGGCCGTTATCCTGCTGGTATTTGGAATTGCACATGATCAGGCGCTCGGACGAATCCCACAGCACGAAGGATTCGTTGATGTTTTCGATGGCTGTCCTCAGGCGCAGGTCCGCGGCTTCGGAGCGCAGCGCCAGGTGCCGCTGCTCGGTGACGTCGACGGCGATGCCGATCAGCTGGATCTCCGGGGCTTCCGGGTCGATAACCTGTGCTCTTGCCCGCATCCAGACCCATTGCCCGTCGGCATGACGCATCCGGAACACCTGGTCGATGTGGTCGATCTCGCGCCCGACGATCCTGTTGGCGAGTTCAAACAAATCGCCGTCCTCGGGATGGATGATTTCGTCGACTTCGCCGAACGACAGCATCGTGTCGCAAGGCTCGTAGCCCAGCATGTCGTACATCGAGCGCGACCAGTACATCTTGCCGCGCACCATGTCCCAGTCCCACAGGCCGCAGCGGCCGCGCACCAGCGCCATGTCGATGCGCTGGTGGGCTTCGAGATAGATGCGGTCGGCGGCCTGGGCGCGCGCCGCCTGGCCGAAATAGGCGTAGAGGATAATGATCAGCACGCCGGCCGTCAGCACAAACAGCGTGACGTTGAGCGAGACCGTCTTGCGCCAGGTGTCAAAAACTGCCTCCTGCGGCACAAAGGCTGCCGCGGCACCCCTTCGGCCATTCGCCAGGCTCACCGCCGCGTACCAGTCCTGTCCGCCGATGCTGACCTCCATCACCCCGGCGCGGTCGCCGAACATGAACAGCGGCTGCCCGCCCTGCACGACGCCATCGAGCGATCGCCCCTCCCAGTGCGTCGACTGCGGCGATACGGCAATGATCTTGAAGGCGCTGTCGGTGATCGCCAGTACGTGGCTTCGGCCCATCGCGCCCTGACGGCCGGTTCCCTCCAGCAGGTCCTGGATCGCGCCGGGCGTCGAAACCATGGTCGCGTCGGCAGCGATCGAACTGGCCAGTTGGCCCGCGGCCAGCGCAAGGATCGCCTTGGCGTCGCGCTCGATCTCGTCGCGCTCGTTCATCAGCGACAGAAAGCGCAATACTGCAATGATCAACAGAAAGATGATGATGAGGGCCGGTATCGATCGCCGCAACAGCGGCTCGGCTGCCAGCAGCCGTCGGTAGGCAGGTTCGGCGATGAGCCGCGTATTGCCGGCGAGACCGTCGCTTCGCGCCTCGCGTCGCTCAAAAGCCGTCCCACCGGGCGCGCCCCACGCGTCCGCCTTCGCCATAAATGGCACTCCCCGATTTTCAATCTGCTTGACGATCCGGCAACGCCGCACTTCCGAATCGTCTGTAAAGAATCAAAGGTGATTCGCCTTGTCCAGAGGCGCGGCGAAAAAAGATTAAAAATCGACTAAAATAATGCGGTTTTCGGGCGAGACGCCATTGTGGTGGTGAGCCGGCGCGTTGTCAGGCCAGCGTGCGCTCGACGATGTCTCGCAAATCGGCCGACAGCTTCTCTGCATTGGCGATCGAAAGCAGCGCCTCCCTTGCCTTGGCCTGCCGCACCGGTTCGAGCGACCGCCAAGACCTGAGCGCCGTCGCCAGCCTGGCGGCCACCTGCGGGTTGCGCTTTTCCACCTGCAGCACCGTTTCGACGAAAAGCCGGTAGCCCTCGCCGTCGGCGCTATGGAAGCCGGTCTGGTTGGCGCTGGAAAACGTACCGATGAGTGAGCGCACCCGGTTCGGGTTGGCCATCGAGAACGTCGGGTGGCCGGTCAAAGCGCGCACCGCATCGACGGTTTGCGGGCCGGGCACACTGGCCTGGATCTGGAACCATTTGTCCATGACCAGCGCATCGGTTGCATATCTCGCCTCGAAATCGGCCAGCGCCTTGGTCGCCTCCGGTGAGCCGTGGTGACGGTGCGCAAGCACGGTCAACGCCGCGGCCCGGTCGGTCATGTTGGTCGCCGACTGGAAGTGCCGGGCAGCGAGTTCCGCGCCTCCCGGCAGCAAGCAGAGATAATCCAGCAGGACATTGCGCAGTGCACGCCGCCCGGCACTGGTCGCATCCGGGCTGAACGGACCATTGTCGGCGAGCCGATCGTAAAGTTTGGAGAATATCTCGCTGTTGGTCTCGGCGATCGCAACCACTAGCGCCTCGCGCGCCGCGAAAATGGCGTCGGGGTCGATGTTCTTGCCAATGTCGCGGGCGATATCGGCCTCGCCGGGCAGCGCCAGCGCCAATGCCCGATAGGCGGGTTCGAGTGCTTCGTCGCCGGCTATCTTGCCCGCAAGCTCGGTCAGCCGGGCGCTGAACTCGGGTTGCCTGTGGTCCAGGATCTGACGGAAGGCTGCAATCAGGGCATCGGTCAAAAGCGTGTTGAACGCCTGCCAGCGCGAGAAGGCGTCGCTGTCATGGCCAGCCAGAAAAAACTGGTCGTCGGGCCGTTGCTCGACCGAAAGCGTCACCGGCGCCGAAAAGCCACGGTTGAGCGACATGGCCGGACGCTCGGCAATCCCGGAAAACCTGACGACATGGCGACGTTTGCGGATATGGATGACACTGTCCTCGACGTTCGCCCCTTCGACGCCGCTATGCGCTATCGCCTCGCCACCGGCGCCAACCAGGCCGAAGGCAAGCGGAATGTGCATCAGCCGCTTGCGGCTTTCCGCCGGTGTTGGCGGCACCGACTGCTCGATTTCGAGCGTGAATTCTCGCGCCGCCGGATTATATGCCGAACTGACGGTCAGGTTCGGCGTACCGGCCTGATGGTACCACAGCGAAAACTGCGACAGGTCGCGACCGGAGACGTCTTCGAACACCTTGATGAAGTCTTCGATCGTCGCCGCCTGGCCGTCGTGACGTTCGAAGTACAGGTCCATGCCGGCGCGGAACGTCTCGGCGCCGAGGATGGTATGGATCATGCGCACGACTTCCGAGCCCTTTTCGTAGACCGTCGCCGTGTAGAAATTGTTGATCTCGCGGTAGCGGCGCGGCCGCACGGGATGCGCCAGCGGCCCCTGGTCCTCGGGAAACTGATGGGCGCGCAGCGTACGCACCTCGGCGATGCGCTTGACGGCGCGCGAGCGCTGATCGGCGGAGAATTCGTGGTCGCGGAAAACGGTCAGGCCTTCCTTCAGGCAAAGCTGGAACCAGTCGCGGCAAGTGATTCTGTTACCTGTCCAATTGTGGAAATACTCATGGGCAATGATGGCTTCGATATTGGCGAAATCGGCGTCCGTCGCGGTTTCCTGGTCGGCCAGCACATACTTGTCGTTGAAGATGTTGAGACCCTTGTTCTCCATCGCGCCCATATTGAAGTCGGACACGGCGACGATGTTGAAGACATCGAGGTCGTATTCGCGGCCGAACGCCTCCTCGTCCCATTTCATCGAGCGTTTCAAGGCATCCATGGCGTAGCCGGCGAGCCTCTCCTTGCCCGGTTCGACATAGATTCCGAGCTCGACGTTGCGGCCAGACAGGGTAACGAAACTGTCCGAGATCTTGCCGAGGTCGCCCGCCACCAGCGCAAACAAATAGGACGGCTTGGGGAACGGGTCGTGCCAGACCGCATAGTGCCTGCCGCCGGCAAGTTCGCCGCTGCCGGCCGGGTTGCCGTTGGACAAAAGCAGCGGCGCCTCACGGCGCTGAGCTTCGATGCGCACCGTATAGACCGACAGGATGTCGGGGCGGTCGAGGAAATAAGTGATGCGGCGAAAGCCTTCGGCCTCGCACTGCGTGCAATAGACGTCGCTGGAGCGATAGAGGCCCATAAGCGCTTCGTTCCGCGCCGGCGCCAGCACGGTTTCGATTCTCAGTTGGAAGCGCCTTGCCGCAGGGGGGCTGACGATTGTCAGTTGATCGGGCGTGGCGAGAAAATCCGCAGGGCTCGTTTCCTGGCCGTCGATGGCGATGCTGCTGAGCGTCAGCCCGTCGCCATCGAGCACCAGCGGCACTGATGCCGCAATCCCGTCGCGGCGTTCGACCGCCAGCACGGCGGTGACATGCGTTGCTTCAGGTGAAAGGCGGAAAGTCAGGCTGGTTTCCGGAATGAGATAATCGCTGGGGCGATAGTCTTCGAGCTTGAAGACCTGGCCGGTATCGGTGCGCATTCCTTGATTTTTCCTGTCGATCCGGGAGTGGCGGGCGGGTCCGCTGGTCCAAATAAATTGAAGTCTGCGCTCTTTACACGAAACACTCCCTCGACAAAACTGCAGCGACGTCTATTTCAGGCGATCATTTCCCAAGCATCATCGCGAGGCTTCCATGACCGTCGTCACGCCGAAATTCGGGATGGGCGCCTCGGTGCTGCGTCGCGAGGCCTTCAAGGGCGCCGGGGAGGCGAGTACGATCGGGTCGACGCGTGCCGCGCTCAATGAGGTGACCGACGCTCTCTATAGCGCCTACGGCATCAGACATATCGACATGCCCGCAACGCCGGCGCGCATCTTGGCGGCGATCCAGGAAGCAAAAGGGGCGTGACAGCCGAACGGGACTTGCCAGTGCTTGCTGCCGGCGACCACGCCGGCGAACACAGCACGCTAACCGGGATCGTGCTCAAGATCGTATCGGTGGCGGTCTTCGTCGGCATGTCGTCCTGCATCAAGGCGGCAGGCACGGTGCCGGCGGGCCAGATCGTCTTTTTCCGCTCCTTCTTTGCCATCTTTCCGATCATCGCCTTCCTCGCCTTCCAGGGGAAACTCGGCACCGCCTTTTCGACAAAGCGCCCGCTCAACCACATTGCGCGCGGTGTTGTCGGGGTTTGCGCCATGGGGCTCGGCTTCTTCGCGCTGACGCGGCTGCCGCTGCCCGAGGCGATTACGCTGAACTACGCGCAGCCGCTGCTGGTCGTGGTGTTCAGTTCGATCTTCCTCGGCGAAGCCATCCGCATCTATCGCTGGAGCGCGGTTGCCGTCGGCCTGGTCGGGGTGCTGATCATCTCGTGGCCGGAACTGACGCTGCTGGGCTCGGGCGCTGCCCTTGGCGACCAGGAGGTGCTCGGCGTCATCGCCGCCCTCATGGCCGCGGCGATCTCGGCCATCGCCATGCTCCTGGTGCGCAACCTCATCCAGAGCGAGCGGACGGCGACCATCGTGCTGTGGTTCTCTGTGACGGCGAGCGTCATGGCGCTGCTTTCGCTGCCATTCGGCTGGCAGGCGCTGACGCCAGTGCAGGCGGGGCTTCTGATTGCCGCGGGTTTTTGCGGCGGGCTCGGCCAGATCCTGATGACCTCGGCCTATCGCCATGCCGAAGCTTCGGTCGTCGCACCGTTCGAATACACCTCGATGATCCTCGGCGTCGTGGTCGGCTATCTGGTCTTTGGCGACGTCGCCACGATCAACATGCTGGTCGGCGGCATTATCGTCGTCGCAGCGGGCATTCTCATCATCTGGCGTGAGCGCCAGCTCGGCCTCGAACGCACCCGCACGCGCAAGGCGATCGCGCCACAGGGGTGATCAGCCTTTCGCCGCGTCGGCCCGCCCTTTCGCCAGCCGCACCAGCACCGCCCGCGTCTGCTCGTCGGCCGGGAAAAAGGATTCGATCGCCAGCTCCGACAACGTCACGTCGAGCGGCGTGCCGAATACGGTGATGGTGCTGATGAACGACAGCATCGCGTCGCCATGGGCAAGCTTGAGCGGATGGACAATCGCATTCGGTTCGACCGGCGCCGGCCGGCTGCCTTTGAGGCCGGACGGATAGGCCCGAAGCTCGCGCTCGAGCTCGACCAGCACCGGATCGGCGGTAGCATCGTTCTGCTGCTTCAGCCGCTCCAGAAGATGCGTCCGCCATTCCGCAAGGTTGACGATGCGCGGCGCGATGCCGCCCGGATGCAGGCTGAGGCGCAGCACGTTGACCGGCGGCGTCAGCAATGAGGCATCGGCGACATTGGCGAGGAACGGGCCTATGGCGGCGTTCGCCGACACCAGGTTCCAGTGCCGGTCGACGGCAAGCGCCGGGAACGGCTCGTGCGCCTTGAGCACGGTCTCGACCGCCGCCATCGCCGGCGCCATCGAGGCATCGTCAAGCGGCCGCTCACTGAAGCTCGGGGCAAAGCCGGCGGCCAGCAGCAGCTGGTTGCGCTGCCTGAGCGGGATCGAAAGCTGCTCGGCCAGATGCAGCACCATATCGCGCGAGGGTGCGGCGCGGCCGCTTTCGACGAAGCTCAGATGCCGCTGCGAGATCTCGGCCTCCATGGCGAGGTCGAGCTGGCTCATGCGCCGGCGTGTACGCCATTCGCGAATGAGACTGCCGGCGGAAATCTGGACTGCTGTCATGACGAGATGACTAGGCCGGTGGGAGAGGGATTTCAATTACCTGGGAAGTCATCGGCACTGTCTTTCCCTTCTCCACCACAGAGAGAAGGAAGAGGCGCGCGAACCTCAACTCAGCGCCCGCAACTTCGCCTTCACTTCGAGGAAATCCCGCCACGCCAGCTTCTTGTGCGCCGGCGTCCTCAGGAGATAGGCCGGATGCAGGGTCGGCATGGCGGGAATTGCGACGCCGGATGGGGTCGTGTGGACGCGCCAGTTGCCGCGCAGCCGCAATATGCCTTCGGAGGTGTTGAGCAGGGTCTTTGCCGACGGGCCGCCGAGATTGACCAGCACTTTCGGAGCAACCAACTCGATCTGCCGTTCGATGAACGGCCGGCATATCTCGGTCTCGTGCGGCGTCGGCGTGCGATTGCCCGGTGGCCGCCAGGGAATGACATTGGCGATGTAGACTGAATTTCGATCAAGACCGATCGCGGCCAGGATGTGGTCGAGCAGCCGGCCAGAGCGGCCGACGAACGGCAGGCCCTCTATGTCCTCGTCGCGGCCCGGCGCTTCGCCGACCAGCATCACCTCGGCAGTCGGATTGCCGTCGGCGAACACCAGGTTCTTGGCCGTGAATTTGAGATTGCAGCCGTCGAATGCCGCCATGTGCTGGCGAAGCTCGTCGAGGTTTGCCGCCGACCTCGCCAGTTGCCGCGCCAACGCCGCCTGCGCCTCGTCGGGCACCGTTGCGGTGGCCGGAGGCGTTCGCACTACCGGTGCCGTGTTCGGTCTCTCGCCCATTTCGGCGCGCGACACGCTCGTCGAGCGTTGCGGCGCCGCATTTTCACCGGCCGGCAGAGCGGCCGCCGCGGGTACCCGCTCCGGCGGCCTGGCTTCTGCAAACCTGTTTACCGGCTGTTCTTCAAGTGCCTCATCGACGCCAGCGCTGGCGTAGAAGGCCAGCAGCTCGGCGAGATCGGCTCGGTTATTGTGGGGGGCGGCAGTCATGGTTTCACATTCGGCCGCGGAGCTTGAATTTGCAAGTTCAGCTCGACGGTATGCGCGGATCCTGCACCAGATAGAACGTCCAGCGCGGCGTATAGTCGGTGATCAGGAAATAGAAGCTGGCGGTCTTCAGCGGGTCGATCTTGCCGTTCTTGAACAGCAGGCGGTCATACGGTTCGAAATTGCGGTCGAAATCGGCGTAGCTGCTCGACCAGATATTTTCGGGCGTTTTGTTGCGCTGGTCGAACGACAGGCCGTCGCCGAACACGCTCGGCTGGTCGAGGATCTCCTGGAGTTCGAACTGGAACTCGACCCAGGCCTGGCCGCTATTGTTGAGCACGTCGATGCGCATGTACATCAGCCCATTGGCGAAGTCTCCAGCCTTGCCGAACGGCTGGATCGGCTTGGTCGTGCGAATGGCTAGCGTTACCGGCGTCGCTGAATTCAGCTCTTCGGTGATGACGAGCGGATCCTCCTTCGTGCCGACGCCCGAAGCCCCGGTGATGCGGAAGCCGCCGCGCTCGTCGGAAAAGGAGTAGGCGCCGGTCGCCCAGACCAGTCGTGGGTCGGCGCGGGCATCAACGGCCGCCAGCGGCAGAAGCGCCAAGAACGCCGCACGGCAAATCCGGCCGGGCGTGAAAAAAAAGCGCGTCGATGAAAAGCCAGCCGGCCCGAATATGCGCATGGCGGGAAGTATGGCCGATAAGCAAGCCGTCGAACAATTAAAAACATCAGTGCGACATATCTCTACAAACGGAATAGGATTGAAGATTGGTGCTCGCCACCGCGAATCTGTGCGGCAGGACGCGACTTTTTGACGAAATCGGTATTGTCACGTCCGCGCCGGTTTCCCGTCGCTATTTGATGCGCTATGCAGCGCGTGAGCCAGCAAGATGCCGGGAATAGCGAGCCAGTGAGGGGTCGATGAGCGATATCGAACGCGAAAGCATGGAATTCGACGTGGTCATCGTCGGCGCCGGCCCGGCCGGCCTCGCCGCCGCGATCCGTCTCAAGCAGGTCAATCCCGAGCTTTCCGTTGTCGTGCTGGAAAAGGGCGGCGAAGTCGGCGCGCACATCCTGTCCGGCGCCGTCGTCGATCCGATCGGCATCGACCGGCTGTTGCCGGGTTGGCGCGAAGAGGAGGGTCATCCCTTCAGGACACCGGTCACCGACGACCATTTCTTGGTTCTCGGCCCCGCCGGTTCGTTCCGTCTGCCCAATATCCTGATGCCGCCGCTGATGAACAATCACGGCAACTATGTCGTCTCGCTCGGCAATGTCTGCCGCTGGCTGGCGACAAAGGCCGAGGCGCTGGGCGTCGAGATCTATCCGGGCTTTGCCGCGGTCGGCCTGCTCTACAACGAGGCCGGTGCGGTCACCGGCGTCGTCACCGGCGACATGGGCGTCGAGAAGGACGGCACGCACGGCCCGGGCTTTGCGCCGGGCATGGCGCTGATGGGCAAATATGTCTTGATCGGCGAGGGCGCGCGCGGCTCGCTGGCCAAGCAACTGATCGCCAAATATCACCTTTCCGACGGTCGTGAGCCCGGAAAATACGGCATCGGCCTCAAGGAACTCTGGCAGGTCAAACCGGAAAACCACCGGCCGGGCCTTGTCCAGCATTCCTTCGGCTGGCCGCTCGATATGAAGACCGGCGGCGGCTCCTTTCTCTACCATCTCGAGGACAATCAGGTGGCAGTCGGCTTCGTCGTTCACCTGAACTACAAGAACCCCTATCTGTCGCCCTTTGACGAGTTCCAACGCTTCAAGACCCATCCGGCGATCCGCGGCACCTTCGAGGGCGCCAAGCGGCTGGGCTATGGTGCCCGCGCCATCACCGAAGGTGGCTGGCAGTCGGTGCCGAAACTGTCCTTCCCCGGCGGTGCGCTGATCGGCTGCGCGGCCGGCTTCGTCAACGTGCCGCGCATCAAGGGCTCGCACAATGCCGTGCTCTCCGGAATGCTGGCCGCCGAGCATGTCTGTGATGCGATAGCCGCCGGCCGCGCCAATGACGAACTGGCCTCCTATGAGGCCGCCTGGCGCGCCACCGATATCGGCAAGGACCTGAAGAAAGTGCGCAACGTCAAGCCGCTGTGGTCGCGCTTCGGCACCATTGTCGGCGTCGGCCTTGGCGGGCTCGACATGTGGCTGAACACGCTGTTCGGCTTCTCGCCCTTCGGCACGATGAAGCACGGCAAGGCTGACTACGCCACGCTGGAACCGGCCGCCGCGCACCAGAAGATCGCCTACCCGAAGCCGGACGGGGTGCTGACCTTCGACCGGCTGTCGTCGGTGTTCCTGTCCAACACCAACCACGAGGAAAACGAGCCGGTCCATCTGCTCGTCGCCGACATGGACCTGCAGAAGCGCTCCGAACATGACGTCTATGCCGGGCCCTCGACGCGTTACTGCCCGGCTAGCGTCTACGAATGGGTCGACAAGGACGGCAATGCCGCCGCCGATCCTGCGGCCAAGGATGTGCGCTTCGTCATCAACGCGCAGAACTGTGTGCACTGCAAGACTTGCGATATCAAGGACCCGAACCAGAACATAAATTGGGTGCCGCCACAGGGCGGCGAGGGCCCGGTCTACCAGAACATGTAAGTCACAAGGTTTGCTCCGGACCAAACAAGATGAGGAGCAGCGCAACCATAGGATTGTTGAATAGACCGCCTGCCTGTGTTTCCTTTCTGTGACGACAGGGAGGAAGGAAAATGCGTCTGGCAGTTCTGACGAGCGCTGTGGCGATCGGGGCGTTGTGCACCCCTTTAGCCTTGGCCGACACTAAAGTATTGGTCAAGACACGAACTTATAACATTGCCGGAACCACCGGCGCGGCCCTGATCGAGGCCATGGATCGCAGTGGGCCGAAGCACGGCTTCATGACCCACGCCATCGCGCAGACCGGCTACAGCGTCGATGATTGGACCTTCGACGCCTATACGGAAAACGGCGTCTGCCGCCTGCGCCAGGCCAACGGGACGCTCAATCTCTTCTATACCTATCCCAAACTGGCCTCAGCCACGTCGCCGGCACTGCAGAAGCGGTGGAAGCGGTTCTTCGCTGGCGTCCGCGCCCATGAAGAGACCCATGGCCGCATCGCCAGACAGATGATGCGGGCCACCGAAAAGTCGGTTCGAGGGCTGACAGTCGATGATGACCCGCACTGTTTCGAGGCACGTCGCGAGGCAAAGCGCCGGATCAATGCCATCTATGCCGAATATGAAGCAAAGCAGAAGGCCTTCGATGCGCGCGAGCATCGCGACGGCGGCCCCGTCGAGCACCTCATCCGCGCTTTTGTGGGCCAATAATAAGCCAGGGTAGAGATTGGACTGCGGATTTTCAGCTTCGGGCCCCGCCAGGCAGCGCCGCAAATGCGGTCGCCGTCTGGTGCTCGTCGAGCGGCTCTTGTCCACCCGAGCGCAGCGAAAATTCCACCAGCACCGGCAGATGGTCTGAGCCGGTGTCCCCAAGGGTCGACGCCGAACGGATGGCGATAGCGCCCTTGCTGAAAACCTGGTCGATCGGCAGTCCGGCGAAGCGCAGGAAATCCGGCAGCTTTCTGTAGAGCCAGGTCGGCCCGACCGATGGCATTACAGTCAGCTTGCCAAGCGATGCGACGCGCCGGACAGCGGCGCTCCATGGCGCTGCGTTGCAGTCGCCCGCCAGGATCGACGTCTCGCCAAGCGAGACGATTTCGTTCGACAGTCCGTCAATCTGCCGTGATTGGTTGTGCGGCCATGGCCAGGTGAGGTGGATGGCGGCGACATCGACGTCGGTTCCGCCGAAATCGACCGTAGCGATTGCCATCGCGCCGCGGCTGTCGCAGTGCGGCTCTGTGCCCGCGGCAAACGGTCGTCTGGACAGCAGCGCAACGCCGAACACGCCATTGGGATACGGGCAGAGGATCCGGTAGGGATAAGCGCCGGACAGCAGCCCAAGCTTTGCCTTCCACATTTCGGACACCTCATCGAGG
Organism: Mesorhizobium sp. M1295; assembly: GCF_040318135.1. Taxonomy (NCBI): domain Bacteria; kingdom Pseudomonadati; phylum Pseudomonadota; class Alphaproteobacteria; order Hyphomicrobiales; family Phyllobacteriaceae; genus Mesorhizobium; species Mesorhizobium sp. M1295. Next base: position 150,243 of record NZ_JAMYLU010000012.1, read on the forward strand.
GTGATCACATCAGGCTGGGTCCGACCGATCAGCGACAGCACCTTCTCAGGCGTTGGATTGTTGAACCTGAGGTTCATCTGCAGCAGGCGGTAGTCCGCCTCGCCCCGGGGCCTGGCTTCGTAGGCGGCCTGCACCTGCCATAGCCGCGAAAGCGGCAAGGCATTCGACGTGGTGGCAAAGGCGGCCACCGCAAACAGCAATGCGGCGGCGGCCTGCAGGCGAAACGAGGTGGCGAGCAGCGGCAGCGCGCAAAGCGCCATCAAGACGGCAAAATGAACGCGGAAATGAGCAAAGGAATCGAAGGCCGGATGCAGCGATCCGAAGAACCCGGCCACCAGCGCGACCGAGAGTGCAAGCATTGCGACGAACGCCAGCGCAACCGTCATGTCTCGAACACGTGCCATCGCTTTGTCTATCGGCAGAAATGCGGTTCAATCAAGATGACGAAATGTCCTGACCTGGACCGACAAATGCGATCGGCACTTACTGGAAGGCAGTTTCCGAAAAGCTCCTGAGCTTGCGCGAATGCAGCCGCTCCATCGGCATTTCGGCCAGCTTCTCCATCGCCCTGATGCCGATGGTCAAATGCTGCGCGACTTGCCGCTTGTAGAATTCGGTCGCCATGCCAGGCAGCTTCAATTCGCCATGCAGGGGCTTGTCGGAGACGCAAAGCAGCGTGCCATAGGGCACCCGGAAGCGAAAGCCGTTGGCGGCGATCGTCGCCGATTCCATATCGAGCGCGATCGCCCGCGACTGCGACAGCCGCTGCACCGGCCCGCGCTGGTCGCGCAACTCCCAATTGCGGTTGTCGATGGTGGCGACGGTGCCGGTGCGCATGATGCGCTTGAGGTCGTAGCCGGAAAGCCCGGTGACCTCGGCGACCGCTTCCTGCAGCGCCACCTGGATTTCAGCCAACGGCGGAATCGGCACCCAGACCGGAAGGTCGTCGTCGAGGACATGGTCTTCCCGTACATACGCATGCGCCAGCACATAATCCCCCAGCGCCTGCGTGTTGCGCAGACCGGCGCAATGGCCGAGCATCACCCAGGCATGCGGCCGGAGCACCGCGATATGGTCGGTGATCGTCTTGGCGTTGGAAGGGCCAACGCCAATATTGACCATGGTGATGCCGCCATGGTTCGGCTTCTTCAGATGATAGGCCGGCATCTGCGGCAGGCGAGGCGGCGCGGCACCCTCACCGGGCGCGCTGTCCCCGACTTTGGTCACAATATTGCCCGGCTCGACGAACTCGACGTATCCGTCACCGCCATTGGCCATCAAATCGCGTGCACGGGCGACGAATTCGTCGATATAGAACTGGTAATTGGTGAACAGCACGAAGTTCTGGAAATGCTGGGGACTGGTCGCGGTGTAATGCGACATCCGATGCAGCGAATAGTCGATCCGTTGCGCGGTGAACGGTGCCAGCGGCCGTGCCTCGCCCAATGCCACTTCGAACGTGCCGTTGGCGATCTGGTCGTCGGTGCCGTCGAGATCCGGCACGTCGAACAGGTCACGGATCGGCCGTTTAATGCGCTCGGCAGCAGTGCCGTCGACATGCGTGCCTTCGAGAAAGGCGAAATGCAGCGGGATGGGAGTGGTCGATTCCGAAACCGTGACCGGAACGCCGTGGTTGCGCATGATCAGCCGAAGCTGTTCGGTGAGATAGCTTTCGAAAAGGGCAGGCTGGGTGACGGTGGTCGAGAAATGCCCCGGCGTCGGCATGTGGCCATAGGCCTGCCGCGAGTCGATCTGGGTGAACGAACTCGTGGTGACGCCGATCTCCGGATAGAAGGCCCGGTAGCGTTTGTTGTTGTCGCCGCCCGCGGCGAGCGCGGCAAATGAATCGCGCAGGAACTTGGTATTGCGGTCGTAAAGCACCTGCAGGGCGGCGACCGCCTTCTTGGCGTCGTTGAAGCTCTGTCGGCCAAACGGCTCCGGCGTGACGACCGATTCAATGGCTTGGGGATAGATTCGCTTTTCCATGACCCAATATAGAGAGTTGGGCGCGCGGTTGGGAGGGGGTAAGGCGGTCTCAGAACGCTGTTGGGCGTTTTCTTTCCTGCGATTCAACCGCGCCGCAGGCTGACCAGCAGCACAAAGCCGAGACCGGACTTCCTCAGCGCAGGCGCCTCGATGGTCGAACCGGCATCGGCGCGCATCGTCGGTACGGCCAGAACCGGGGCCGCCAGAAGCATTAGGATGAGCGCCGTCCGCGGCAGAAGCCGAAGGGTCTTGAGGACGTTGGCGGTGAGGTGGGTCATGGCGTGGTTTTCTAGATTCTCGCTGTCGGGTTCAGTGGCGAAGCTGGTTCGGGCAACCGAGCCGGCAGGAAATGGCGACGTCCCAGGCGCGGGCCGGACGGCCGGCTTCGGCGACAAGGACAGCGAACAACATGCCGAACAGGCTCATCAGCAGGCAGACGATGGTGAAGCGGCGGGCAAGCATTGCGCGGTGTCTCCTTCAACACGCATGACAATGCCTTGCCCCGGCTGAACCAGCTCTGATGCCGGCGTTCATCTGGGGTTCAAAATGGTTGATGATCTCTGGACGGGCCGCCTTGAAAGCAGCGACCGATGGCGACGCCGTGGCTGCGAGACCGATAACATGAAAACGGGGCCAACTGGCCCCGCTCATCCCGGCAGGAATGGCTCGATCAGAGCTTATGCCAGGTCTGGCTCTTGCAGATCAGCCCGCCGAGCACGCAGCCGCTCATCTTGAGCGAACTGCCGGAAAGCGACGCCTTGCCCGAATAGGTCTTGTCGGTTTCCGGGTCGGTTATCGTGCCGGCATATTTGTTGTCGCCGGCCACCTTCAGTGAACCGATGTTCTTGCCGGCAAATTTGCCGGATTTGAGCGTAATCGAAAATGCCCCGCCGCCACCCGAAATGGCGGCAGTCGATCCGGCTTGCGTTTTCCAATTGCCTTCGATCGGATCGGCCCATGCCGCGCCGGTCATCGTTATTGCGGCCGCGAGGGCCAGGCTCACTTGTCGAAACATGTCTCTCCTCCCTCAGGCAAGTCAATCGGGCTCCGCCCCGGCCGTCTGCCCCTTACGCAAACGTAAGCTAGTCCAGCTCTCGGAAAAACAAAAGCGGTGCCGCGACGGAAGGGTTGCGGGTTTTTGCCCGCTCCCGAACGGCCGCGCCGGCGAAAAATGAAACGGGCCGCACACGTCTTTGTGTTCCGTGGTTAGCGGAGTCTTGATCCGCGCCTCGCAAGTTTTCTTCAAATTTTGTGCAAACCGGCGCGATTGCTGGCTTTGTATCCTTAACGAATTTTCGCGTTTACCTCTTGTTTTAGCTTTGTTTTCCTCAAATTAAGCACGCCATTTAACGACGGATTCAAGCCTCCGCGGCATTCTCGAAAGCATCGAAAGAGAGCCGCCCCGAAGGTAGTCAAGGACACCGAGGGACAGACGGAGACACCTCTCGGGAGCCAGAACAGGGGATTTGAAATGGCACGTTTTGAAATGCTTGAAGCCGGCTTCGGCGCCATGGGGGCAACTGCCCAGGCCGATATTCTTTTCGAGTTGGGCATGATGTATGCGACCGGCCGCGATTGCGAGACCGATGTCGTCGCCGCCCACAAATGGTTCAATATCGCCGCGATCAAGGGTTCGGCCCGCGCCGCGGAACTGCGCTCTGAATTGTCGGCCGCCATGTCGAAGGTAGAGATCGCCAAGGCGCTCCGCGAAGCCCGCGAATGGATGACGATGCACTGAATTCGTCAACGTCGACTTCACGGGGTACTGAGTTCACGACAGGGACGCTTCGGGTCAAAGCCGCGCAGACGGTTAGGCCCGAAAAATCAAGGCCGCGCAAGACGGCTGGGCTAACAAGATCAAGAACACGGCAGCGAGCTGTGCAATAGACAGGGAAGGCGAGCGGTTCCTGGCGCCGATGCGTTGGGAAGCTCGATGGCAAAAGCCGCGACCGGCCGGAACAAGGCTGGCGCGGCTTTGTCTTTGGGACCGCGTGTTGCAGGCCCAATCGAGTGCCGACGATGCGCCTAGACAGCTCCGGTGAAGGATGAAATTCTCCCGCCACTCTGGAAGAGGCGCGGCCGGGACGGTCGCGCGAGAGTGGAGGAGTTGTGTCACCATGAAGAAATTCAGTATCTTGAGCGCCGCCATATTTGGCCTGATGATGACCGCGCCGGTCGCCTTCGCCGACGACATCACCTTTTCGGTGGTCGGACCGATGACCGGTCAGCTTGCCACCATCGGCGACCAGTTCAAGCAGGGCGCGCAAGCCGCCACCGACGCGATCAACGCGGCGGGCGGCGTCGACGGCCGCCAGATCAAGCTCGACATCGAGGATGACCAGTGCGATCCGAAGCAGGCAGTTTCGGTCGCGAACCGCATCATCGCCAATGGTGTCAAGTTCATCGATGGCCATGCCTGCTCGGGCTCCAGCATCCCGGCCTCCGCTGTCTACGCCGAAGCCGGTGCGCTGATGATGAGTCCGGCTTCCTCGAACCCGGTGCTGACCGACGCAGCGGCGAAGGCCGGCTGGCCGACGATCATGCGCCTCTATACGCGCGACGATGCGCAGGGCGCTTTCATCGGTCCATGGATCGCCAAGAAATATGCCGGCAAGAACGTCGTCATCATGCACGACAAGAGCGCCTATGGGCAGGGTGTGGCCGATGCCGTCAAGGCAACGATGAACCAGAACGGTCTCAAGGAGATCCTCTACGAGGGCATCAACGCCGGCGAGAAGGACTACTCCGCGCTTGTTACCAAGCTCAAGGAGCTGAAAGCTGATGTCGTCTATTTCGGCGGCTATCATCCCGAAGCGGGCCTCATCCTGCGCCAGTCGGCGGAGCAGAACCTCAAGTTCCAGCTGATCATGCCGGACTCGATCGCTTCGCCGGAATTCTGGCAGGTTGCCGGTCCGGCCGGTGAAGGCACCATGTTCGTCTTCCCATCGGATCCGCAGGCGAAGCCCGAAGCCAGGGAAGCCATCGCCAAGATCAAGGCCGGCGGCTTCGTGCCGGAGGGCTTCACGCTGTTTTCCTATGCGGTGATCCAGGCCTTCGCCGAAGGCATCAAGCGCGCCGGCAGCGACGACCCGGCCAAGGTCGCTGAAGCGTTGAAGAACGGCCAGCCGATCAGCACGGTTGTCGGTCCGGTCACCTTCGACGAGAAAGGCGACCTCAAGAACGCCAGCTACGACATCAACCAGTGGCACGACGGCAAATACGCCCCGATCCAGCCGTAATGGCCGCGGCGCCGCAAGCTGCGCTGGTGTAATCGAACATGGCCGGGGTCAAACCCGGCCATGTTGTTCTTGGCGATGCCTTTGTGACGCGTTCGAGATCACTTCGTGGATAGGGAAACAGCAGTCAGCTGTGGTTCCTCGGCAAAGCGAACCAGCACGGTTCCGTCGGTGACCTGCGCGCCTTCGGCAGCGATTTCGGCGATTACCCCGTCATGGGGGGCGGCAATGGTGTGCTCCATCTTCATCGCCTCCAGGATCAGCAGCGGCTGCCCCTTGATCACGGCCTCGCCTTTGCCAGCACGAACCAATTTGACCAGTCCCGGCATTGGCGCGCGCAGGCTGCCGGAAGCGGCTGCGGCTTCGTCGGCCCGCGCCAGCGGATCCGGCACGGCAAAACCGTAGCCGATGGCGCCTTCGAAGACCGTGACGTGGCCCGGCCAGCGGGCGAGGCGAGGCGCGGCGCGGAGATCATGCGAATTGGCGCTGTCATAGGGGGCATCCAGCGCCACCTCGAACCGCCCGTCCGGCCGCACCGATACGCGCGCGACGATCCCCTGCTCGCCAAATCTCAGCAGCGTGCGCCGCGCCACCGCGTGGAAATGCGCATAGCCGGCCAGTGACGACCAGGGATCGTCGGAGGACGGCAAGTCGCCCGCACCAGACGCGGCAAGTGCCGCAGCGGCAATCGTCTCACCGCTCGGCGGCGGAACCGCCGTCAGCGCCTGCTGATGCCTGGCGATCAGGTCGGTATCGACATCGCCCGCCGCAAAATCCGCATCAGCGGCCAGCGCGGCAAGAAAGGCGGTGTTGACCGTCGAGCCGGCGATTTCGGTCTGCGACAGCGCCGCGCCGAGTGCCGTGAGCGCCGTCCGCCTGTCCTTGCCATGGATGACCAGCTTGGCGATCATCGGATCGTAAAACGGCGAGATCGCATCGCCGGCGCGCACACCGGTTTCGATGCGCATGCTCGCACCTTCGGGCGCCGGTTGCGGAAATTTTAAATGGTGCAAGGTGCCGGTCGCCGGCAAAAACCCTCTTGCTGCGTCCTCGGCATAGATGCGCGCCTCGAAGGCGTGGCCGGAGAGCGCGACCTCGCTCTGCGTCTTCGGCAGTTTTTCGCCGGAGGCCACCCGCAACTGCCACTCGACCAGGTCGATGCCGGTGACCATTTCGGTGACCGGGTGCTCGACCTGCAGGCGGGTGTTCATTTCCATGAACCAGAAACGGTCGGCCTTCAGACCTTGCGAGGCATCGACGATGAACTCGATGGTGCCGGCGCCGGAATAGTGGATTGCCTTGGCGGCCTTCACCGCCGCCTCGGTCATCGCCTTGCGCAACGCCGGCGTCATGCCGGGGGCAGGCGCCTCCTCGATCACCTTCTGGTGGCGGCGTTGCGCCGAGCAGTCGCGCTCGTAGAGGTGCACGACATTGCCGAAACTGTCGCCGAATATCTGCACTTCGATGTGGCGCGGCTTGTCGACATATTTTTCCACCAAAACGCGGTCGTCACCGAAGGCGGCCTTCGCCTCGCGCCGCGCGCCAGACAGTGCTTCCGAAAAATCATCGGGATGCTCGACGCGCCGCATGCCCTTGCCGCCGCCACCGGCGCGCGCCTTGATCAATACGGGGTAGCCGATCTCGCGCGCCTTGGAGGCGAGCAACACGATCTCCTGCGCCTCGCCATGATAGCCCGGCACCACCGGCACGCCGGCCTTTTCCATCAGCCGCTTAGCCGCGTCCTTCAATCCCATGGCGCGGATCGAGGCCGCCGACGGCCCGATGAAGATCAGCCCCGCCGCGACCACCTGGTCGACGAAGTCGGGATTTTCCGAGAGAAAGCCGTAGCCCGGATGAATGGCCTCGGCACCCGTGGCCAAGGCCGCCGCGATGATCTTGTTACCCCGCAGATAGCTTTCGCCGGCAGGCGAGGGACCGATATGCACCGCCTCGTCCGCCGTCTCGACATGCAAGGCGCGAGCGTCGGCGTCAGAATAGACGGCGACGCTGCGCACACCCATCCTGCGTGCCGTGCGGACCACCCGGCAGGCGATCTCGCCACGGTTGGCGATCAGGATCTTGGCGAACATCGGGCCTCCACAGGCAGAGCTCGCCGCCAACGGCGCGAATTCTCTTCACGCGAGCTGCGGCAATACCCCGCTTTGTAATCTGGCCGTCAAAGGATAGGCAAGCGAGGCCTGCCTACTTGGAGGCCGCGATTTCGCAAGCTCCACCGGTCGTGACCTTGTAATGGCTGCGGGTGGCCTGGCAGGATTTCATAGCCATATCCTCGGCAGCCTTTTGCGAGGGCGCATTCAAGCGCGAGCCGCACATGATGTACAACGAACGCACTCTGGAATACGGAGTGGTCGCATAGGCTGAATGGCCGCTGGCCGCCACATACGCCTTATATGCCTTGGTACACGGCCGATCCGCGGTTGCCGGCAAATACGGGTAGAAACGGACGTCGCCCTTGCTTCCAGCTAGCGATTCGGCAGCGCCAATATTCGGTGCAGAGGCCACGAACAGTGCAAGTACCAATATGGTTGCTCGCCTGATGGATAAAGATTTCATTGCCCAACCCATTTGAAAAACCCAAGACTGGCAGATATTCAGCTATTTGGAGGCGGCTATTTCGCAGCCTCCGCCTGTCGTAACCTTATAACTGTTGCGGGTGGCCTGACAGGATTTTAACGCCAACTCTTCGGCAGCTTGCTGTGATGGTGCATTCAAGCGCGAGCCGCATATGATGTACAGCGAACGCACCCGGGAATACGGAGTGCTTGCATAGGCCGAATGGCCACCGGCCGCTACATAGGCCTTGTAAGCCATGGTGCATGGATCCTTCGGATTCTTCGGCAAATAGGGGTAGAAACGGGTCTCGCCCTTGCTTCCCGCCAGCGATTCCGCCGTTCCTATGCCAGGTGCCGTGAATACAAGAAAGCCGGCAAGTATCGAAGCGATTGTACTTTTGACGTGTCTCGGTGTCATTTTTCCCCCTGGAAGAGCGAACGCCAACAGCATCTCCTACTTGGAGGCAGCGATGCTGCAAGCTCCCGCGGTTGTGACCTTGTAGCTCCTCTTGGCTGACTGGCAGGATTTCAGCGCCTGCGCCTCTGCAGCCTTTTGCGACGTTGCATTTGCACGCGCGCAAATCATGAACTCGGTCGCCCAATTGAATGGAGTCGACGCATAAGCGGAATGGCTGCCGGTCGCCACATAGGCCCTGTATGCCTTCTGACAGCCTCCCGTCGAGCCAGGTGCGAAATAGACGGGATAGCGGCTGTCGCCCTTGCTTCCCGCCAGCGACTCCGCTGCTCCGATACCGGGCGCCCCCAACACGAGCAACCCTGCAAATATGGATACAGTTGTTTTCTGAAAAAGCTGAAGTCTCATCTTCGCCCTATCCCCCATTGCTATCTGGCCCTTTGATGCCGAAAGCTACTTGGAAGCGACTACGCCGCAGCCGCCGACCATGTCCACTTTGAACTTCTTGCGACCGGATTCGCATGACTTAAGCGCGAGCGCTTCGGCAGCCTTCTGGGACGGTGCGTTAATGTGCACGCCGCAGACGAAATACAGGACCCTTGCTCCGGTGATGGTCGATGCGTAGGCGGAATGACCGGCCGCAGCCACATAGGCGTTGTAGGCCTGCCTGCAATTGCCTTCCGAGCCTTGCTGAGGGAGATACACGAAGGAACGCTTGTCGCCGACTTTCCCAGCCAGCGACGCCGCTGCACTGACGCCAGGCGTCGCTAATATAAGCAACCCCGCAAGTATAGACGCAGTTGTTTCCTTGAAAAGCCGCCGTTTCATCTTCGCCCAATCCCCATTGGTATTTGCGATGACCAATAGCCGTAATTCTTTCGGCTGGCCAGATGAAGAAGCAAAAAAATGGTCTGGAGGTGTGGACGGGTTCGTCGCCCGCGCAGGGTCACACCCTGCCGAGTGCAGCAACGACCCGCTGATACAGTTCGGCCGTCGGCTCGTCGAAGCAGCAGAAAATGACGGTTTCCGGAACGATGTTCTGGCCGATGAAGGCACTCACGGCACCGACAGCAATTTGCGTCGCCTGATCCTTAGGATAGCGGTAGACACCGGTCGAGATCGCTGGAAACGCCACCGTCCGGCAGTCCTTTGCGGCGGCGATTTCGAGTGACCGGCGATAGCAGGAGGCGAGCAGCTCGGCCTCTCCTTTGCTGCCGCCTTGCCAGACCGGTCCGACCGTGTGGATGATGTAGTGTGCCGGCAGCCTGTAGCCCTTGGTGAGTTTTGCCTCGCCAACCTTGCAGCCATTCAGCATCCGGCATTCGAACTCAAGCTCGGGGCCGGCCGCCCGGTGGATGGCGCCGTCCACGCCGCCGCCGCCGAGAAGCGAGGTGTTGGCGGCGTTGACGATTGCATCGACCGCCAGCTTCGTGATGTCGCCGGTGTGAACGCGAATCCTCTGGTCGATTTCGCTCATCTCACATCCTGAACACGCCGAACCGGGTCTCCTCGATCCCGGCGTTCAGCGCGGCCGACAGGCTTAGCGCCAGCACCTCGCGGGTCTTCGCCGGATCGATGATGCCGTCGTCCCAGAGCCTTGCCGACGAATAGAGCGGGTGACCTTCATGCTCGTACTTCATCAGGATCGGCTTCTTGAATTTTGCTTCCTCTTCGGCGCTCCACTCGCCACCCTTGCGCTCGATGCCTTCGCGCTTGACCACGGCCAGCACCGTTGCTGCCTGTTCGCCGCCCATCACCGAGATGCGGGCATTCGGCCACATCCACAGGAAGCGTGGCGAATAGGCGCGTCCGCACATACCGTAATTGCCGGCGCCGAACGAGCCGCCGATGATCACGGTCACCTTCGGCACCTTGGCCGTTGCGACCGCCATGACCAGCTTGGCGCCATCCTTGGCGATGCCGCCGGCCTCGTATTTTCGCCCGACCATGAAACCGGTGATGTTTTGCAGGAAGACCAGCGGGATCTTGCGCTGGCAGCACAGTTCGATGAAGTGCGCGCCCTTCAGCGCGCTTTCCGAAAACAGCACGCCATTGTTGGCGACGATGCCGACCGGCATGCCGTTGAGATGGGCAAAACCGGTGACCAGCGTGGTGCCGTAATTCTGCTTGAACTCATCGAACTCGGAGCCGTCGACGATGCGGGCGATCACCTCGCGCACGTCGTAAGGCTGGCGCAGATCCGTCGGTACGATGCCGTAGAGTTCATGTGGATCGTGAAGCGGTGGGATCGATTTCTTCAGGGCCAGGCTTACAGTCTTGTTCCGATTCAGGTTTTTGACGATACGCCGGCATATTGCCAGCGCATGCTCGTCGTCGAGCGCATAGTGATCGGCAACGCCGGAAAGCCTTGTGTGCACGTCGGCACCACCGAGGTCCTCGGCGGTGACGTCCTCGCCGGTGGCCGCTTTCACCAGCGGCGGCCCGCCGAGAAAGATGGTCGCCTGGTTGCGCACCATGATTGTCTCGTCCGACATCGCAGGCACATAGGCGCCGCCGGCCGTGCATGAACCCATGACGCAGGCGATCTGCGGAATGCCGGCGGCCGACATGTTGGCCTGGTTGTAGAAGATGCGGCCGAAATGATCGCGGTCGGGAAACACCTCGTCCTGATTGGGCAGATTGGCGCCGCCGCTGTCGACCAGATAGACGCAAGGCAGATTGTTCTGCAATGCGATCTCCTGTGCACGCAGATGCTTCTTCACCGTCAGTGGATAATAGGTGCCGCCCTTCACCGTGGCGTCATTGACGACGACCATGACTTCGGTGCCTTCGACGCGGCCGACGCCGGCGATGAGGCCGGCCGAGGAGATGTCCTCGCCATACATCGACCACGCCGCGAACTGGCCGATCTCGAGGAAGGGCGAGCCGGTATCGAGCAATTGGGCAAGACGTTGCCGCGGCAGGAGCTTGCCGCGCGAAACATGCCGCTCACGCGCTTCCTCCGAGCCGCCGTGTTCGACCGTAGCAGCCTTTTCCGCAATATCGGCGACCAGCGCCCGCATGCGCTCGGCATTGGCGCGGAAAATATCGGAGACGGGCGAGATCTGCGAGGTGAGGGGGGCCATGGCGCTACCGGATCAGCTCGATCTTGCAGCCGACATCCAGGTCGCCCCAGTCGCGATCGGCGGTGACGGCAATGGCGTTCTCGCGAATCGCCAGCGCCAGGCAGGCCCGATCGCCCAGCGACAAGCCGCGATGCCGCGTCAGTTGGCGAAGCTGGCCGGCGGCGATGCCCATCGCTTGGTCGAAAACGGCGATCGGCATGCCGAGACTTCCGAGGTCGTCGGCAGCCTGTTCCAAGCTGCGTCCCTTGTCGATCAGCTTGGCAATGATCTCGGCCGCATTGACTGAACTGCATTGTGCATCCGGCGCGAACCCCAAAGCATTCTCGGTGCCTTGCTCGTTGAGCAGGATTGCGAGCGCCGCCGAACTGTCCATGACGTAGGGCTTCATTTCACCCGCTTTCCTGTCGTCCCTTCGGCGTGAAGCCGGTCGAGACGCTTGTCGCTTCGACGCTGCTCTTCCCGCCGCTCCTTCAGAAATTCGTCGACGACGCTTTCACCGGGCTGTTTCAGCGCCGACAATTCGGCCTGAACGCGTCGCAGATTCTGCAGCCACGATCTTACCCGCAACTCGCCGTTTTCGACATGAAGGATCATGTCCTCGCCAGGCTTCACGCCCATCTCCTCGCGCATCGCAGCAGGGATGACGAAGCGCCCGCCCTCGCCAAGCTTGACGCGCTCGCGTTTCGCCGGAACCCGAAGCCGCGTTTTGCGAGCGCCAGCATCGAACTGTGCTTGCGGATCTTCATCAAATCCGGACTTTCCCGTTCTGCCCGCCATGGTCCGTCTCGCTTGTATTTATGGCATATGTCCAGAAGTATGCCATATCGTGCGGCTTCTGGCAAATCTCAAAAGAATGCCATTAGGCGCCCTCCGCCATGATTTCCCGCCCGATCAGCCAGCGACGGATTTCGCTGGTGCCGGCGCCGATCTCGTAGAGCTTGGCGTCGCGCAGCAGCCGGCCGGTAGGGTAATCGTTGATGTAGCCGTTGCCGCCCAAAAGCTGGATGGCGTCGAGCGCCATCAGCGTCGCCTTTTCGGCGGCGAACAGCACGCACCCGGCGGCGTCCTTGCGCGTCGTCTCACCGCGATCGCAGGCGGCGGCTACGGCATAGACGTAAGCACGCGCCGCATTCATCGTCGCATACATGTCGGCGAGCTTGCCTTGCACCAGCTGGAATTCGCCGATCGGCTGGCCGAACTGCTTGCGTTCGTGCACGTAAGGTATCGCCACGTCGAGGCACGCAGCCATCAGCCCGATCGGGCCGCCGGCCAGCACGGCGCGTTCGTAGTCGAGGCCCGACATCAGCACCTCGACGCCGCGCCCTTCCTCGTGCAGCACATTGTCGAACGGCACTTCGACATCCTCGAACACCAGCTCGCCGGTGTTCGAGCCGCGCATGCCGAGCTTGTCGAGCTTTTGCGCAACGGAAAAACCGGCAAAAGCCTTTTCGACGATGAAAGCGGTGATGCCGCGCGAATGGAGTTCCGGATCGGTCTTGGCGTAGACGACCAGCGTCTCGGCATCCGGCCCGTTGGTGATCCACATTTTGGTGCCGTTGAGCACGTAGCGATCATTGCGCTTTTCGGCGCGCAGGCGCAGCGACACGACATCTGAGCCGGCACCCGATTCCGACATCGCCAGTGCCCCGACCTTTTCGCCGCTGCAGAGCGAAGGCAGATATTTTTCTTTCTGTGCCTGCGTCGCCCAGCGGTTGATCTGATTGACGCACAGGTTGGAATGGGCGCCGTAAGAGAGGCCGACCGAGGCCGAGGCGCGCGAAATCTCCTCCATCGCCACGACATGGGCGAGGTAGCCCATGCCGCTGCCGCCGAAATCGGGATCGGCGGTGATGCCGAGCAGGCCGAGCCCGCCGAGCTCCACCCACAGATGTGCCGGGAATTCGTTCGAGCGGTCGATCTCGGCGGCTATCGGCGCGATTTTCTCCTGGGCGAAGCGCCGCACCAGATCGCGCAGCGCCTCGATGTCTTCGTCAAGCCCGAAGTTGAGCGTCTGCGTGTACATGCCGTTCCTCCCGGCGCACGACCGCGAAAATCGGGATCATGCGCGAAATCAAAGTGCTACAGCGTCCTTTGCGCGCTCGAATGGACGCACGGTGCCGTGGCTCGTCCTCGCGCCATCGCTCTTTGCTCCAACAAGGCGCATTGTCATTGCTAGATATGTAGCGGTGACTTCGGCGATCGACAGCCGTTCGCCCGGCCGGAACCACACGATGACGCCGGTCATCATCTGGATCAGCGCCATGGCGGTGAGCCCGGTGTCCTCGACGCTGAACAAGCCCGCTTCGACGCCGTCGCGCAGAATGGCGCGCAGCTCCTTCTCGTAAGCGGTGCGCATGCGCAGGATCTGCGTGAGTCTTTCGTGCGACAGGCTGCGCAGCTCCATGTTCGAGACATGGGTGGAATGGCGGCGTTCGACGTGGAAAGCGATGTGGTTTTCGACATAGGCGGCGAGCCGCGCTGCCGGATCGGCGCCGACAGGGCGTGTTGCGCGCCACGCCTCGATCAAGCCTTCCATATGCTCGCGCATCAGCGTGAACAGAAGGTCCTGCTTGGTCGGGAAATAGCGGTAAAGCGCCGCTGCCTGGACGCCGACCTCGGCCGCCAGCTGGCGCATCGACATCGCCTCGTAGCCGAGACGCGCAATCAGGCTGACCGCCGCCTCGCGGACCGCAGCTTCGGTCTTCTCTCCGTCGGAACCGGTCGTACGCGCCATGACAAGCCGCCTTTTCAGCACAATAAAACAAACGTTCAATTAATTCAAGGAGTGTGTTCGGGTAAGGCATTGGCTTCAGGTTTGCTCTATCTGCACCCTGGAGATTTTGTGCGATGGAAGCGAATGAGCAGGATCATGCCTTTCTAGGCAACAATCCTGAAACCCGCGGACATGTCGCGTGCCTCGATCTCCTCGACGTCAACTTTCGAAACCGCTGCCCCTGGCGGCCCTTGCCGAAGCCGTTCGATCATTGTCGAGACCGCCGCATCGGCCCCTGCAATCAAGGCTGTCACCGAGCCGTCAATTTCGTTGCGCACCCAACCGGCAAGGCCAAGTCCAGACGCCTCGCGCCGCGCCCAGACCCGATAGCTGACGCCCTGCACCTTGCCGTATATGCGTACCTGCACCGTCCGGTCGGCCATCGCGCTCTCCATCTTCTGAGTCGAGTCTGGCGCATCGCTGTGCAAATTCAACCAGGCAACGTGCATCGAAGGTCTCTCTGCCGATCGCTATCCGCCAGCTTCACGTGCGAGATAGGCGGCGTCTCCATCGAATGATTGACTAAGTCAAATAATAGACCATCATGGTCCTTAGGAGCGATCAGCCCGAAGGAGGTCGTCATGCCGGCCGATCGGAATGCCCTTGTCGCGGAGATACGTTGCTTCAATCGCTTCTACACGCGCCTGATCGGGCTGCTCGACCTGACCTTGACGCACAGCGCCTATACGCTGGGCGAGGCGCGGCTGCTGTTCGAATTGGGCGACCGATCCCGCGCTGCCGCCAATAGCGGCGGTGAGGCTGGGTTTCTGGCACGGGCGTTCCACCTCGATCTCGGGCCGGCGGCCTCCGAAATCGCCGCCGAACTCCGGCTCGATCCGGCCTATGTCACACGCATCCTGAGGAGATTCGCCGCCGCTGGCCTGACCGAGATACGCACTGACCCAGCCGATCGGCGCAGACGCATCCTGTCGCTAACCGCTCGCGGAAGTGCGGAACTCGCCAGGCTTCAGGCTGCGACGGATCGCGATCTCGCCCGGCTGACGGCCGGCCTCGCCGATGACGCGGCTGCCGAATTATCGGACGCCTTGAAACGCGTCATGCGCCTGCTTGGTGGTGGGGAGAAATAGCGGCAGTACTGGAGGTCGTGGTGTTCCGTCGCCCCTTTTGGCGCCTCAATTCCCCCGCGCTGCCGCCAGTGCGCCAGGCAGTTCCTCGGCAAAAATGTCGAGCTCGTGATCGAGGCCGACGCTGACCCGGATGCAGCGGTCGAGCACTGGCACCATCGGCTTGCGGATGAACACGTCGCGCGACAACAGCGCCCGCAGCACCTTCAGCGCGAAGGCGCCGTCGCGGCCGCAGTCGATGGTGACGAAATTGGTCGCCGAAGCCAGCGGCTTCAGCCCGTTCGCCTCGGCTATTCCGGCGATGCGCCGGCGGCCGGCCGCGACCCGCGCCACCACGCTCTCCAGCCAGGCCTGATCGGCAAGCGCCTCGACGCCGGCGATCTGCGCCATGCGGCTGACGCCGTAATGGTTGCGGATCTTCTCAAAATCGCGAATCACCTGGGCTTCGGCCACCGCGTAGCCGCAGCGTATGCCGGCTAGCCCATAGGCCTTGGAGAAGGTGCGCATGCGGATGACGTTCGGCCGCGCCACATCGATCGGCGGCATCGCTGAGGCTGGCCCTAATTCGCCATACGCCTCGTCGAGCACCAGCATTGTGGTCTCCGGCAAGGCCTCGATGAAGCGGCTGAGCTCGGCCGCTTCCCACCAACTGCCCATCGGATTGTCCGGGTTGGACAGATAGACCAGCGGCGCCTTGTCCCTGGCCACTGCCGCCAGCAGGCCGTCCAGGTTTTCCCGGTCGTTCTCGTAAGGCACCGCGACCAGCCGGCCGCCGACGCCGGCAACATGAAAGTTGAAGGTCGGATAGGCGCCGCGCGAGGTCACCACCGCGTCGCCGGGCGCCACATACATGCGCGCCACCAGGCTGAGCAGCCCGTCTATGCCTTCGCCGACGACGACGTTTTCGGCGCCGACACCGAGATGTCGGGCCACGGCTACCTTCAAATCGTGATTGTCGGGGTCGCAATACATCCACATGTCGCCGGCAATCTCGGCCATGCGGGCAACGACCCGCAGCGAGGGGCCAAAGCTGCTCTCATTGGCGCCGATACGGGCGCGAAAGGCGCGGCCGCGATCACGCTCCTGCGCCTCCGGACCGACAAATGGCACCGTCGAGGGAAGCGCGCTGATGATTGGCGTCAGGGGAGGGCGCATGGCAAAGGCTCGTTCAAAAAGGGCCTTCTTGCTAGCCTGCCGGCTGGGCCTGCGCAAGTTCCACGAACGGCGGCGACGGTCAGGCTGGATTCTCGCGGATCATTTTGCTAGCGAGACATGATGAGCAACCGACTGCCGCCCGCCTGGTCCAAGCATATAAAGTCCCACCCGGCGCCGAAAGTGGAACCGCCGAAGGCGAAACCATTGACGCGCGTGCAGGCCGACGACGCGCTGCTGAAACAGGCGTATGACTTGCAGCAGGCCAAGCGGTTGGCCGAGGCTCAGGAACTGTGCCGCCGCGTGCTGGAGCGCACGCCCAACCATCCCTTGGCATTGTATATCATGGGCACGCTGTTCATCGGGCTCGACGATGAAATGGCCTTGCGCTATTTGGCGCGAGCCGTCGGCGTGGAGCCCCGAAACCCCTATTATCACCTTAGTCTGGGTGAAGCTTATCTGAGGGTAAGCGAATATTCGCCCGCAATCACGCACATCCAGCACGCTCTGGAGTTGAAGCCCGATTTGGTGGAGGCGCTTTGCGCATTGGGGCGCGCCTACGTCGAATTCGACAAGGCTGACATGGCTGTGCCGGTTTACGAGAGAGCGCTCAAGATCAACCGCGATCATCCCCGCGTTCGGACGGGGCTGGCCAGCGCACTCACCGGTCTTGGTCGCATGGATGAAGCCAAAATCTATCTGAAGGAGGCGATCGAACGTCGCATCGCTATGCCCGCCGCCTATAATGAGCTTGTGCGTACGCGCAAATTCACCGAAGAGCCGGCCGAACTTAGGTCCATCCTGCGCGAGCTTGGTGAGCCAAAGCTTGACCCGGACAGTGCGACGACACTTCATCACGCTGCCGGCAAAGTGCTGAACGACCTTGGGCGCTACGAAGACGCGATAGATCATTTCAAGAAAGGCAAGCGGGCCGCCGGCTATAAGTTCGATCTGGAGACCTATCGCCGCTGGATCGACTCCACGATTGAGTTCTTCAACCCGGACATGTTGGCCGCCAAGGCGGGTTATGGAAGCCCGTCGGAAGTGCCCGTGTTTGTATTGGGCATGCCCCGATCGGGCACCACCCTGACCGAGCAGATTTGCGCGAGCCACCCGAATGTTCATGGCGCCGGAGAGCTGAAAAAGATAAGGCGAGCCGCAAATGCTATCGGCCTCACGAAGGTTTCAGCACGGACCTTGGACCAATCGATCGTTCCGATCACCCCCGACCTATCCAAAATGCTGGCCGAGGAGCACCTGTCCTATCTTCGTGAGCGTGCGCCGACCGCGCTTCGCATCGTCGACAAGATGCCCCGGAATTTCGAACTGATCGGTCTCATAGGGCTTCTCTTCCCCAATGTACGGATTATTCACTGTCGTCGCGATGCCATCGACAATTGCCTCTCGTGTTTTTTCCAGAATTTCTCCAAGGGACACAGCTACATCGCCGACCTGCAGACACTCGGGCTGTACTACCGTGAATATGATCGCCTGATGCGACATTGGGACAAGGTTTTTCCCGGACGCATCTTCGAAAGTCGCTACGAGACGCTGGTTGCGGATCAGGAGGCACAATCGCGCCGTCTGATCGATCATCTTGGATTGCCCTGGACGATACCTGCCTGCGCTTCTTCGACAAGGAGGGATCGGTCAACACGGCCAGTCGCTGGCAGGTTCGGCAACCGATCTACAGTTCATCTGTCAAGCGCTGGAAAAACTATGAGAGCGCAATCCAGCCGCTGATCCAGTCGCTCGGTGATCTCGCCGAGATTTGACTCGGGAATTGCAGTCGGCAATTTGCATTTGTGTGGGCCACGAGATCTGAATCGCCAGGTTTGTGGGCTGGGGCTGCAATTGCGGCGGGGCACCGGTTGCTAGACTAAGCTCCCGGCCTGGCTGCCAAGTTCTGCGGCGGGCGGGCACGTCAGGCTGGATTCTCCCAGATCATTTTGCTAGCGAGACATGATGAGCAACCGACTGCCGCCCGCTTGGTCCAAACACATAAAGTCCCGCCCGGCGCCGAAAGTGCAGCCGCCGAAAGCGAAACCGCCGTCGCGCGCGCAAGCTGACGACATGCTGTTGCGACAGGCGCTCGAACTCCAGCAAGCCAAGCGGCTTCCAGAGGCCGAGGAGTTATGCCATCGCGTTCTCGCCCGCACGCCAAACCACCCGCTTTCGCTGTACATCCTCGGCACGCTGGGGCTCGGTATCGACGATGAGTTGGCTCTCAAATATTTTGCACGAGCAGTAAGCCAGACGCCTCAAAATCCGTATTTCCACCTTAGCCTGGGAGAGGCCGGTCTGAAGCTTGGCGACAGCTTGCTTGCTATCAGGCACCTGCAGCGCGCCTGCGAATTGAAGCCCGATCTGGTGGAAGCGCTTTGCGGACTGGCGCGTGCCTACGTCAACTTCGACAAGGCCGAGATGGCTTTGCCCCTTTACGAGAAGGCACTGAAGATCAACGGCGACCATCCCATGGTCCGAATTGGTCTGGCTGGTGCGCTCGCCAGCCTCGGTCGCATGGACGAAGCCAGAGCCTATCTCAATCAGGCAATAGAACGTCGCGTCGATGTTGGGGCAGCCTACAACTACCTGGTCGACACGCAAAAGTTCACCGAAAAACCTGCCGAGCTCGACTCTATCCTGCGCGAACTCTCCAATCCCAGGCTCGAACCGGTTGCTGCATCCCAGCTCCATCACGCCGCAGGCAAAGTGCTGAACGATCTCGAGCGCTACGATGAGGCGATGGATCACTTCCAGAAGGCAAAAAAGGCCGCTGGTCACGATTTCGACCTGGAGTACTACCGCCGAAGTGTCGATTCCATGATCGAGATATTCAGCCCGTCACTATTGGAAGCCAAGGCTGGCCACGGCAGTCCATCCGAAGTGCCTGTGTTTGTGCTGGGCATGCCCCGGTCGGGGACGACGCTGACCGAGCAGATCTGCGCGAGCCATCCGGACGTCCATGGCGCCGGGGAGCTTACGAAGCTGCGCCGAATCGCGAACTCGATGGGCTTTAGAACACAATCGGATGAGGACCTGCGCAGTTCGATCATGTCGATGACGAGGGATCAGTCGAGGGCGCTGGCCGAAGAATACCTGTCTTATCTGCGCCAGCACGCGCCTGCCGCGCTCCGCATAGTCGACAAGATGCCGCACAACTTCGAGTTTATCGGAGTGATTGGAATTCTTTTTCCCCACGCGCGCATCATTCATTGCCGGCGCGATGCCATCGACAATTGCGTGTCCTGCTTCGTCTTGCATTTCACCAAGGACCACGGCTACAACGCCGACCTTGAGACACTCGGCCTATACTACCGTGAATATGATCGCTTGATGCGGCATTGGAATAAGGTCTTTCCCGGACGTATTTTCGAAAGCCGCTACGAGACGCTGATTGCGGATCAGGAGGCGCAGTCGCGCCGTCTCATCGATCATCTCGGCTTGCCTTGGGACGATTCCTGCCTGCGCTTTTTCGAGAAGGACAGGTCGGTCAATACCCCCAGCCGCTGGCAGGTGCGGCAGCCGATCTATGCATCATCGGTCAAGCGCTGGAAAAAATATGAGAGCACAATTCAGCCGCTGATTCACGCCTTGGGAGATCTAGCCGAACTTTGAACGAGTGGGTGGCGTTCGGCAGGCCGAGGTCGACGGTGACTTGCTGTCGAGATCCGTTGATCCTGTAGGCCAGCCCTTCAGATCGTGCCAAGATCTTCATTTTTTGCACGTTCGGACAAGCGGGCGCGGCGAGCATTACAATTGACCAGCTCAGCCCTGCGATAGGTATTCAGTGGCAGCCTGTATTCATGCACCGAGAGTTGTTAGCTGCGTCGCCCGATACGAAAAACCCGGCGGTTGGCCCGCCGGGTTCGATCTCAATCAGGTTCGGATTGTTAGAATGAGCGCTGGAAGCGCAGCATCCCGCCGACGCTGTCCTTGTCGTCGGCATTGGTCCAGTTGCGATCGTAGGCTTTATCAAACTGACCGTCGCGAGCCCAATCGACTTCGGCAGTGATCGTGAAGCCGGGAACGATATCGTAGGCGATGTTCGCGGCGACGCCGTAGTTCTTGTCGTCGTCAACCGATGCTTGGAGGTTGAACGAGGTCTTCTCGTTGATGGTGTAGGTGCCACCACCCCAAACTGCCCAGTTGCCGCCCCACTGCTTATAGAAGTTGCGGTCGATGTTGTCGTCCGAACCGTAACCGGCCATGACGAACAGTGTCAGGTTCTGTATCGGCGTAACGTCGACGCGAACCTTGCCGGCCCACTCTTCCCAAGTGCTGTCATAGGCGGCAACACCGGTGATCGAGCCCCAACCCTGCGTGTATTTAATACCGCCGACCACATACGGAACATAGCTGTCGATCGAATCATTGCCGCTGTTGCTGTCTTGGAAAATGCCAGGATCCGCATCGGCACTGCCCGAACCGGTTTCCAACGAAGCCACGGCCGAGAAGCCGTTGCCGGCGTCGAAGTAGTACTGGACGACATTGGTGTCGAAGCCGCCATAGGGGACTAGCGTATCCTGGATGACGTTGCCGGCGTAGCCGATGAACGTGTCGAAGGCCGATTCGTCTTTGCCGACGCGCAAACCACCGAGTTGGACCCAGGCAAAGTTCAGCGAAACACTCGTACCGCCGTTAAAGTTGTCATCAAGATAATCGTTGTGGTTACCCCAGTTGAAACGGGTCTCGGTGTAGGTCTTCAAGGTGCCGAGCTCGGTTTCCTGGCCGGTCCAGGTCTTCAACGTGAATCGGGCGTGCTTGTAGTAGGTATCCTGCGAGCCGCCGTCCATCTGGTCCGTGGTCTTCGCACCGTCGAAGGAGCCGACGTCGCCGATGCCGATGTCATAGCGGACATAGCCACCGATGCGCAGGCAGGTTTCGGTGCCTGGGATGTAGAAGTAGCCAGCGCCGTAGACGTCGCAAATCTTGACGTATTCAGCGGGTTCCGGCTCGGCGACGACGACGGCGTCGGCGGCGCGCGCACCGGAAACTGCGATCAGTGCCGCAGCGGAGCCGAGAAGAAGGCTCTTGATGTTCATTTTCTGACCTCCAGTCAAAAGTTAAAAAACGGGTCTGGGTATTCTTTGCTGAAGGACAGCGTTCCCTGCCCCATCCCCACTACCGAAAAAGATGCGCACCGCGCCGCTCCTTCAAACCCGACATTACCCATGAGACGGCGGCGTTCAACCACGATCGTACCGGCAAAAGGTTTGTGTTGGCGCTATACCCCGGCGTTGTTGCACAAATGACACGATTTGGCCTCACTCCGAAAGCTCCCGTTAACCAACAGCCCTTCGCAAGCCGTTGCAAACGGCGGATTCCGGCGATGGTCGGCCCGAAATGTGACCATGGCGCGAGTCGCGAACCAGGGAATCGCCGCAGAATCGCCACATCGCTGGGCGGCGCTTTGGCGAAGGGTCGATTTTTCAAGGATAATAGCGCCAGCTTGTTGATTGTGCCGGCGCTTTTCTTTATCCACCGGCGCAACGGAGAGGTGGCCGAGTGGTCGAAGGCGCTCCCCTGCTAAGGGAGTAGAGGTCAAAAGCTTCTCGTGGGTTCGAATCCCATCCTCTCCGCCACCCTACGCCCTGCGGGCTTCGGGTGGCAGGCCACCCGGAACCGCATTTTGGGCGTAGGGTGTCGCCCGAAGCTACGAAGTAGCGTAGGGGGACTATGTGGTACGTCTATTTCCTGCAACTTCGTAACGGCGATGTCTACGTCGGGTCGACCAACGACCTTCGGCGCCGCTTCGAATCGCATCGATCAGGCTATGTGACTTCGACCAAGGCCTATCTGCCTGTAACTTTGAAGTCCTACATCGGGGTTGAAACCGAGGCCAACGCACGGCAACTCGAGCGATATTTCAAGACCGGTTCAGGCAAGGCCTTCGCCAGTAAGCGTTTTTGGCGGACAGGGCCTCACTGACGGCCTTAGGACTTATCTATTTGAAAATATAAATAAAAACCGCCGAACGAGCTGCTTTTTGCCGACCTCCGCCCTCGATTCTGACTGGAGGTCAGAAAATGAACATCAAGAGCCTTCTTCTCGGCTCCGCTGCGGCACTGATCGCAGTTTCCGGTGCGCGCGCCGCCGACGCCGTCGTCGTCGCCGAGCCGGAACCCGCTGAATACGTCAAGATTTGCGACGTCTACGGCGCTGGCTACTTCTACATCCCCGGCACCGAAATCTGCATGCGCATCGGCGGCTACGTCCGCTATGACATCTCCGCCGGCGATGCGGGCGCGTTCACTGGTGCCCGTTACCAAGACCTTTCGGAAGCCTTGGAAGGCAGGGACGATGTCAACGACGGCTATTTCAAGCAGGCTCGCTTCACGCTGAGGACCTATACCGGCCAGGAAACCGAGATGGGCACCTTGAAGACCTACACCGAGACCCGCTTCAACTGGGGAACCGGTTATCACGGGGTCGATCTCGACGGCAACCCGGCCACCCCTGATGCACAATTCTCCAGCTTTGGCAGCAGAGGCGTTTCGCTGAACTTCGCCTGGATCCAGCTCGGTGGTCTCCGCGTCGGTAAGGACGAAACGGCCTTCAATACGTTCACCGGTTACGCCGGCAACGTCATCAACGATACGCTGGTTCCCTACGGCGGCTTCGACACCAACGTCATCCAGTACTACTTCGATGCCGGCAACGGCTTCTCGGCCGTGGCGTCGTTGGAAACCGGTGAAGGCTTTATCCTCAACGACGACAACACCGCGCTCCACCTGGGTCACGATTCGATCGACAGCTATGTTCCATATGTCGTCGGCGGCGTGAAATACACGCAGGGCTGGGGTTCGATCTCGGGCGTCATAGCCTATGACAGCGCAGTGGAAGAATGGACAGGCAAGGCTCGCCTGGACGTGACGCCGATGCAGAACCTGACGCTGTTCCTGATGGCCGGCTACGGTTCGGACGACAATATCCCACGCAACTTCTACAAGCAGTGGAGCGGCAACTGGGCAGTTTGGGGTGGTGGCACTTACACCATCAACGAGAAGACCTCGTTCAACCTTCAGGCGGCGTATGACGAAGGCGAGAACGTCGGCATCGCGGCGAACATTGCCTACGACATCGTTCCCGGCTTCACGATCACGGCCGAAGTCGACTACCTGCACTTCGGTGACAACAATTTCGACAATTGGACCGGTGCTACCGACGAAAACAGCATCGGCGGTGTCCTCCGCTTCCAGCGCTCGTTCTAAGGGCTGGACTTAAGCAACTGAAATCCAGCCCGGGCGCTTCAACGCCCGGGCTGTTTTATTTTCGCGACTGGTAGCAAACAGAAGGAAAAGGGGGTTCGGTAGCTGAACAGGGTTGTGGAACGATGTCGTTGGGATCCACCACTGGTGGATGAAATCGGCCGCAACGCTTAAAACTCTTGAAAGGGCACCGCCAAGCAGGTAGGTCTAGGCCTATCCACTCGGGGGTGTGGCGAATAATGACGAACGATGCGATTCAAGAGGGAGGGACCTCTGATCATTTTTCGATGTTTTCTTCTCAAACTGCAAAGATAAAATACAGTTACAACAAGATACGAGAAGTAAAGTCGCACAGGATCGGAGAACTTTTTTCAGCATACCGGGATATACTTTGGGATGATGGGCGGCATAAGTACAATGTCAGCTCGTTCATCGGCGAAATAGACGAGATTCTCCTTGGGGAGCGTTTCAGCGCCTTTGACCAAAGCACCCTCGACAACCTTATCGGCACCTTGCGCCAGCGCGGCAACAGCAACGCAACCATCAACCGGAAGATGGCTGCCCTCAGCAAACTGCTGCGCAAGGCTCACAAGATGGGGGATATCCACAGCCTGCCCGAGTTCCGCCGCCAGAAAGAGCGGGCGGGACGGATTCGTTTCCTCGAAAGGGACGAGGAGGCTCGGCTGTTTGCCGCCATCAAAAGCCGCAGCGAGGACGCCTATCGGCTTTCCGTCTTTCTCGTCGACACCGGTTGCCGCCTCGGCGAAGCGCTGGGCTTGATCTGGAACGATATCCAGGAGCACCGCGTCAGTTTCTGGATCACCAAGTCCGGCCGCAGCCGCACCATCCCGATGACCGAGCGGGTAAAAGAGGTGATCAAGCTGCCGGCCACCGAGGGCCGCCGGCCTAAAGGCCCGTTCACCAAGCTTAGCCAGGCGCAGTTTCGTGCCATCTGGAACGATGCCAAGGCCGAAGTCGGGCTTGGCGCCGACGATCAGGTCGTGCCGCACATATTGCGCCATACATGCGCCTCGCGTCTCGTCCAGGGCGGCATCGATATCAGGCGTGTGCAGATGTGGCTCGGCCACCAGACGCTGTCCATGACCATGCGCTACGCCCATCTGGCCACCAACGATCTCGACGGTTGCGTCACCGTGCTTGAGACGCCGCGGTACAGTGGTTCGGACGACGGCGGGGCAAGTCCGTTGTCCTCTCCACCTTCGGCAAGGCGGGAACCAAAAGGTGAGCCGGCCGCAAGCAAGGCACCAAAGCCCGCGAAGAGAAGCGCCAAATCCTGACGGTTTGGGTGGATCTGGCGTAAGTCGGTCGATCTGACAACGGATTGCAGGCCAATACATCAAGTCGGCGCTGCCCCTCACCCTTACCCTCTCCCCGTGAAAAAACGGGGAGAGGGGAGTTCGTCAGCGTTGCGGCCGTCTGTCCTTCTCCCGTCACTACACGGGGAGAAGGTGCCAGCAGGCGGATGAGGGGCGGCGCCGACATCCAACAATTATTCTCCGGGACGCCAGCAGAGCTGTTAATCGCTGCCAGAATGCTTCACAGGTACAAGATAAGGCAGAGAGTTACTTAAACTTACCGTGGTTTTACTTCCAACCGCTCCGCCGCTCCACCCGATCGAAAAAACCAGCGATCCTGCCCGGCAGGATCCCGGACTCCAAAAACGGTGCATGCCCCTGGCCGTCAGCGGTGATCGTCTCGATATCGGTATGGCGCGTCCGCATCTGCTCGAGCGTTTCGGCGGACAGCAGCTTCGAGTTGGCGCCGCGTATGACGAGCATTGGGATGGCCGCCAGCGCGTCGAACTGTGGCCAAAGATCAGGCATCGGCCGGCTGGGATCGAGGCCCGCCAGCGTATCGACCAGTTTCGGATCGAAATCGGGCAGAAATCCCTCCTCGGTCTCGCGGTAGAGGGCTGACGCCATCCGCTCCCAATCCGCATCGGTCAGCGCCGCAAAATCGGCGCCATGGGTGCTGCGCAGGCCGCGGACCACCTCTGCGTACGCCTTCGGCCTGGGCGCGGGGTCGAGATAGGAGCGGATATGGGCGAGCCCTTGCGTCTCGATCACCGGGCCGATGTCGTTGAGGACGACGGCCTTCAGCACGGCCGGCCGCATCGCCCCGAGCACATGGATGATCAGTCCGCCGCGCGACGTGCCGATGAAGGCAGCCTCCTCGATGCTCAGCGCCGCCAGCCCGGCGAGAATATCGCCAGCTTCGATGCCGATATTGTAATGGCCGATATCGGCATCGTAGGCGGACTGCCCGCGCCCGCGATAGTCGAAAGCGACGACCTTGCGCTTCGCCTGCGTCGACAGATAAAGCGCCAGCTCGTGAAAATCACGGCAATTGCGGGTCAGGCCGGGCAGGCAAACGACTGGCCAGCGGCCGGAATTCGCTTCGCCGTAGATGCGGGCGTGCAGGGACAGCCCGTCCGGCGCGGCGTAGAAGAAATCGGAGAAACCCTGCTCGGTTGCCATGTGGACTCCGTTCCTCTCGCTGCTGGCTTGTTTCAACTGCTACAGGCGAGGGGCCGGTAGGGTCAAATAGGGGAGGCGCCGAAGTTGCAGGGTCCCTCAAGGGGGAGATTGGCTGTCATCGTCGCTTTCGCCAAGTTTCGTCGGATGCAGAAAGGCACTGTCCACGAAGCTGGGACCCTTGGGGAGATGTCCGGCAGGACAGGGCGGGCCGCTGTCCGCCAACTCGACGTCCGGAACTTTCAAAGCCTGAAACAAAAACCCGCCTCGTTGGGCGGGTCGTCGGTGCGAATCAGCACTATGGTTAAATTAGTAGCATAGCTGCCGGCACAAAGCAAGAACAAAATACGCT
This sequence comes from Mesorhizobium sp. M1295, assembly GCF_040318135.1. Taxonomy (NCBI): domain Bacteria; kingdom Pseudomonadati; phylum Pseudomonadota; class Alphaproteobacteria; order Hyphomicrobiales; family Phyllobacteriaceae; genus Mesorhizobium; species Mesorhizobium sp. M1295. The sequence goes on from NZ_JAMYLU010000012.1 coordinate 176,607, forward strand.
GTGACCGGCAAACTTGGCTTGAAGCCCGGTCGTCACCCCCGGCCGTTCACCAGATCCCCGACAATGTCGTACTTGCCGGAGATACGCATCTTGTAGACCTCGTAATTCTCCATCACGCGCTGGACGTAACTTCTTGTTTCCGTATAGGGAATCCGCTCGATCCAGTCGACGACGGCATCGACGTCCTTGCCGCGCGGATCGCCGTATTTCGCCACCCACTGGGCGGCGCGGGCGGGGCCGGCATTGTAGCCGGCGAAGGTCAGCACGTAGGAGCCGTCGAAACGGCCGAGCTGCTCGCCGAGAAAGGCAGCGCCCAGCGTTGCATTGTAGCCGGCATCGGTGGTCAGCCGGGCCTGAGAAAATGTCATGCCGGCCTTCTTCGCCAATTGCTTGGCGGTGCCTGGCATTAGTTGCAGCAGTCCGCGCGCGCCGGCGCTGGAGATTGCGCCGATGTTGAACTCGCTTTCCTGGCGGGCAATCGCATAGGCCAGCGCCTTGCCCGAGCCGGAGATGTTGGCGGTGTCGGGAATGACGCCGAGCGGATGCGACAGCGCGCCGACATCGATGCCGCGGGCGCCGGCGATCTTGCCGATCTTCAGCGCCATGAAATGGTTGCCTTGTCTTTCCGCCAACACCGCAAGCAGCGCCAGTTCGCCGGGGTTGTTCAGCTGCCCGGCGAGGTCGCGGTAGAGCGTCTCGGCATAGCGGTCATAGCCGGCCTCCTGCAGCCGCTTGATGGCGCTGACCGCCTCGCGGGTGGCGAAATTCTGGCGGTCGGCGGCACTTGGCTGGGGGTAGACGATGTTGAGGGTCTGCCGGCCGACGCGCTCGCCGGCGAGCTGGCCGTAAAAGGTCGTGCCGTAGCTTGCGGCGCGGCTGAAATAATCCTTGGCATTGCCGGGGCCGCCGACTTCGGCGGCGCGGCCGAGCCAATAATAGGCGCGCGACAGCGACATTGGCCCTTGGGCGAGCTCCGCGATTCGCGCAAAATGCTTGGCGGCGATGCTCGGGTCCTTGAGGCCGCGCAGCGCGTACCAGCCGGCATGGAATTCCGCCTCGGCAGCATTGGCGGGACTTTCGGCGGCATGCGCGGCGACTATTCTGTAGGCGGTCTTCATGTCGCTCTGGTCGACCAGCTCGCGCGACAGCACCCGGCGCTCGACCCACCAGGCGTCCGGATCGACCAGAGCGTCGCGGTCGCCCGGCGCCTTCATCACCAGCGCGGCGGCGTCGGAAAATTTCTGCTGCTTGCGCAGATATTCGGCTTCGGCAAAGAGATAGCCGGCCGCCCGCTGCGCTGCCGGCACCGCCTTCAGCAGCTTGGCCGCGTTCTTGTCGCCTTTGGTGACCGCCGCCCAGGCATCGGCCAATTGCTGGGCGCCGGCGAGACCGGCGACGCGCAGCGCCGAAGCGACCCGGTCGGCATAAAACATGCGCTCCATGCGGAAGCGATGGTCGGCGGCCGGGATCAGCGCACCGAACTCGCGAATGACCGCCGCCTCGTCCCTGGCTTCGAGCTTTTCGGTGCGCCAGAATGGCGACAGCACCGAGCGCGCCGCCTTGGTATCGCCCAGCGCTACATAGGAGCGGGCCAGGATCAGCACGCCCTCGAAGGTCAGCGGCTGGCTGCCGTCGAACGCCCGCACCACGATCTGCGGCGTGGGGTTCTCGCGATAGAGCGCGCGCTCGCTGTTCCTGCGCAAGGCGATCGTACCCGGCCAGTTCGGCAGCATCTTTGCCGCATCGGCGATGTCGCCGCTCGGCACCTGGTCGCCGCCATAGAGCGCGATCGCCCAGGCAAGGATGTGCCGGTCGAGCGATTTGGCCGGCAGCGCTTCGCGCACCTGGCGCGCGCGCGCAATGTCGTTTGCCGCCAGCGCATCGAGACCGCTCTTCAGCACCGCGACGCTCGCGGACGGGGACTGCTGCACCGCATCGTTCTGCGGCTCGGTCATCGGAATCGCCGACGTAACCTGCACATCGACGCTGCTGCCGATCGCCGCGCCGGGAATCAGGGCGACGATCGCGCCGATAAGCGCGAAAAGATGAGGCCGCCTGATCGGCATGGATTTGGTCATCCCCGTTCTTCGACGCTACAACAGACACAGATGAATTGAAGCTTACTCGTCTGTGATGAAGGGCCCGTAAAGAAAACCTTCTCGAGGTCATTCGAATTGCAATTGCTGGCGCAATGCTTGCCGCGCAACAATGTCGAGACTATGGTGCGCCGCTTCGCTTTCGGCTAGAAGGCGCGCACGACAAACCCGAAAGTCCCCAAGGAGTTGGACGACATGCTGAGAGGCTCGCTGACCGCGCTCGTCACACCGTTCGAAAAGAGCGGCCGTTTCGACGAGAAAGCCTTTCGCGCCTTCATCGCCTGGCAGATCGCCGAAGGCACGACGGGCGTGGTCCCGGTCGGCACCACAGGCGAGTCGCCGACGCTGTCGCATGACGAGCACCGCCAAGTCGTCAAGGTCTGCATCGAGGTCGCCAAGGGCCGGGTTCCTATCGTTGCCGGCGCCGGCTCCAACAACACCGAAGAGGCGGTTGGCCTGGTCCAGTATGCCGAGAAGGCGGGCGCCGACGCGGCCCTTGTCGTCACGCCCTATTACAACAGGCCGACGCAGCGCGGCCTCTACGCGCATTTCGCCGCCGTCGCCAAGGCTACCAGCCTGCCGATCATCATCTACAACATTCCGCCCCGCTCGGTGGTCGACATGAGCCCGGAGACGATGGGGCAATTGGTGCACGACTTCAAGAACATCGTCGGCGTCAAGGATGCCACCGGCAAGGTCGAGCGGGTTTCGGAGCAGCGCGCCACCTGCGGCAAGGATTTCATCCAGCTCTCCGGCGAGGACGCCTCGGCCCTCGGCTTCAACGCGCATGGCGGCGTCGGCTGCATCTCGGTGACGGCAAATGTCGCGCCCAGACTCTGCGCCGAATTCCAGGAGGCGACGCTTTCCGGCGACAGCGCCAAGGCGCTCGACCTGCAGGACCGTCTGTTGCCACTGCACAAGGCGATTTTCCTGGAACCCGGCGTTTCCGGCGCGAAATATGCGCTGTCGAAGCTGGGCAAGGTCGAGAACGTGCTGCGCTCGCCGCTAATGACGGTCGAGCCGTCGACCGCCGAGAAGATCGACGCGGCGATGAAGCACGCCGGCTTGATAAATTAGGGATGAGGCGCCACCTCTCCGCATCATGAATCAAGTCAGAAAAGCCGATCCCAACAACAAGACCGTTGCGGAAAACCGCAAGGCGCGGTTTTCCTATGAGGTGCTCGACACGATCGAGGCCGGCCTGGTGCTGACCGGTACCGAAGTGAAGTCGCTGCGCCAGGGCCAGGCCAATATCCAGGACAGCTATGCCTCGGTCGAGGGCGGCGAGATTTGGCTGATCAACTCCTATTTGCCGGAATATCTGCAGGCCAACCGCTTCAACCACGAGCCGCGCCGACGCCGCAAACTCCTGCTCAACAAGCGCGAGATGGCCAAGCTGTCGCAGAGCGTCGACCGCGAAGGCATGACGCTGGTGCCGCTGAAGATCTATTTCAACGACCAAGGGCGGGCGAAGGTGCTGCTCGCCGTCGGCCGCGGCAAGAAGCTGCACGACAAGCGTGAGACCGAAAAGCAGCGCGACTGGTCGCGCGAGAAGGGCCGGCTGCTGAAAGAGCGAGGGTGAGGAGAGGTCCGCGAAGCGGACGAAAAGCCAGTGATTTGGCTTTTCGAGCGACGAACGCCCGGAGCCATGGCGGAGGGCAGGGCGGACCAATAGGGATAGGTCTCGTTTGAAAAACCGGATCGTCTTGTGGGGCGCGGCCGGTCTGCTCCTGGCGGGCCTCGTCCTGGCCGGCGGCTATGCCTACTTCCAGACGTTTTCTCCGGACCGCGGCAAATATCCGGTCAGGGGCATCGACGTTTCCCATCATCAGCGGCAGATCGACTGGCGGCGTGTTGCCGCCGACGATGTCGCCTTCGCCGTTATCAAGGCAACTGAACGCGGCGACCATGTCGACGATGCCTTCGCCGCCAATTTGCGTGCGGCCCGCGCCGCCGGCCTTGCCGTCGGCGCCTATCACTTCTTCACCTTCTGCAGGCCGGGTGCCGATCAGGCACGCAACTTCATCTCGGTGGTGCCGCGCGATCAGCCTTTGCTGCCGCCGGTGGTAGACATCGAGTTCGGCGGCAATTGCCCGCAGCGGCCAACTCCCGAACAGTTGAGCGCCGAACTCTCAGCCTTCCTCGGCCCGGTCGAAGCAGCGTTCGGCAAGACGGCGATCCTCTATGTGACCGACGAGGCCGCGCAAGCCTATGCCGGGCAGATAGCCGGCCGCCCGCGTTGGCTGCGTTCGCTGGCGCTGCGGCCAGGCCATAACGACTGGATTTACTGGCAGTACCACAACCGGGGCCGCGTCGACGGCATCAGCGGCGACGTCGACCTGAATGTTCTCCAAGGCGGGCCGGCGACGCTGGCCGCGTTGTTTGCCGCAGCGCCTGAAGCGACGGCGTCGGATTGACGCTATTCCTGTCCAGCGAGAGCACCCTCAGTGGGCGATGACGGGAACGACGAAGCCTTCGCCAAGGTGGCTATTCATATCGCAGGCGGCGCCGTGCTAAGTACATTTGATGCCGGAGCGCCCTTCATCAGCCAATGACAGCAACGCCCCGCCTGCTGCGACGGACGGTGGGGATCCCCGCCTGGCGTTTGTCTATGCGGAGGCGGTGCGTGGCCTCCAACACCAGCAGGGCGTGGTTGAAAGTCTCAATACGCGCGCTGGAAATCTGATTTTTGCAACTGCGTTCGCGAGTTCTCTCCTTGGGGGCAGGGCGCTCCTGGATGGCGTGGGGCCTTGGGACTGGCTGGCGCTGACATTGCTTTTTCTTATCGGACTGCTGGTCGCGATTATGGTGTGGCCATATTATAACTATACGTTCCGTTTCGATCCCGAGAAGCTGCTCCAGGATTTCGTCGATCAGCATCCTCCCGCAACCATGGATGGGATGCACCGAGCGCTTGCGCTGCGCATCAAATCCGACATGGCCAGCAATTGGCGGATCATCCAACGCCTGCGCGTCGCGCTGCAGCTTGCACTGTTACTATGGTTGCTGGATCTCTTGGCCTGGTTGTTCGCGATCACCCGAATCTAGGGCTTGTGCGCCGGCGGGCGTCGTCCGGCTCTCAGTCTTCAGAAAAGCTTCTATCTGACTGAAAACGTTGACGAACATGGCTTGCGTCAGTACGCCCGTATTGGTGTTGTAGCGCGAGCAATGATAGCTGGAAAACAGCGCGATGCCATTGGCCTGCTGCTGCCCACCATGCTGGAACGGATAGGCGGCGACGCGCTGGCCGAGCGCCCGCACGGTCGACTGGTGCGCGATCGAGCCCAGCGCCAGCACGGCGCGCAGGTTTGGAAATCGGGCGATCGTCGGTACCAGGAACGTCCGGCAGGTGGCTATCTCGGCACCAACCGGCTTGTTCTCCGGCGGCACGCAGCGCACCGCATTGGTAATCGCCGTACCGACAAGCTCCAGCCCGTCATCTGGTCGCGCTTTGAATTCGCCGCGCGCAAAGCCGTGCGCGATTAGCGTATTGTAGAGCAGATCACCGGCAAAATCGCCGGTGAAGGGGCGCCCCGTCCGGTTCGCGCCGCGCAGGCCAGGCGCCAGCCCGACGATCAGCAAGCGCACCGCATCCTCGCCTTCCGGCGGCAAAAAGGTCGGCACTGGCGCGTTGAACCAGGACGGCTCGCGCTGCCGCCACTCGGCGATGAAGTCGTGCAGCCGCGGACAAAGCGGGCAGTCGCGATCGGGTTCGGGAGAGGCGGCCAGGGGCGCGGTCAAGGCAACGACCGTCAATAGTCTTCCTCGTCGACTTCGGCCGGCTCGGACCGGCGTACCGGCCGCTCCGACGGATCGCGGCCGACTTCATTCTTGAGCGCCATCAAGTCGATGAAATGGTCGGCCTGGCGGCGCAGGTCATCGGAGATCATCGGCGGCTGCGATGCCATGGTCGAGACGATCGAGACCTTGCGCCCACGCCGCTGCAGCGCCTCGACCAGCGTGCGGAAATCGCCGTCACCTGAGAAGATGACATAATGGTCGACGACATCGGCGAGCTCGAGCGCATCGACGGTCAGCTCGATATCCATATTGCCCTTGATCTTGCGGCGGCCGGTCGAGTCGGTGAATTCCTTGGCTGGCTTGGTCACCACCTTGAAGCCGTTATAATCTAGCCAGTCGATCAGCGGCCGAATCGAGGAGTATTCCTGATCCTCGACCAGCGCGGTGTAGTAATAAGCGCGCAGCAGATAGCCGCGTTTCTGGAAGCTCGACAGAAGTTTGCGGTAGTCGATGTCAAAGCCCAGCGCGCGCGAGGTGGCGTAGAGATTGGCACCGTCGATAAAGAGAGCGATTTTTTCACGAGGATCGAACATGGAAAAATGTCCTTTTTCGAAATAAGCGGTCGTCTAAATGCGTGGCGACTATCGGCCGGTCTGATAATAGACCTGTTGGCCTTCATCGTTCGAGATAACGCCAGTTTTACGGCAATCCAAGGCACCATCCGGCACCGCAAGCAATTGTGATCGGCGCTGCGTCGTCGCAGGCGGCCCGCGTCAGAGCTGCGCACCGCCATAAAAGCTTGTATTTTGGCGGCGTTCGGGTTATGGACCGCGCCTGTTTTCCATCAAATCCAGGCATGAAAGGGGCAACTCATGGCCCGCGTAACCGTTGAAGATTGCATCGACAAGGTCGACAACCGCTTCGAGCTGGTGCTCCTGGCGGGCCACCGCGCCCGTCAAATCAGCCAGGGCGCGCAGATTACCGTACCTCGCGACAACGACAAGAATCCGGTCGTTGCGCTCCGCGAAATCGCCGACGAGACGCTATCGCCGGACGACCTCAAGGAAGATCTCATCCATTCGCTGCAGAAGCATGTCGAGGTCGACGAGCCGGAAGCCGATGGCGAGGCGATTGCCGACCAGACCGGCAGCACTGTTGCGGCCACCGATGCCGACGACGCCGAGGACAACGTCACCTTCGATCGCATGACCGAAGAAGACCTGTTGGCCGGCATCGAAGGGCTGGTACCGCCGGAAAAAAGCGACGATTATTGATCTTAGCAACAACTGCCGACACTTTCGCGTCGGCAGTTTCGTGGCTATCTATGACATGCGCCGTACGCCAGTGCGGCGCATGATTCATTTCAGCATTGCGAGATCCCGCCATGATGCGTCAGTATGAGCTTGTCGAGCGCGTCCAGCGCTACAAGCCTGACGTCAACGAGGCGCTGCTCAACAAGGCCTATGTCTACGCCATGCAGAAGCATGGCCACCAGAAGCGCGCCTCCGGCGATCCCTATTTCTCGCATCCGCTCGAAGTCGCCGCCATCCTCACCGAAATGCACATGGACGAGGCGACGATTGCCGTTGCCTTGCTGCACGACACGATCGAGGACACCACGGCGACCAGGGCCGAGATCGACGAATTGTTCGGTCCGGAAATGGGCAAGCTGGTCGAAGGACTGACCAAGCTGAAGAAGCTCGACCTCGTCTCGAAGAAGGCCGAGCAGGCGGAGAACCTGCGCAAGCTGTTGCTGGCGATCTCGGAAGACGTGCGCGTGCTTCTGGTCAAGCTCGCCGACCGCCTGCACAATATGCGCACCCTCGACCATGTGCCGGAAGCCAAGCGCCTGCGCATTGCCGAAGAGACGATGGACATCTACGCGCCGCTGGCCGGCCGCATGGGCATGCAAGGCATGCGCGAGGAGTTGGAGGAGATCGCCTTCCGCTTCATCAATCCCGAAGCCTACCGCGCCGTCACCGCGCGCCTCGTCGAAATCTTCGAGCGCAACAAGGGCGTGCTGTCCGAGATCGAGAAGGCGCTGTCCACGCTGTTCGACAAATATTCGATCAAGGCCGAGGTCAAGAGCCGGCAGAAGAAGCCGTGGTCGGTATTCCGCAAGATGGAAGCCAAGGCGCTGTCGTTCGAACAGCTGTCCGACATTTTCGGCTTCCGCGTCGTTGTCGAGACGGTCGAGGACTGCTACCGCGCGCTCGGCGCCATCCACACCACCTGGTCGATGGTGCCCGGACGCTTCAAGGACTATATCTCGACACCGAAGCAGAACGACTACCGCTCGATCCACACCACCATCGTCGGCCCGTCGCGCCAGCGCGTCGAATTGCAGATCCGCACCTACCAGATGAACAAGATCGCCGAATACGGCGTCGCCGCTCATTCGATCTATAAAGATACCGGCGGCAAGATGAATGGTGCCGCCCATGCGATCTCGAAGGAGACCAATGCCTATGCCTGGCTGCGGCGCACCATCGAGCAGCTTGCCGAAGGCGACAATCCCGAGGACTTTCTCGAAAACACCAAGCTGGAACTGTTCCAGGACCAGGTGTTCTGCTTTACGCCGAAAGGCATGCTGATCGCGCTGCCGCGCGGCGCCACGCCGATCGACTTTGCCTATGCCGTCCACACCGATGTCGGCGACACTTGCGTCGGCGCCAAGGTCAATGGCCGCATCATGCCGTTGATGACGGAGCTGAAGAACGGCGACGAGGTCGAGATCATCCGCTCGAAGGCGCAGGTGCCGCCGGCGGCGTGGGAATCGGTGGTCGTTACCGGCAAGGCGCGCTCGGCCATCCGCCGTGCCACCAAGAACGCTATCCGCAAGCAATATTCGGGTCTCGGTATCCGCATTCTTGAGCGCGCCTTCGAACGGTCCGGCAAGACCTTCACCAAGGAAAACCTGAAGCCGGTGCTGCACCGGCTGGCGCGCAAGGACATAGAGGATGTACTGGCCTCGGTCGGCCGTGGCGAACTTGCCTCCACCGATGTCATGAAGGCGGTATTTCCTGACTACAAGGACGAGCGCGTCACGCTGGTCGCGCCCAAGCAGCGCGAGGAGGGCTGGTCGAAGATCCGCAACGCCGCCGGCATGCTGTTCCAGATTCCGGGCCGCGCCGCACGCAAGGACAAGAACCAGCCGCGTGACGATGCGGTGCCGATCCGCGGTGTGCGCGGCGATCTGCCGGTGCGCTTCGCGCCGGAGGGGGCGGTGCCCGGCGACCGCATCGTCGGCATCGTGCAGCCGGGAACCGGCATCACCATCTATCCGATCCAGTCGCCGGCATTGCAGGCCTTTGACGACCAGCCCGAGCGCTGGATCGACGTGCGCTGGGATATTGACGAGCGCACCAAGGAGCGGTTCCCGGCGCGTGTCTCGGTCACCGCCATCAACGCACCGGGTTCGCTGGCCGACATTGCGCAGGTCGTCGCATCCAACGATGCCAACATCCACACTTTATCGATGGTGCGCACCGCGCCCGATTTCACCGAAATGCTGATCGATCTCGAAGTGTGGGATCTTAAGCACTTGAACCGGCTGCTGTCGCAGCTAAAGGACAATTCGAGCGTCAGCGACGCGCGACGCGTGAATGGGTGAATAGTGAATAGTGAATAGTGAATAGTGAATAGTGAATAGTGAATAGTGAAAGAGGGTGCTCTCACTACTCACTACTATTCACCATTCACTATTCACCATGACATGGAGCGAACGATGAATACCGACGAAGTGCTGGGCATTTTCCGCGAGGCCGGCGCCGTTCTCGAAGGGCATTTTATCCTGACGTCCGGCCTGCGCAGCCCGGTCTTTTTGCAAAAGGCGCGCGTTTTCATGCATGCCGACAAGACCGAGCGCTTGTGCAAGGCGCTGGCCGAAAAGATCCGCGCTGGCGTTCCCGGCAGGATCGACTATGTCGTCGGCCCAGCGATCGGCGGGCTGATCCCGGCCTATGAGACCTCGCGCCATCTTGGTGCGCCGGCGATCTGGGTCGAGCGGGAAGGGGGCGAATTCAGGCTCCGTCGTTTCGAAATCGCCAAGGGGTCGCGCGTTGTCATTGTCGAGGACATCGTCACCACCGGCCTGTCGATCCGCGAGACCATCGACTGCCTGCGCGGCCTTGGCGCCGAAGTCGTTGCCGCTGCATGCATTATCGACCGCTCGGCCGGCAAGACCGATGTCGGCGTGCCGCTGATCGCGCTCGCCGAATACGAGGTTCCGGCCTATCCGGCCGACAGGCTGCCGCCCGAGCTTGCCGCCATACCGGCGATCAAGCCGGGCAGCCGCAATTTATAACGGAGCCGCCGCCGTGATCACCGGCATCGATCATTTCGTGCTGACAGTTCGTTCGGTAGACGATAGCTGCGCCTTCTATCAGCGCGTGCTTGGCTTCAAGCGCCTCGACGAGCCGGACCGACCAACGGCGCTGCTGTTTGGAACGCAAAAGATCAATGTGCATGAGGTCGGGCGCACCTTCGAGCCGAAGGCCAAGGCGCCGACTCCCGGCTCTGGGGATTTCTGTCTCGTTGCCGCCCGGCCGCTCACCGAGATATGCGCCAGCCTCGCGGCCAACGGCGTAGCCATAGAGGTCGGCCCGGTCGAGCGTATCGGCGCCCGTGGCCCGATGATGTCGGTCTATTTCCGTGACCCGGACGGCAACCTCGTCGAGGTCAGCGAGTATCGTTCCTGAGTGGCGCTCCTCAAATTCGCCGCGATCATGCCCTGTTCAGAATGGCGATACCCAAGGCTGCCGCAAGTGGCGACCGAGCGGATGCCGTCGGCCTCGTTGTTCTTCGGCTAGCACATCGCTATATCAAAGTCGTAGTTGCCTTTCGGTGACCGCAAAGCGCAGCATAGGGCTGTCGCGCCCCGGCTGGGAAAAGCCGGCGCGAAGCCATTGATGGAACTAGGAACAGGAACAGAGTGCTTTTTCGACGGCGCAAGCCTGATGGTTTTTTCGAGCGGGTGCGTACTTATTTGTGGCCGCGCCGCTCGTTCTCGCGCTCGCTGCGGTATTTTTCCAAGCGCATCCTGCGGCTTAGGGCCACGCCGCATGCCGTGGCCGCCGGTGTTGCGGCGGGCGTATTCGCGTCGTTTTTCCCGCTTGGCTTCCACTTCATCATTGCCGCCATGCTGTGCTGGCTGATCGCCGGCAATCTGGTGGCGGCAGCACTCGGCACGGTCTTCGGCAATCCCCTGACCTTTCCGCTGCTATGGGCCGCCTCCTGGGAGGTCGGCAAGCTGATCCTGCATGAACACCTGCCGGCGCATGGCCCACCCGCGCATCTCGGCGACATGCTGCATAATCTTTCCTTTGCGCAGTTGTGGGGACCGGTGCTTAAGCCGATGACCATTGGCGCAATACCGCTTGGCTTGGTTTTCGGCCTGCTGTTTTACGGCATTACCCGCTGGGGTATGGTCACTTTCCACGAGCAGCGCCGCAAGCGTCTGGCCGAAAGAGCCGCAAAGACCGGAAAAACCGGGCCGGAAGTTCCCGCCGAATGATTATCGGTATCGGCAGCGACCTCATCGACATCAGACGCATTGAGAAGTCGCTGGAACGTCATGGCCAGCGCTTCATCCAACGCATCTACACCGAGATCGAACAGGCGCGCTCCGAAAACCGCGCGGCGCGTGCGGCCTCGTATGCCAAGCGTTTCGCTGCCAAGGAGGCCTGCGCCAAGGCATTGGGCACCGGTCTGGCGCAGGGTGTGTTCTGGCGCGACATGGGCGTCGTCAACCTGGCCAGCGGCAAGCCGACCATGGCGCTGACCAACGGGGCGGCAGCGCGGCTGGACGAAATCCTGCCTGAAGGGCACCGCGCCGTGATCCACCTCACCATCACCGATGATTTTCCGCTCGCTCAAGCCTTTGTGATCATTGAAGCGTTGCCGGTCGAAGAAGCGCCACATTGATTGCATCTGACGACCGGCATGACGTTGCCCAGCGCGCGCCGAGACTCTATACCATCCAACGCACAATCGAGGACGACATGAGCGTGGCTGAAAAAACCCAGAAGAAATCCGGCGGACTTGGCGAAACCGTCAGCGTCATCGTCCAGGCCCTGCTGCTTGCGCTGGTCATCCGCACGCTCCTGTTCCAGCCGTTCTCGATCCCGTCCGGTTCGATGCGGCCGACTTTGCTCGAAGGCGACTATCTCTTCGTCACCAAATGGTCTTACGGCTTCTCCCGCTACTCGCTGCCGTTCGGGCCGAACATCTTTTCGGGCCGCATCTGGGGCTCCGAGCCGAAGCGCGGCGACGTGGTGGTGTTCAAGTTTCCGCCGGACCCTTCCGTCGACTACATCAAGCGCGTCGTCGGCCTGCCGGGCGACAAGATCCAGGTCAAGGATGGCCAGCTCTTCATCAACGACGTCGCTGTGCCACGCGTCAAGGTCGGGCAGATCGACAACCACGACATCACCGAGGAGAACGGGCCGGTCGATGTCTATCGCGAGACGCTGCCGAACGGCGTCACCTACGACACGCTCGACCTGACACAGGCTTCGATCGGCGACAACACCAAAGAGTTCAAGGTGCCGCCCGGTCACTATTTCATGATGGGCGACAATCGCGACAACTCGTCCGACAGCCGCTTCACCGTCGGCTTCGTGCCGGAAGAGAATTTGGTCGGCCGCGCCAACCTCATCTTCTTCTCGATCGGCGGCAGCGCCAGCCCGCTCGAAATCTGGAAATGGCCGTCGCAGATGCGCGCCTCGCGCCTGTTCCATTTCGTCAATTAGGACCATGGCGGCGACAAAACGGCTGACCGCTGATGCGCTCGCCGAGGCGCTCAAGGAGCGCACCGGCCACAGTTTTGGCGACCACCAACGCCTGCAGCGGGCGCTGACCCATGCCAGCGCTCGCGGCAGTCATGCCGGCATCGACTACGAACGCTTCGAATTCCTGGGCGACCGCGTTCTCGGCCTTGTCGTTGCCGATATGCTGCTGGCGGCATTTCCCGACGCTGCCGAGGGTGAGCTGTCGCTCAGATTGAACGCCCTGGTCAACGCCGAGGCCCTGGCGGAAATCGCCGAGGAGATCGGCCTGCCGGAACTCATTCGCGCCGGTTCGGACGTACGCGGCCTCGATGGGCGCAAGCGCGTCAATCTGCGCGCCGACGCACTGGAATCGCTCATCGCCGTGCTCTATCTCGACGGCGGGTTGGAAGCGGCCCGTGCCTTCATCCACAGGTACTGGCAACCGCGCTCACAAGCCATCGACGCCGCCCGCCGCGATGCGAAGACCGAACTTCAGGAATGGGCGCATCAGGCGGCAGGCGCGGTGCCGGTTTACATAATCGACAGCCGCGAGGGACCGGACCACGATCCGCTGTTCACCGTCAGCGTCAAGGTCGGCGCCTATCCGCCAGCGACCGGCAGCGGGCGCTCCAAGCGCGAGGCAGAGCAGGCGGCAGCCGCGGCACTTCTGCAGCGGGAAGGCGTCTGGCTCAATCAAGGGAGTGCCGCATGACCGCCACCGAAGCTCCGGCAACAGAAGCTCCCGCTACCCGCTCCGGCTTCGTCGCGCTGATCGGCGCGCCCAATGCCGGGAAATCGACGCTGGTCAACCAATTGGTCGGCGCCAAGGTATCGATCGTGACGCACAAGGTGCAGACCACGCGCGCCATCGTGCGCGGCATTGCCACCCACAACAACGCGCAGATCGTCTTCGTCGACACGCCGGGCATATTCAAGCCGAAGCGCCGGCTGGACACCGCGATGGTGACCACAGCCTGGGGCGGTGCCAAGGACGCCGATATCGTGCTGCTCTTGATCGATGCCGAGCGCGGCATCCGGGGCGATGCCGACGCCATCCTCGAGCGGCTGAAGGATGTCCGGCAGCCGATGGTGTTGATCCTCAACAAGGTCGATCGGGTCAAGCACGAGACGTTGCTGGCATTGTCGGCGGCAGCCAACGAAAGGGTGCCGTTCAAGCGCACCTTCATGGTTTCGGCGCTGACCGGGTCCGGCTGCAAGGACCTGCTCGACTATCTCGCCGAGACCTTGCCGGCCGGACCTTGGTACTACCCGGAAGACCAGATCTCTGACCTGCCGATGCGCCAACTCGCGGCCGAGATCACCCGCGAAAAGCTCTATCTCAGGCTGCATCAGGAACTGCCCTATTCCTCCCACATCGAGACCGAGAAATGGGAAGAGAAGAAGGACGGCTCGGTGCGCATCGACCAGACCATCTATGTCGAGCGCGACAGCCAGAAGAAGATCGTGCTCGGTCATAAGGGCGAGACGATCCGCGCCATCGGCCAGGCCGCGCGCATGGAAATATCAGGCATACTCGAGCAGAAGGTGCACCTCTTCCTGTTCGTCAAAGTGCGCGAGAACTGGGGCGACGATCCCGAGCGCTACCGTGAAATGGGGCTCGAATTTCCGCACTGAGCCTGTTTGGGCGATCCGCCGAGCGGCCTGTTGGCCGCCGCCTCAGGATTACCCAAGTGCCAGCGACACGCCGTCGGCAAGATGTTCGGCATCGGAGGCGTTTTCGAAGGGGATGCCCGTTCTTGCATAGTCGAGCGGCGAGAGATTGGAGCCGTCGGCGCTGATCAGCGCAGCTTGGCGCCTTGCCGCCTGCATCTCGCCCAGCTGAGCGTAACAGGCGGCAAGCCGGGTGCGGATCCATGGCCTCGGTCGCGTCGCCAGCTCCAGCGCCTCGGCAGCCGTGCGGTATTCGCCCAGCATGTATAGCGCGAGCGCGCGATCGTACTGATACCAATGAGGGTCCAGCGGGTTGATGCGGATGGCGCGTGCCAGCCAGGCGAGCGCGTCGAGCGGCCGGCAGCGCATCGTCAACAGATGCCCCCTCTGCTCGATACAGTCCGCGTCGCCCGGATTGAGCTCGAGCGCGATGCGCAAATGTAGCTCGGCCGCCTCGTGCTCACGCATATTGAGCCGTACCAGCGACTGGATGCGGTGTGCCGTTGCCTGGTCCGGCGACAATGCGATGCCCCGGTCGGCCAGGTCGCGGGCCTTCGTCAGAACGGCGTCGCTGGTGGGTCCGAATTCGCTGTTAAGCACATGCGACAGCGCCAGATAGGTGTAAGCGAGGCCATAGGCCGGGTCTCTGACGATCGCCGCTTCGAAAAACGCTGCCGCTTCTTTCAGTTCGCTTTGCGCCGGATCGCGCAGCAAAGCGACGCCGCGCAGCACCAGTTCATGGGCGGCGAGGCTGGCTACCGGCTGCCGCGAGGCACGTTGCAGGCCGGCATTGTTCACCCGAACCACCAGCCGGCCGACGATCTTTTCGACGATCTCCTGCTGGATGGCGGACAGCCCGGCGTAATCGGCCTGGTAGCGATCCCCCCAGAGCTGGGAAGCGCTGGCTGCGTCAACGAGATTGACCGCACAGACGATGCTGTCTGCGTGCCGGCGCACCGAACCCTCGATGAGATAATCGGCGCCGATGCGCGAACGCACGACAGGCCATTCACTGGGCGAATATGAGGCAAACGAGAAGCTCGAATTGCGCGCCAGGACCGTCAGCGTGTCGAAGCGGGCGAGGCCGTTGATAATGTCTTCGGCAATACCGTCGACGATCGCTTCGTCGGCCGGATCGGCGCTGTCATTGCGGAACCTGAGCACCGCCACGATCGGCTGTGCGCCGGGTTCGGGCACCGGTTCGATTTCAGGGATCAGCATGTAGCCGCGCTTCGATATGGTCCGTATCGTTTCCTCGCCGAGCACCTTGCGGATCTCGCGAATCGACTGCGTCAGCGAATCCTCGGTGACGAAAACACCCGGCCAGACCGCGTCCATCAATTCCGACTTCGGCACCACACGGCCGATATGGCGGGCGAGATGCGTCAGCAATGCGTAGGCTTTCGGCCGCAGGAAGGCCGGCTGTTCGGCCCGGCCGAGCGTACCTTTGCCCAGATCGAGGGTGAAACCGCCAAACTGAAAAACCTGGTCAGTGGCCGAACCCGGCATCGAAACGGCCCGCTCCCTGAAGCCGTGCCTGTATTGGCCTACGGCTGGAGGGCTGGGTCAAGGTCTGTCGCCGCCGAAAGCGGCGCTTTGGATTTGCGCGCCGCAAATTAGACGGTGCCAGCGAGGGCGGGCTGCGTTGCCGACCTGCGGACGAAGCTCTCGGTGCCGTAGAGGGCAACGATGGCGATCGCAGCCACCGCCCAGATCGCAACACCGATCCATTGCTGCTGGACATAGTCGGCGTCGATGAACACCTTGCCCAGGAAGCGTACGCTGTTCTGATGAGTGACATGCATGAGAATGGCGAGAAGCACACTGCCGGTGTTCTGATAGAGCCAGGTGAACACCACTGCCGCCAGCACGACGTTGATCGTGCCGTAGACGCTGAGATCGCCGACCAGGCCGAGCGGAAAATGCCAGATTGCCCAGATCGCGCCGAGGATCAGGCTTCCGGCCAGCGCCGAATGGCTGGCTAGCAGACGCGGTGTCGCAAAGCCGCGCCATCCCGGCTCTTCGCCAAGCGGGCCGCTGAAGACCGCATACAGCGCGATGATCGGCAGTATCTCAGTGACAGCAGGAATGTTGCTCCAGACCGGCGTCGCCGAGCCGAACAGCGGATTGACCAGGATCGAGGCAAGCTGCGTGCCGAATGGCAGGCCGAATGCCACCAGATACCACAGCGGAGATACCCGCCACTTCACCACGGAAGCGAGAATGGCCTTGACCGAAGCCCAGCCTCCGGAAAGGGCTGCGACAACGAATCCGGAGACCATCGGGCCGAAGGTAAACCAGGGAATGGTATCGCCATTCGACAGGTAGAACGGGATGAAGGCAAACCAGCTCAGGGCAAGCGCCAACGAAAAGAAGGCAGCCAACTGATGCTGTCGCACCAGGTGCAGGAAAGAAGTCATGTCGGTCCTCTCACGGGCAGATGACAATGAGAGGTCGCCGGGCTGCCCAATCGGTCGACTTGCATCTTGAACAGCCGGCCGAATCATTCCGGGAAGGCTATGCGTGGACCACGTCGGTCGACCCGTTTCTTATTGGCACCGGCGCGACCCGAAATCCTGAGCGGGTTCTGATAGTGTCCTGAAGGTTCTGCAAAAAGTTTTGGAGAGAGAACGGCGCTTGCTCTGAAGGGCGAGCGGCCATGGCACGGTGGTG
>NZ_JAMYLU010000013.1:0-192265 GCF_040318135.1 Mesorhizobium sp. M1295
GCCTGATCAGACCAGATACCGTTCCCGATTCGAAGGCCATCCGTCGAAAGCCCCCGCGTCAACGTGCAGCGAAAATAGCGCTTACACCCATTCGACGAATTGATCCGCTGTAACATCACCAGATTGAGGAATAAAATCGATGACATCCATGAACTTGTCGCCGTGCATTCCTCCACAATAGCCATGACCGGCACAGACCGCGTGCATGAGCGAGTAGAATCTCTTATTTTCTTTCATGAAACATGCGCCGCGATGGTGAGGCGGATGCCTACGCGTGCTGCCGCAACATATCCTTCTTGGGCGTAAGTCAGCAATAGGTCGTTGTCGACCGAGACTTCCACATTGCGACAGAATCTGATTCAGGCTCGGCAATGAGCCGATATGATCTGACCGATTTCGAATGGCGCGTGATCGAGCCCCTGTTGCCCAACAAGCCGCGAGGGGTGCCGCGCGTAGATGATCGGCGGGTGCTGAACGGCATCTTCTGGGTGCTGCGATCCGGTGCGCCATGGCGCGATCTGCCAGAGCGATACGGCCCACGCACCACCTGCTACAATCGGTTTGTCCGATGGCGGAAAGCAGGTGTGTGGGACCGCCTCATGGCCAACATCACCAAAGCCCATGACGACGAGGTACAGATGATCGACACCTCCATTGTTCGCGTCCATCAGCAGGGCGCGACGGCAAAAAGGGGGATCGAGATCATTGTCTCGGTCGATCACGAGGCGGGCTGACAACCAAAATCCATGCTCTTGTGGACGCCAAAGGCAGGCCGATCAAGCTGATACTCACAGCAGGTCAGATGAGTGACATCACATCCGCAACGGACTTGATCACGGATTTGCCCGAGGGTGCCATGCTGCTCGCCGACAAGGGCTATGATGCCAACGCCCTGCGGACAGCCGTCGCCGAGCGAAAGGCCTGGGCCAACATTCCGCCCAAAGCCAACCGCAAGGATCCGATCTGCTTCAGCCCCTTCCTCTACAAGGCGCGAAACCTCGTCGAGCGCTTCTTCAATAAGGCCAAGCAGTTCCGCCGTATTGCCACCCGCTACGACAAGCTCGCCGAGAACTATCTCGCCGCCCTCAAACTCGTCGCAATCCGCATCTGGTTACGCGGTAATGAGTCTACGTCCTAACAATTGTCGACAGTCAGGGGAAAGTATACCTAAAAGGGCCGGGAGTCTCAAAAAGCTACTATGCTGACCAGAGAAGCTCGTCAGTTTGACGATCATCAAGATGCTGCTAACAAGCAGTGTCCGCCTCTACCGGTCGAAGGTTGCCTTCGCAATCTGGTGTGCGCCTTTTGTCGAAGCATACGGCCCCAAACTGATTCATCCTCTGGGGAAGCCAAGCGGTATCGACGCTGCCTGAAAACTTACGCGCAAGCGCTCCACACTTTCGGGGCGGCGCTTTGTCGATCGCCCAGAGTAGCCAAGCACCCCTTCTTTATCCCATAGTATTCGTCTTCGCCTATTGCTCCGGAACGGCAGAGGTTTGCGGACGATTTCGTGCTGCTTCGGCAATTTCCGGGATGTATTTCGTCGCGGTGCAGCTTCGGTTCACATTGGCGCGTGCGTCGAATACCTCTTTCTCGCAGACCCGCTTGGCGAGCTCGATAGGCACATGAACTGCCAGAGGCACTTCCACCTCGGAGATTCCAAGCTCCCGTGCGATCTGCTGTTTCACTTCGTGCCTGCCAAGCGAAACGTCGACGCCGACATCCTCGGCATCTTCGGTTGTCGATGATGCGCCTTGCCCCGGAAGATCTTGCTGCTCGGTCTGAGCAAATGACTGCACGGCAAAGAGTTGCAACGCGAACACGGCGAGCGGCAAAATTCGTTGGAATACTCTCATGCCTGGCTCCTGCAGGTGCCTTTAACAACGGCAAAGTGTTTGAAGCGTTCCAGAGGCGGGGATGCGCGCGCTCAGCGGCAGTCGAGGCGGGTTTTTTCTGTTGGCGTGGAATACGATATGGCGACCATGGTTGGGTGCCGACAGCCGACTGTGCTGGCACATCGGAGTGTAGGAAGTTGCCTACCGAGAAAGAAAGACAAGCCAGAGACGAGCGCGCCTCGGATGCTGCACGAGGATTGACCGACATTGAGCGTGCGGCACGAGACGCAAAGACCGCGGCTTCGGGAGCAGCGCCTGAAGGCCGCACTTGCTGTGACGTCGGCCCGCGGCATCTAAACCGAAGAGGACACCAAAACCGCGAAAGCCTAGCAGTCACTTGCACCACACGGGAGCTTGCATTCAACCCCACGGTGCTCAAGATCCAAGTAGGCTCTGCAGCTCTCTAGGCTCAGAACGTCGTGCACCCAAGTTAGATCCTGCTGCAGCAGTCAGGACTATCCCAGAACGAATATGGCCAGCAGGGCAACAAAGAGAACAAGGGCGATCGCGGCGCCCCAGATGAGGACCTTTCCGGTGCCGCGTTGCTCTTCCTCGCGAGAAACGTCTTTCGCCATTCCATGCATCCTTTGCGAAGGTCCAAACTGAGCAACGTGCCGTGCCAGGCTGTTCCCAACGCTCTCGGAGCCAACTTGGTGTCAGTCCAACTGCCGGTTGCCGTAGGGCTTCTTCGCTCTAGCGCTATCGGCAATACAGCGCGGCTCTCCTCTGAGCGCGACCGCAGCTCCCTTCAGGCAAGATGCGCGAGCAGACGGATAACTATCTGACCGAAAGCAAAAGAAACCACGCGTGCCCCACTGAAAGCACAAGCAAGCGCAAAGGTTCCTAAACTGATGCTCGGCTGGCGGGAACTTGCTCGCCAGCCGAGTTGAGTTCAGGCGGTGGTCGGGGGAGATCAGCCAGCCACACGCTGGTGATTCCAACCTGAGCCGATGTGCCAATCAGCAACCTTCGTCGGTCTTTTTGACCTGGCCTGGCGCGGCGGTGTTGGCTGCCGTGTCCTGCTGACCTGGCGCCGCCTGCTGAGCGCTGCCAGTCTGCTGGCCGGGCGCGCAGTCTCTGGCCGAGTTCGGATTTGTGGTGCCGCTGGTGGTGGTCGTGTCGGTGCCTTGATCGCCGGACATGTTGGTCCCGCTGCTCGTCGTGCCGGTGCCCTGATCCGTCGTGCTGGGCATGGTCGTCGTGGTCGAGGTTCCGCTCGTCGAGGTTCCGCTCGAAGTTCCGCTGGTCGTCTGGGCAAAGGAAAGCCCGGCCGACACCGCCAGCACGGCCGAAGCCAAAAGGATGCGTTTCATCTTCTTTCTCCTGTCTGAATGCGCCGGATGCGCCTGGCAAATTGAACAGGCAGACAGAAGGAGTGTTCCCCGATGAAGTTCAACTTTTGTAACTCTGGTCGTAGGTCAGCCTTAGGATGGCCGGCGTATATTAGAACCTCATGACGGCGGCTCGAGTCGAAAAGCAATCAACGAGCGGAGAGGCCGTCGCGTTCCTTGTGACTGCGGTGGCGCGGTGGGGCACAAGGCTCAATGCGGAGCGCCAGCGGCCGCGATCAGCGCCTCGTCGAGAATCCACTTCAGCTTCGCCGACCGCCCGTAGCTTCATCTGCTTGCCGTTCTTACTTGCTAGGAACGACAGACAGCGGTCTCGGTATGCCATGCGGGACCTTCAATATGTCGCCGTATGTCGCCGCGTCGGATGGCCAGGAAGCGGCCAGTGCCAGTTGGACTTTGTGATGGAGCGGCGCAGCGGCGAGCGTCCACGGGCCGTTTTCCTTGCGCCGATCTTCCGCGATCTTGGCCTTTTCCACGCATCGCTGCAGGATTTTTCGCGAGGTGAATTGAGACCCGCCACGACGCTGATCTCTGCGACGGTCAAGGCCCGTTCGGCGGGCTCTACTCCGGAACAATGTCCTCTTCTGAAAGTTTCCTTAGATCGCAAAGGAGATTCGAGATGTCAGAAAGCCGCGAATGGTTTGTCCAATGGCTTAGAGATGCCCATGCCATGGAAGAGCAGGCCGAAACGATGTTGAACGGGCAGTTGGGTCGCATCGAGAACTATCCCGAGCTGAGCGACCGGATCCGACAGCACCTCGACGAGACGAAGCAGCAGGCTGCCCGGCTGAAGACTTGTCTCGATCAGATGGACGAGGGTTCATCCACGATGAAGGACGCTGGCGGTAAGCTGACGGCGATGGCGCAATCGCTGAGCGGCGTCTTCGCTGGAGACGAGGTGATGAAAGGATCGCTCGCGAGCTACACGTTCGAGCACATGGAAATCGCCTCCTACACGATCCTGATTGCCGCTGCTCGATCGCTCGGCGAAACGGAGGCTCTTCGGGCTTGCGAAGAGAATCTGCGAGAGGAAGTCGCGATGGCGGATTGGCTGAAAACCCGTCTTCCCTCAACAACCGAGCAGTTCCTTGCGCGGGCCGAAGCGGACAGCGACAGCGCCAAGCGGTGATCGGGTAGGAACGTAGTGACCGTGAACTGGGTGATCGGGATTCGTCCGCTAGCGCGTCCCCCTTCGTGAACGCTGGGCAACGAACACGCCTAGCAGGCGGTCGTCGAGCTGCGCATTTCGAGAAATTGCAACGACGAGCGATGCTAATATTGCGGCGTCGTCACTTAGAGAGTTGAAGCGTTCGTTTGCGCAAGCCTGGTCGAATACGCATTGGCACTAGTCTAGCCAAGATCGGAAGGGCTAGTCTAGCGCAGCGCTCGGCGAGATCAAGCTTGAGGGGGCGTGTTAAAACGTTCGAAACGAGGTCGCGATAGCGGAATGCCCGAGAACACTCGTCCCTGATCACTGAGCAGTGCGTGCGCGGGCACCGGCAGCGCCAAGCCGGATCGAAGAAAGTTCGTCCTGACAGCGGACAGAGCGCGCTGTTGCGCTCACGTTATGGGGTCGGCAGCACTTGCACGGTTTTCGGGGTGAATTCCGCTCAGCCGGTCGCTGGCGGTTTCGCTGAAGGCCGTGACCGACCGGCCGACGATCATCATGCTCGAAGGAGTTGACCGCTTTGTCCGATCTTCTCCGCCGTGCGCATCGTCATCGCGCCGTCCGTGGTTCCAGAATATGCAATCCGATGGCTGAACTCGTCGGGACTCGATAAATGTGAGCGCGGCATCATACTTTGCCTTCAGGACGACTGTTTCTCTGCAATGACCTCTGTCTACGCTCATCCAGTTCGGTCGGTGTCCATCTGCTCATTCAGACGTCGTTGATAGGCAAAGCCGACAGCCGCGGCGACTGCCAAACCCGCCGCCGCCAGAAGGAGTTTGTCCTCGGTATGCTCATTGCCCGATGCGTCTTGAACAGCTAACGAAGCTTCATCGAAGGGTGCGGATGCTTTTGCGACAGTCTCGCCCTGGTGCGGCCCAACGCCGCTATGGCGGATACCCGCAGCCAGACGTTCTGTCTTCTCTTTAACAGTTTCCTTGGCCACGCCGGTCAACTCGGCAGCTTCGCGTTTTATTTTGCCAGCCGTTTCAAGAGCGAAATCACTGACGCTTTCCGCCAAATCGCTAGATTGCTCCTTCAGGCGCTCCTTGGCGTACGATAGGTGATCAACCTGCTGCTCGCTGGGTGGCCGGGCTGAATTGGTCCGCAACAAGCTGATCAATCCCGCTCCGACGAGTGCAGTTGCGATCGGCGGATGGCGGAGGAAACGCCACCCCAAACCGGCCCCAATCGCCAAAGCAGCGCTCGGATTGGCAGCCGCCTTGGCCTTGAGATCGTCAATAATCGCCTGCGCCACCGATTGCATTGAGGCTCTTGCTTTCTCCACCAGCGCATCCTTTGCCTCAAGCGCTTCGTGTTTCAAATCATCGGTAAATTCGGAGAGCGTGTTTGGCGACCGAAGTGTCGACAAGTCCTCGGCGAGCTTAGCCCGGGCAGCCTCAACTTCGTATTCAAGATGCTCAATTTGCGGATCGGCCATCATAAATCTCTCTTGCCACCGGGGCGGGCAGGTTTGCTCGACCGAGCGTTGCCCGACCGCTGCGATTTGGCCGTTATTCCTTCCGAAGGGGTGGCGCTGCCCGGTTGCAGCTTGGCGGCCGGAGTGGATGAACCGCTCGATCCACTTGGGCTTGGCGAAGGCGGCTGCACGGGTTCACTTGATTGCTCTTCTGACAAGGCGCTTCCAAAGGCGCCCGCAACGTCCCTTGCGACCTCCTTCAGGCCGTCCGAATTCAGCCCATGTTCCTCGGCGGCGCTTTTGAGCCGTTCGCCCGCCTTTGCTGTCGAGGACTTCAAGCGTTCCCCAGCTTTTTCAGCAGCATCCGTCAATCGCTCTCCTGCTGGGCCGAGCGTGCGCCTCTCGACATCGCTGGCCGGCAAAGCAGCAGCTATAGCGGCACCAGCTGCGAAGCCGGCCAGAACAAAAGCCAATGGCTGTTCTTCCACCATGCGGCCAATCGTGTCTTGCAACGTTGATTGGGCTTGCTGCACCACGCGCCCTGACTTCTCGGATACGGAGCGACCGGCCTGTTCTGCGTATGACGCGGCGGATGATGCGTACTGACTTGCGGTTTCACTCACCTTCTCCCCAATGCCGGCTAAATTGTCGCGCATGGCCTCTGCTGTCTCGCTAGCCTCTTCCTGCGCTTTGGACGCCCCGCCGCTGGCGGTGCGTACGTGCGGAGCATTTTGGCGCCCGTCGGTTGCACGGGATTGCTCGCGATGCCCGGCACTTGAACTGCGGCTGCGCATTAGCAGCGCGCACCCTGCTGCGACGAGCAGAAGGCCTTCGGGATTGTTCCTAGCGGAGCTGAGAAGCCATTCTTTCGTTCCAAAATCCTGGACCTGTGAATTGCGGCTCATGTTAATTGCTCCTTGGTTGTCGCAATATCCTGCTTTATTTGGCTTATGGAGTGTGTCGGCAGAAGTTCTTTTTGCGCATCAGCGCGGCCCCGATAGTAGGCGAAAGCAGCGGCGAGGGCCGTTGCGGCCGCGACGATCAGACACGACCAGTGCAGGGCCATCCCTAAGCTGGCTATTCCAAGTACGAGGGCTTGCACTAGAAGCAGAGCGGCGACCACTCCCAGCCCGCCAGCAGCAGACATCCACACACCTGCTTGGAGCTTCGTTGAGACGTTGGCGGACAGCTCCGCATGCGCCAGGCGCAACTCTTTTTGAAAGAGGTCCGCGACGTCCGCCAACACTGCCGACAGCGCTTGAGGGAGAGGCGAATTCTTCAGTTGTTCCTGTGCCATCAGATCAGTTCGCTCCCTGCCGCCTTCCCTTGTTGGACTCTGGTGCGGGAGGCGCGCTCTTCAGTGTGCGGAACGTCAAAAAGCCCGCTACGGCGGCCAGCCCAAACACCAAACCCGGCTTGCGCCTCGCCAAATCGGACGCTGCAAGAACCAGCTGATCGACGGACCTGTCTCGCAGGTCGTCTGCGTATCCATCAAGCCTATTCGCGAAGGTGCGCACGACCCCAGCGACTATCGGTGCGTTTGCGTCGAGGTCCTCGGCCGCACGCTTGGTCGAACTCGCCAGTTGGCCCATCACCTCGGCGCCGCTGCCGACCTGACGGTCCAACATCTCCTTCACCTGATTGGTCACGGTGGACGCGCCACCAACGGCCGCCCGTTTGGCGGTTTCCGCTGCCCCTTGCGCTATGTCGGACGCTTTGGATAACGTGCCGCTTACGGTCGCTCCTATGTCTTCCGAGGTACCGTCACCAGCTCTTACCGCAGTCGGGGGACGCCGTTCAGAATTCCGGTTGTTCATGGTTTCCTCCATTCGAGGAGCAAACGGAGGTAAGGCACGTTGGTTCCCAATGAGTGACTATCTGGGGTGTCAAGTTGCGTTTGCGAACTCGTGGCGCGCATCGCGTGCTTTTGCATTGGGAATGATGGGTAGCTTGCGGGCGGGCGCAATGCGAATAGTCATCTTTTCCTTTCCTGTCTGAAGGCGCGGGGGGATCATATCTGGCGACGGTGAGCGCGATGAGGAAAAGGATGGAGCGCGGACCTTTACGGCCGCCGCGCACCGGTCTTCGACCGCTGCGTCTGCCGCTGTCATTGGCGATCGGCGCCAAGCCCACGAGTTTGGCGATGGCCTTATTGGAAAGGTGTCAATCTCGGACAACTCGGCCATCAGGAGTACGCGGGGCCCTTGACCGAACCGAAGACCTGATCGAGACAGGCCCACAGCGGATCGTCGTCGAGTAGCGAGCGATCTCGCCCTTCAAGTCGGCGGCTCTGACGCTTGAGCAGAACAATGAACCTCGTCGAGGCTGGCGAGGTTTCGGCATCGGCGACGATGCTTTTGCGTTGCTTCTGGATGGTGAGATCGCCAGTCACCTGGGCAAGCCGGGCGACCAGCGCCTTGAGCCGTTGCTCACGCTCGGCTGCAGCCGCTTGACGATGGCGTGCAAATTGCTCTGCGCGCTACGCGTTGCGCTCGTCCAAACGCGACTGCTGGTCGGCGGCATCGGCCGGTCCGCCCAGTGTGTCGGCGACCGTGGCACCTCGCGCACCCATCGGCTGCTGCGCACCTGTGGTGGTGTCCATCGCTGTCTGATGCTCCATCTCGGAATTTAGCTCCGCACCTACAACCAGGATAATCACAGAAATCCAAGTCCACATCATCAAGCCGATGACTGCCCCAAGGGCTCCATACGTCGCGTTGTAGTTGGCGAAGTTTTCAAGATAGTAGGAGAATCCTATCGAGACTGCGATCCAGACCACAGCCGCGAGGAAGGCGCCCCATGTCGCCCATTTCCACTTTGCCCTTTCACGGCTGGGCCCGTAGCGGTAAATCAGCGTGGTCCCGACGCCAACCATGATGAGCATCATCGGCCACCGAAGGATCCGCACAAGGGCTTCGATCCAGCCGCCGAGGTTCAGCAGCGCAAGCACGGCCGGCACAATCCCCACCGAGACGATAAAGCCGATGCCAATGAGGATGGCGCCAAGTGTGAAGCCCAAGGCCAGGAGATTCAGGTGAATGAAGCCGCGCTTTTCTCTCTCCTCGTAGGCGATGTTCATGGCTTCGAATAGCGTCTTTATGCCGTTACTGGCGCTCCACAGTGTGACGGCAAGGCCGAAGATGAAGCCGAAGCTGAGCGCGCCAGTCTTCTGAGCGGCTAAGGACGCAAGCTGAGATCTGATGATATCCAGACCTCCCGAGGGCAGTACGCCGCCAAGGAACGCAACGTGCTCAGCGATGGTCTGAGGATCGGCGACGAAACCGTAGATGGACACGAAGGCGGCAAGCGCTGGAAAGAGGGCAAGAAGCAGATAGAATGCGGCCCCGGCCGCGATAAGCATAACACGGTCCTCGGTGAGCTCAGCGAAGACCCGCCACAGCACGTCCTTCCAGCCGCGGCCAGGAATCTCTGACGGCCATTCGGCATTGCGTCCGCGGCTCTCCCGTTCGGCCCGCCGCTCAAGTTGCACTTGACCTTCGTAAGCGTCCTCGGTTGTTTTCTTCGACATGGCCGCCGGTCCGGAGCATCTTCTTCGCGGGGCAAACGTATAATAGCGCCAAAGGATGCAGGTGCAGACCTGCGCTTACAAATAAAGATCCGCCGCCTGTACCAACACCTGCGCCATCCCCACTTGGCCCTTCGGCTCCCATGCCCATCTGGCGGAGGATGCGACGGCTGAGCGTGCATGTTGTCGGGACGACGCAGCCTGATCTAAATCCTCATTGCGCTGGATCACTTTAACGACACCCACGTTACCAGCCATGATCTCACTCGCGCCTGAACATCAGTTCGTCAACGCCGGAAGCATTCGGCTTCATGTCGTTCAGGCCGGGCCTGCCGAGGGTAAGCCGGTCATGCTCCTGCACGGGTTCCCGGACTTCTGGATCGGCTGGAGACGGCAGATCCGTACGCTCGCTTCCGCCGGATATCGGGTCATCGTTCCCGACCAGAGGGGCTACAACACCAGCGACAAGCCCGAGGGCATCCACGAGTACACGCTCCCCAAGCTCCTCGGCGATGTCGTCGCCCTGGCCGACGCGCTCGGCATCGGAAGGTTTCACCTCGTCGGCCATGACTGGGGCGGCATCGTCGCTTGGGCCGCCGGGGCAAACTTGCCTCATCGCCTGGACAAGCTCGTCATCCTGAATGCGCCCCATCCCGAGGTGCTGTTTACCCATGCCCAGCGATCTCCGACGCAGTTTCTGCGGAGCAGCTACGCGGTTTTCTTCCAGATCCCCTTGCTGCCCGAAGCCGTTTTGGGTGCGCGCCGCTCGGCCTTGCTCGCACGAGCACTCAGGACATCCAGCCGGGCAGGCGCCTTCGAAGAAGAGGAGATTGCAGAATATCGGCAGGCCTGGGAGCGGCCGGGGGCGCTGACCAACATGCTCAACTGGTATCGCGCCCTGCGCTTTCGCCCGAGCCTGAAGGAGCGGATCACGACGCCCACTCTTGTAATCTGGGGGATGCGGGACCAGGCTCTGGAATCCGGGCTGGCCAAGCGCAGTCTCGCCCTTTGCGACGATGGCCGCCTGCAGACTTTCGAGAAGGGGACGCATTGGGTTCAACGCGAAGAGAGCAACGCGGTGAATGCGGCGCTTCTGGCGTTCCTGGAGGGCTGAGGAACTCAAAAATGGATAGAAACTGGGGGCAGCGTCAGATGGAGCCGGAGGAGGCCTGCAGGGCATTCCTGGCTGCTGCAAAAGAGGAGGGGACATTACAACTAGCTAAGTTGGATTGCGGTATAAGGTTCCATTGTCTCCGACCAACACCGCGCTTTGCGGAGCCCGCCGCCAGCAAGGAGAGGCGACGGACCCCCGCCACAGCGGCTGCACATCCGAAGAACGACCGCTGCAACCTCTAAATCCGCGAGGGGCCCACATCGTTCCCCTATCCGCGCCTACAGCTGGGTTGGTCAACGGGCTCTTCCCGCCTAAGTTCCCCCTCATGGCACTCCGGTTATCCCCTCCGGTCTACGTCAGGGCCAACCGACCTGGGCTCACCTACGGGGTGAGCCACGTCAAGGGAGCCGCCGAGGAACATGAAGTGGCCGAAGAGGGGACCGAAGTGGAAGCTGGCGATCCAGTCCTGCGCCGACGCATTTTAGGGGCGGCTGACCCCGGGGGAGGTCCGTCAGGCCTTCGAGGCTGCTGCCAAAGAGGCCAAGACGTTCCTTCCTGCTGATTAGCCATCGAGAACGATGCAGAGTGCCCCTCTTTGCGAATGCCGACGCCGGCACAGTCCCGGTTATCTTCGGTTCTCGTGCCGACCTGGCTGAACCATCTGACGGCCACCACCAGATTAGTTGCCACCGCCGCGACTTGGGTCCTGGCTGTCCCGGACGAAGCCAGGGCCTTCTCACGTCCAGGCTAATAGCCCGTTTGAGGCGTTTCGGCTGCCGCGGGAGAAGGCAGTATTTCGGGCTTCAAGTGGGGCGGTTCTTCAGTGTTAGCGAGGCCGGCATGACCTCACATCAGATCTTCAACCATCCGCGCAATTTTCCCCAGACCTGCGGTGGTCCCTCTTGTTCTAAGGAGTCCCTGTTCAGCCGCCGCCGCCTTGAAGGCCTCGAGCGCAGCTTGCTGGCTGCAATGCCCGGCGAGGGACTCCTCGACCATTCGGATCGCGTTGAGCCGCCCCGGCTTTCCCATTCTAGGCCATGGTTGCTGAAGCACCTTCATTGCGTCGGCTATGGACGCGACCACCGTCAGGTTGCGATTGAGGCAGATTGTAATTGGACTGAAGGCCCGCATTCTTGTCGCTCCCCACGATTGAACGCAGCTAAACGCGAAGACAAGGGCAGTGGTTGCATGAATGTGGATTACCGCGAATTCAAAGAACCGCTGGCCGATTCGATTGAGGCTGAGCTGGCTCTCCTTGGGCCCGGCACTTTGCCTAGCCGGACCATCCTCTCGTCGTACAACAGGACCCGGCCGGCAAAAAGCATCTGTGCACCGTCCGACGCCGCGAACTATTTTTCGAGCTCGTCACGCCGCTTGCCCGACGGCTTCTCAAGCACACCGCGACGAATTCGACGGCTGTGAGGGAGGAGATGAAAAGATTATGGTCGTTTCGTTGGGCCGTCCTTTAGAGCAGGGGCTCCGAGGCGGTTTGTATCGAGCAGATGTCGCATCAGATCTTGACCTGGAGATCGGCTCCGGCAGCGGGATCGGCGCAGCGCGGCAAGGATGCCACGTTCCTTCGGCGGCTCACCGGCGATGGTCTGGCTGACGGCCCCGCGAAGGCGCGAAGCATCGAGGCCTTCTTCTGCCAGTCGGGCGAGCCAACTTTCTTTGGCTGGGAGGGCGGTGCAGTGCTTCGGCTCGGAACTGTTGACACATGCGCCAGACTGGCAGACCGGAAGCGGCGGCGTGCCCTGACGTCATGGAGACTAGCCTCGCTTCCGAAGCCGCAGATTGTGATCTCGTTGGCTATGCAGAGCATCCAGCCGTCGTTTTGATCCGTTTCCGTCATCCAGAGCCAGCGACCATCCATGATCCGTCTCAACCGCTTAAAAGCCGGTCTTGCCCCGCCGCGACTGTGTGGAAATCAGCCATGTTTCAAAGTCGGAATGCTGGACGAACTCGCCAAGGAACTGGAGCGACGCAAGCACTGCTTCGTTCGCTACGCCGACGACTGCCCTCTATGTTCGCAGCGAGCGTGCGGGCGCACGGGTGATGGCCAGCGTCGAACACTTCCTCGACAGGCGTCTGAAGCTGAGGGTCAAGATACGGAAGAGCGCGGGTCAGCTTAGGAGAGGAGCGTTTCATAGTCTGGTGGGGCCTAATTCGCCTCGTAGTCCTAGTGGTCACCTATAGGCGCTCACCGGTCCCCTGAAGCGCCGGATAAACGCTCCGCTCACTGACCCCCAGTTCCTTTGGCTATCGCTGTTCTGGTCATGCCCTCGGCATCCAACTTCACGATCTTGTCGCGCTTCCCCATCGCTGCTGGCTTCCGTCCTGGGTACTTGGTCTTGTCGCCTTTGACGGCATCGATCCCGATCCGTTGGCGCTCCAGCATGACGCTACGCTAAAGGCCATCCGCCAGTATCTGGCGCCCTTCTACAAGTGGCGGCAGGCCGAGATCGTGGCGACGGCCGAGCCGCTGATGCCTGGCCCCCAGGCCTTTATGCGCATCATCAGCCGGCGCGATCAGGCCAGACCTTTGATACGCCTGTTCGTGGCCTCCACGCTCATATCGGCGCAGCGGGCGCTCGACATCACTAGAGCTCATTGGCAAGCAGCCCGCCGATATACACTGGCCGTGTCCAGGCGTGGGCGTGGCCTTTCCGCTTGGGTATTAGGGTGCGGCCTGCCCGGTCGGCCGTCCCTCGATCGACCCTGAGTTGCTGATCCGCATGCGGATCGTCGGCAGCTCGTCCTCGACTCGATGCGCGAAGTCGTCGACGCCGTGCGCACCGGGAAGACAAGCCTGGAGCTGTAGCGGCCTCGCCTGTCCCGCCCCGGTGTCGTCGCTTCGCTGGCGCTAACGGTGAGACCGCATAGATCTGGTCCAGTATTTTCAGCATCAGAACGTTGAGCTGGCGGGAACTTGCTCGCCAGCCGAGTTGAGTTCAGGCGGTGGTCGGGGGAGATCAGCCAGCCACACGCTGGTGATTCCCAACCTGAGCCGATGTGCCAATCAGCAACCTTCGTCGGTCTTTTTCACCTGGCCCGGCGCGGCGGTGTTGGCTGTCGTGTCCTGCTGACCAGGCGCCGCCTGCTGAGCGCTGCCAGTCTGCTGGCCGGGCGCGCAGTCTCTGGCCGAGTTCGGATTTGTGGTGCCGCTGGTGGTGGTCGTGTCGGTGCCCTGATCGCCGGACATGTTGGTCCCGCTGCTCGTCGTGCCGGTGCCCTGATCCGTCGTGCTGGGCATGGTTGTGGTGGTCGAGGTTCCGCTCGAAGTTCCGCTGGTCGTCTGGGCAAAGGAAAGCCCGGCCGACACCGCCAGCACGGCCGAAGCCAAAAGGATGCGTTTCATCTTCTTTCTCCTGTCTGAATGCGCGGGATGCGCCTGGCAAATTGAACAGGCAGACAGAAGGAGTGTTCCCCGATGAAGTTCAACTTTTGTAACTCTGGTCGTAGGTCAGCCTTAGGATGGCCGGCGTATATTAGAAGCCTCTTGAAGAAGACACTGCCCGCACCAGAATCCATGGCATGGCTCGGGGAATAGGCATTGGTGACCAGGTGGCGATTACGGCCAGGGTTCTGACGCGGATAACAGAGGACCGCGTAAGCGTCTCTATCCCAGGTTACGACTTCCCACATTCCATCATCGATCACACCAAGGTGAACCGAGGCCAGCAAATCGACCTGAAAGGTGAGGTCACGCGCATCGACGAGGACACCGTGACGGTCGACCTCGGGCCGCTGGTCACGGTCGACCGTGACAAGGTCCGGCTAATGGAGAAATATCGGCCGCCAAAACGACGAAAGGCACTTGTCGTTGCCCCGGATTAGAACCGACAACATCGCGACAGGCTATGAGGGCAGGCCGCATGACGGGCCGGTAGAGGACGAGTCGAAGCACTTGGTCTACTGCCCAGTCTGCGGCCAAAACGTTCGACGCGCGCGATCTTGGACAGGTCTTCCACCACGCTGAGCCGCAGCACGAGCCGCTTCCGGTCGAGCAATAGTCCAGCTAGTTGAGTTCCGGCGGCAGACCGTCATTGAGACCCTTCAGCGCGCCACCGACGTACGTTGGATGAGAAAAGGGTGCTGCGTGCACCGCGCCTTCCCCGCGCGCCGATGCTCCACCTGGACCGCAAAAAAGTCCCGCCGCACTGCCAGAACGGCGGGACCGATCAAACGCTTTGCACCAGGCGGGGGGATGCGGGGTGGGCTTGCCAAGTGAGCGCGGACCGTAACCAACCCTAAGCGCAACGGCGGCAACGCGTCCACCAACCGCCGGTTGGAGCGACAGGACGATTGAGCCGCCGGCAGGTCAGGTCATCCCGGGTCGCTATCGCTCGCAACCAGACGGTAGCGGAAATTGTTGCGGATGTGGTCGTTGAAATAGCGGCCCTTGGCGAACGCGGCCCGGAACGCGGCAAAGGTTTCCGGCGGTACCCCCTCAAACTCGTACCGCTTGCCGCTGGCGACGAACCACACCGAGAGGGTCCTTCTATCCAGATCATATTCCATCTTGCGGATCGAAGTAGATGGCATGAGCACCACAGGCCGAGGCCCGCGCCCTTGCGGGGAGCGCGGGCCGATCGGGATACCGATC
Organism: Mesorhizobium sp. M1295; assembly: GCF_040318135.1. NCBI lineage: Bacteria > Pseudomonadati > Pseudomonadota > Alphaproteobacteria > Hyphomicrobiales > Phyllobacteriaceae > Mesorhizobium > Mesorhizobium sp. M1295. Next base: position 15,079 of record NZ_JAMYLU010000013.1, read on the forward strand.
TGCAGCAATACCTGGAGGGGAGGAATGGCTGCGTGCACCGAACTTGCGCGGCGGTCCCGTGTTCCAACCAGGATACACAAAAAGCTAGCCGCACCTTTCAGCATCATGCGGACGTTGGATTTCTGAGAAAGCGGGAGCGTCAATACCAACTTCTGGCGATGGAATTTTCCCGTGAGATAGGCACGCTCCACGGCGAAAGGAGTGCCCCGCCATGGCCGTCCTCGCCTATAATCTTGCCAATGACATCAAAGGATCGTGGAGGGTCGTCTTCGTGCCGGACGAACTGCATCTGTATGTGGAATTCAGCCAGCCAGACGCCGACACAAACCCGGCTGATTGGATGAGCGTTGATGATTTCCTTGCATGGCGGCCGAAAGGCGCACTCCACGAGCGAGCGCGCGACAGCTTGGTTTCGCTCATTTGCAAGGCGCTGACAGGGCGATGAGACACGGCAAACCCGCACCGAGATCGAGTGCGAGCGCCGCGAGTGGGCCTAGGGCCCCACAAGCCAGTGCCACCCCGCCGCCGGCAAACCGCGGCGGGCGAGTGCCTCGGGGACACGATGGTAGATTGCTAATGCGTCCGCGTGTGGCCTTAAGTCGCAAACTATTGGCTTCAGAAGCAGGGCGTAGGGCTTCATTGATGGTGCTACCAACACCATATGGTGACCCATAGCCCTCCAAAACGAGAGAAGCTCGTCCCGACGGGTCGCACTGCGGCCGTCAGCTGGTAATTGCTACGAACTAGGAAACCATCATGCCTGAAAATCCTGAAAATATCAGACCAACTTCGAGAGACGTCCCCCTCATTCAGCTAGGCCTCTATCAGTGCCGCTTCCCGGTGAGCGAAGACGCTTCTGTACCTGGCGGTTATCGTTTTTGTGCTGGGCCAACTTCGCCGGATCGCGTCTACTGCGATCACCACCACAACATTGTGACCGCCGTGGACCCTCGTCGAGCCCGTTCGGGTCTTCACCTCGCTCAACGACGCGCCGCGTAAGCCTGACTGGCGGCGGCCTCCCGGCCAGGCGCTATGCGCTCCAAGGCCTTGGCTACGACCTTGCCGTCGGCTCGGTCTGGCCCATCCTGCCTTATGCCGTCTTCGCCGATGTATCCCCGTCGCCCGATTGAGAACGACGACTTCTCGCCGAGCCCTTCAGCTCGCTAATCGCACAAACGCGTCGGCTCCAAAGGTTTGTCTGTCAGCACATCTTCAATGTGCCCGCGCCTGAAGCCCCAACATCTTCTGCGACCAAACCGCGTACCTGGCACCGCCGATCGGTTGCTGCGGCGGATTTTTGCTGTTCGCAGCTGAACAATGCCTATCAACCTTGTCATCGCACCTAGTCGCACGTAGCGGCCGTTCGAATTCTCATCGCTCGGCGCGATGTTTGGTCCGTCTGCCCAGAAGAGCGGAGCAAGCCATTGACACCCACGAAGTTGCTGATTGGGCAGATCGCTGTCGTATTCGCAATTGTCATTCTTGGCGTGTGGACTGCAACCCAATGGTGCGCCCACATGCTCTCCTATCAGCCGCCACTGGGCGCGCCATGGTTTGTGACAGTCGGCTGGCCGATCTACCAGCCGTGGAAACTGTTCGAATGGTGGTTCCAATTTGACGCCTATGCGCCTGAAGTCTTCGACAAGGCTGGCATACTTGCCGGAGCCAGCGGGTTCCTGGGCTGTGCCGCCGCGATAGCTGGGTCCCTCTGGCGCGCACGGCAGCGGGGGTTGGTCACCACCTATGGGTCCTCACGATGGGCCATGAAGCTGGAGATCGAGAAGGCGGGGCTGTTTCAGCCGGCCGGCGTTTTCCTTGGCGAACTGAATTATCGCTATCTGCGCCATGACGGACCGGAACACGTCATGGCCTTTGCGCCGACACGTTCGGGCAAGGGCGTCGGACTCGTTGTTCCAACCCTTCTTTCCTGGACCGGCTCGGCCGTCATTCACGACATCAAAGGCGAGAACTGGCAGCTGACCTCTGGCTGGAGGTCGAAGTTCTCGCACTGTCTCTTGTTCAATCCGACCGATCCGAGATCGGCGCGGTACAACCCGCTGCTGGAAGTGCGCAAAGGTCCAGATGAGGTCCGCGACGTTCAGAACATCGCCGACATTCTCGTCGATCCGGAAGGCGCGCTGGAGCGGCGGAACCATTGGGAGAAGACCAGTCATTCACTCCTAGTTGGCGCCATCTTGCACGTGCTCTACGCCGAAGAGGAAAAGACACTCGCCCGTGCCGCCACCTTCCTGTCGGACCCGCAACGCTCATTCGCTGCGACACTGCAGCGGATGCTGACCACAAACCACCTCGGCACGGTGGACAAGCCTCAGGTCCATCCGGTCGTGGCCTCGGCGGCTCGTGAGGTGCTGAACAAGTCAGAGAACGAGCGCTCAGGCGTTCTCTCGACCGCCATGTCGTTTCTCGGGCTCTATCGTGATCCAACGGTGGCCGCGGCAACATCGGCCTGCGACTGGCGCATTGCCGACCTTGTGGATGCCGAGCGACCGATGTCGCTGTATCTGGTCGTGCCGCCGTCGGATATCTCGCGCACTAAGCCCCTGGTGCGATTGGTGCTCAATCAAATCGGCCGGCGGCTGACCGAGCGCCTGGAGGGGGATCCAAAGAAGAGCCGCAAGCATCAGCTCCTGATGATGCTGGATGAATTTCCGGCGCTCGGTCGGCTCGACTTCTTCGAGACTGCGCTCGCCTTCATGGCAGGCTACGGCATCCGCGCTTATCTGATAGCGCAATCGTTGAACCAAATCTCCAAAGCCTATGGCGAGAACAACGCCATTCTCGACAATTGCCATGTGCGGATTGCCTTTTCCTCAAATGACGAGCGCACGGCCAAACGCATCTCGGACGCGCTCGGTACCGCGACGGAACTCAGATCGATGCGCAACTATGCCGGCCATCGGTTGGCGCCCTGGTTGTCCCACGTCATGGTAAGCCGCCAAGAGACCGCTCGCCCCCTGCTGACGCCGGGTGAGGTGATGCAGTTGCCGCAGGCTGACGAGCTAATCCTGGTTTCGGGATTGCCGCCGATTCGCGCCAAGAAGTTGCGTTATTACCAGGATCCGAATTTCACGGAGCGAGTGCTGCCTTCGCCGGTGCTGCGCGACGGTGCCTACGCGGATCGGCCCACGTCGCGCCCGGACGATTGGAGCGGACAGGTGCGCGGCGTGGATCGGCGTCTTGCTGGCGACGACGACAGTGCCGGCGCGGCAATCGAAGACGGAGGTGTCCAGCAGCAGCGCCATCCGGGCCTGCGCGAAGAACGGACCCTCGTCGTCCAGGAGCCTGATCAGGGCGATCTGTTCACGCCCGCAGACGATGACTGCGAGACGCTCGCCGACAAGCGCGTCATGGATCGGATTTCCACCGCCGCACGTGCGTACGGCCTCAACGAGGGAATGGGCGACGACAAGGACATCGTGCCCGGCTTCTGAACGGCGCGCCATACGCGGGCGCATCTCAGCGTAGATAACGGCCGTAAGCGATTTCGAGGATCTCGACGATGCTCGTTCCCGTCGCCGGTGCATCAGCGCCGGTCAGAGGGAACGAGCAGCATGAAGCCCCACCGCATTCGTCACCAGTTTTTGCTTGAACCCGAGTTGAGCCAGAAGCTGGAGAACCTCAGCCGCAATCCATCGACCACCAAATCGGCCATTGTGGCGCACGCGGTCGAGACCTTTATCGAGCGGCGTGGGGAGAATGAACTCGACCAGCGCTACGGCAAGAGGCTCGACCGTCTTTCCCGCGACCTCGGACATGTCAGGCGCGATGTCGAGATGATCCTGGAGAGCCTGGCGCTCTTCATCCGCTTTTCGATCACGCTTCATGCTCACACGCCGGTGCCGGACAGGGCCACGCAAGCGATTGCCCAGGAGCGCTTCGACAAATTCGTCGAACAGGTCGGCCGCCAAATCGCTTCCGGGAAACGGTCACTTGGCACCGACGATCGCAGGGGAGGGGAAGGATGAGTTCTCATCCGGAAGCCGACCATCGCCGCCGCGTCATGCTGCGCACCGCCATGGGTCCGGCGATCACCGAAGCCCTTGCCGATCCGACCGTCATTGAGGTGATGGTCAATCCCGACGGTGCGCTGCGGCTCGACCGGTTGGGTGAAGGCCGGGTCGACACCGGCGTGCACATGCATCCTTCTGAGGCCGAACGCATCATCCGCCTGGTCGCCTCCCACGTGCGCGCCGAGGCGCATGCTGACAATCCGATTGTCAGCGCCGAATTGCCATCGGGCGAGCGCTTCGAGGGTCTGCTGCCGCCTGTCGTGCTGGGGCCATGCTTCGCCATCCGAAAGCCTGCGGCGAAACTCTACACGTTGGCCGACTATGTCGCCGACCGGGTCATGCTGCCGCTGCAGGCCGATGCGCTGAAGAAGGCGGTCCGCGAGCGGCGCAACATCCTGGTCGCCGGCGGCACGTCGTCGGGCAAGACAACACTTGCCAATGCGCTGCTGGCACAAGCCGCCGATTGCGACGAGCGGGTGATCCTGATCGAGGACACGCGCGAACTGCAATGCGCGGCGAAGGATTGCGTTGCCTTGAGGACGAGGCGGGGGTCGGTCACGCTCGCCGATCTCGTGCGCTCGACCCTGCGGCTCAGACCCGACCGCATCATCGTGGGCGAAGTCAGGGGCGCGGAAGCCCTGGACATGCTGAAGGCATGGAACACCGGGCATCCCGGCGGCATCGCGACGGTTCACGCCAATTCGGCGCGCTCCGCTCTCTACCGTATCGAGCAGCTCGCCCAGGAAGCCGTCGTCACCGTTCCCCGCCGCCTCATCGCTGATGCGGTAGATCTGATCGTCTTCATCGCTGGGCGCGGATCCTCGCGCCGCATTGACGCGATCGCTGAGGTCACCGGTCTCGACAGCAGCGGTGATTACGCCGTCACCCCGCTCACGCTTCCGCAACTCCAGCAGTTTTGAAAGGTCACCTCATGCTCAAGAAGCTTCGCTTCCTTTCGTCCACCGCGCTCGCGTTTCTTCTCACCCTCCCGGCCCACGCAGCGGGCTCCGGCATGCCTTGGGAACAGCCGCTGCAGCAGATCCTTGAGTCGGTGCAGGGACCGGTCGCCAAGATCGTCGCGGTGATCATCATCATCACCACCGGCCTGACCCTTGCTTTCGGTGACACGGCAGGCGGTTTTCGCCGGCTGATCCAGATTGTCTTCGGCCTGTCGATCGCCTTCGCGGCATCGAGCTTCTTTCTCTCCTTCTTCTCCTTCGGCGGCGGGGCACTCGTCTGATGGCCACCGGAGAGCAGCATGTCGAGGGTTTCGAAGTCCCCGTTCACAGGGCATTGACTGAGCCGATCCTGCTGGGCGGCGCGCCGCGAGCGGTGGCGATCCTCAACGGCACGGTGGCCGCGGCAATAGGCCTTGGCCTGCAGCAGTGGATCGCCGGACTGGCGCTCTGGATCGCCGGCCACACCCTCGCGGTCTTTGCCGCTCGCCGCGATCCGGACTTCGCCAGCGTGCTTGTCCGTCATCTTCGCCTGAAGGGGTGGCTTGCATGCTGAACCTTTCGGAGTATCGCGGCAAAGCCGATCGGCTTGCCGACCATCTGCCCTGGGCCGCTTTGGTGGCGCCCGGCATCGTGCTCAATAAAGACAGTAGCTTCCAGCGAACCTTCCGTTTCCGTGGCCCCGACCTTGAAAGCGCGACCGAAGCCGAGTTGGTCGGCATCTGCGCACGAGCCAACAATGCGCTACGAAGGTTGGGCTCCGGATGGGGGTTGTTTTTCGAGGCCGAGCGCGTTGAAGCGCTGGGCTATCCGAGCTCGGCTTTTCCCGATGCTGCCTCATGGCTGGTCGATGAGGAAAGGCGCGCGGCCTTCGAGGGCAAGGTCGCGCACTTCGAGAGTCGCTATCATCTGACCTTGGTCTTCATGCCGGCGCCAGATGGCCAGGCGCGGGCGGAAAGCGCACTGGTCGACTCGCATCACTCGGGAGGGGCTAGAGACTGGCGCCAGGAGCTGGCGTGGTTTCGCGACGAGACCGACCGCGTCCTCGATTTGCTGTCCGGGTTCATGCCGGAAGTGCGCGCCCTCGATGATGCCGAGACGCTAACCTATCTGCACGGCACAATCTCGACCTACCGCCATCCGGTCGCCATGCCGGAAACGCCAATGTATCTCGACGGTGTTCTGGTTGACGCGCCGCTTACCGGCGGCCTGGAGCCGATCCTGGGTGAGCAGCATCTGTGCACCCTCACCATCCTTGGTTTCCCGAACGTCACCCGGCCAGGGATCCTCGACGCGCTCAACCATCAGGATTTCGCCTACCGCTGGATGACGCGCTTCATCCCGCTCGACAAGACGGAAGCCACAAAGACACTGACCCGGTTGCGCCGTCAGTGGTTTGCCAAGCGCAAATCGGTCGCAGCCATCCTGCGCGAGGTCGTGACCAACGAACCCGTCCCTCTCGTCGATAGTGACGCCGACAACAAGGCGCTCGATGCGGATGCCGCCCTTCAGGCATTGGGCGGCGATCACGTCGGCTTCGGCTATCTCACCACAACGGTGACGGTATGGGACCAGGACCGACAGGCCGCCGCGGAAAAGCTCCGAGCGGTTGAGCGCATAGTCAATGGGCTCGGCTTCACCACGATCCGTGAAAGCATCAATGCGGTCGAGGCGTGGCTCGGCTCGTTGCCCGGTCATGTCTACGCTAACGTTCGCCAGCCGCTCGTTCACACGCTGAATCTTGCCCATGTCATGCCGCTGTCGTCGGCGTGGGCCGGTCCGGTGGATAACGAGCATCTCGCCAACGTGACTGGGACCGAATCCCCGCCGCTTCTCTTCGCAGAGACCAACGGGTCGACACCGTTTCGGCTTTCCACCCACGTTGGCGATGTCGGCCACATGCTGGTCGTTGGGCCGACCGGTGCTGGCAAGTCGGTTCTGCTTGCGCTAGTCGCTCTGCAGTTTCGACGCTATGCCGGGGCGCAGGTCTATGTCTTCGACAAGGGCAATTCGGCTCGTGCGGCAACACTGGCCATGGGCGGAGAACACCACGCGCTGGGCGCGGATGGTGCGCTTGCCTTCCAGCCACTGAGCAATATCGGCGACCAGGCTACTCGCAGCTGGGCGGCGGAATGGATCGCCGGCCTCGTTGCCCATGAGAATGTCAGCGTTACGCCGGAGGTAAAGGAGGCGATCTGGTCGGCACTCATCAGCCTTGCCACTGCGCCGGTGCAGGAACGCACGCTGACGGGCCTGTCGGTTCTGCTTCAGTCCAATGGGCTCAAGGCCGCGTTGATGCCCTACACGCTCGACGGTCCCTTCGGCCGGCTGCTCGATGCCGATGAAGATCGGCTGGCTTTGTCGGATGTGCAGTGTTTCGAGACCGAAGAGCTGATGCACAGCCAAGGCGCTGTGCTCCCGGTGCTCACCTATCTGTTCCATCGTCTCGAGGAGCGGTTCGACGGACGGCCGACGCTGCTGATGCTCGACGAGGCGTGGGTCTATCTCGACAACCCTCTCTTTGCCGCCCGGATCCGTGAATGGCTGAAGGTGCTGCGAAAGAAGAACGTGTCGGTGATCTTTGCCACGCAGTCGCTTGCCGACATCGCTGGCTCTTCCATCGCGCCGGCGATCATCGAGAGCTGCCCACAGCGCATTTTTCTCCCCAATGACCGTGCCGTGGAACCGCAGGCGCGGGTGGCTTATGAGCGATTTGGTCTGAACGAGCGGCAGATCGAATTGGTCGCCCGTGCCACATCGAAGCGCCAGTATTATGTGCAGTCGCGCCGCGGCAACCGCCTCTTCGAGCTCGGGCTCGGCCCGATCGCTCTTGCGCTCTGCGGCGCCTCTGATCCGGCCACGCAAGCTTTGATCGACAGCGTCCTGTCAGAGCACGGGCAGGACAGCTTTGCCTCCCGGTTCCTGAGTGCGCGCGGCCTCGATTGGGCTGCCGAGCTTCTCCAGCAATTCCCTCAACCAGACAAGGAGCAATCGTCATGATGCGGCGCCGCCTTCTCACCAGCCTGATCACCGTTTCCCTAATCGCAAAACCGATGGCCGACTACGTCCAGCCGGCCCACGCCCTAATCGTGTTCGATCCGTCGAATTATGCGCAGAACGTGCTGACAGCGGCACGTTCCCTGGAGCAGATAAACAACCAGATCCAGTCGCTTCAGAACCAGGCGACGATGCTGCAGAACATGGCGCGCAACCTTCAGCGCCTGGATTTTTCTTCCGTCGGCCAGCTCACAGGTTCGCTCCAACGGATTGACGGCCTGATGACCCAGGCCAGCGGCCTGAGCTTCGATCTCGACAAGCTTCAGAACCAGTGGCGTTTGCAATATCCGGAAAGCTACGACGCCACAATCAAGGTCAGCGATGTGGCGAGCGCCGCGCGCGAGCGCTGGCAAAACGCCATGCAGGCGTTCCGCCAAACCATGAGCGCGCAGTCGCAGATCGTGGAGAACGTGCGGGCCGACGGCGACCTGCTTACCGATCTCGTCAACCGCAGTCAGGGCGCGGCAGGTGCCCTTGAGGCAAGCCAGGCCACCAATCAGCTGATCGCGCTTTCGACCAAGCAGCAGATCCAGATCCAGACGCTGCTCGCGACCCAGTTCCGGGCTGAAGCCGAAGATGCTGCCCGCAAGGCGCAGTCCGAGGAAGCCGCCCGCGAGACGACGAAGCGTTTCCTGGGCACCGGTACGGCCTATCCCGGCAACTGATCAGCAGTTCTTCAAGACAACGAGGAAGGCGGCGACATGAACGACCTCGGCGTCATTGATCGCTTCATGGAGACTTTTACCCGCTATATTGATAGCGGGTTCGGTCTGCTTTCGGGCGACGTCGCCTTTCTCACCACCATCCTGATCGGCATCGACATCACGCTGGCAGGCCTGGTCTGGGCGTTCGGCGGCGAGCCCAATGTTCTTGGCCGGCTTGTCCGAAAAGTGCTCTATGTCGGCGCCTTCGCCTTCATCCTGAACAATTTTAAGAACCTCGCCGACATCATCTACCATTCCTTTGCCGGGCTCGGCATCAACGCATCGGCCGGCAATCTGTCCGCCGACAGTCTCCTGCGGCCAGGCCGCATTGCCGCGGCCGGCTTCGAGGGCGCCTGGCCGCTGCTCAATCAAGCGAGCCAGCTAGTCGGCTTCCCCGAGATCTTTGGCAACGCGCTGACCATCTTCGTGCTGCTTCTCGCCTGGTTTCTGGTCCTCATCGCCTTCTTCATTCTTTCAATTCAGCTCTTCATCACTATCCTGGAGTTCAAACTCACCACATTGGCCGGTTTTGTTCTGGTGCCCTTCGCGCTCTGGAACCGCTCGGCGTTTCTGGCCGAGCGCGTGCTCGGCAACGTCATCTCGTCGGGCATTAAGGTGATGGTGCTTGCTGTCATCGTCGGCATCGGCTCCACGCTCTTCGGCGAGTTCGCTTCCGCGCTGCAAGGCAAGGAGCCGGATTTGGCCGCGGCCATGTCACAGGTACTGGGCGCGTTGGCGCTGCTTGGGCTCGGCATTTTCGGGCCGGGAATTGCCTCGGGTCTTGTCTCGGGCGCGCCGCAGCTTGGCGCGGGAGCCGCACTCGGAACCACCGCGGCGGCCGCCGGATCAACGCTCGTTGCCGGAGGTGCGGCGCTTGCCGGCGCGCGCATGGCAACCGGCGGCGGTCTCGCCGCCGTTCGAGCCGGCACGGCCATGGGATCGGCTGCTTCCACAGCTTGGCAGATGGGGCATGCAACATCGCCCGAGTCCGGCCTCTCCGGCGTAGCTGCTGGACTGCAGGGCGTTGCCGGCGCAGCTGGCGGCGCCGCGATGCGGGGAATGCGATCTGCAACAGAACCATTCCGGCGCAGCGCCGATGCCGGCCGCGATGCCGCCTGGACCGCGACGGGCGGCACGCCGACCGCATCAATGACCGGAAACCCTGCCGCGTCAGGTGCCAATGCCGCGCCGGCGTGGGCGAGGCGCTTGCGTTCCGAACAGACCGCGCGCGCCCATCGCCACGCCGCCACGCAGGCCGTCCGCGATGGCGATCGGGGTGGAAGCGGGGCCAACCCCTCTCTCAACGATAAGGAAGACTAGATGCTCTTCAAGCGACCTGTTCAGCGTTACGGGAAGACGCCCCACCCCGTCACACCATACCAGAAGGCGGCCCAACTTTGGGACGAGCGCATCGGCACTGCGCGCGTGCAGGCAAGGAACTGGCGCCTCATGGCCTTTGGCTGCCTCGCTCTGGCCATCGGGCTCTCTGGTGGACTCTTGTGGCAGTCGATGCAGGGCCGCGTCGTGCCTTATGTTGTCGAGGTCGACCGCTTCGGTGAAACACGGGCTGTCGCGCCGGCAATCCAAACCTACGAGCCCGACGATGCCCAGATTGCCTGGCATCTCGGCCATTTCATCCAGAATGTCCGCTCCGTCTCCACCGATGCGGTGCTGGTGCGGCAGAATTGGCTCTCGGCCTACGACTTCGCCACCGACCGTGCAGCCCTCTTTCTCAATGAGTACGCTAAGGCCAATGACCCGTTCGGCAAGATCGGCACGCGCAGCGTCTCGGTGCAGGTGACGAGCGTGGTTCGAGCGTCCGACAGCTCCTTTCAAGTCAAATGGACCGAGCAGGTCTTTGAGCGCGGCAGCCTCGCCAGCACAACGCGTTGGACCGGGATCCTCACCATTGTGATCCGGCCGCCGAACAATACCGATCAGCTGCGCAAAAACCCGCTCGGCGTCTTCATCAATGCCATCGACTGGTCGCGCGAGCTCGACAGTGCCGCGCAGACTTCCGTTCCCCCAAAGGAGTCCGCCAATGATAAATAGACTCTCGTCGCTCCGCACTGCGCTGGTCCTGTCGACGTCGGCTGCGGTCATCTCCGCCTGTGCCTCGAAGCCGGTGCCGCCACCTCAGATTTCCTATGATGCTGCCAAGTTCCAACCGGCGGCAATCGAGAAGGCGCCGGAGAAGCCCGTCAAGGTCGTGGAAGTGCCGAAACCGCTGCCGCTGCCCGGCCAGTTGCAGCCCGAGCCGGGCAAGGCTGCTGAGGACAAGCGCTCGCCTGAAGAACGTGTCGCCGATGCCAACAAGGCGGCGACGCAGCAACCCACCAAATATGGCTATGTGAATGCGGTGCAGGTTTACCCTTTTGCCGAAGGCGCGCTCTACCAGCTCTATGCCGCACCGGAGCGCGTCAGCGATATCGCTCTGCAGTCAGGCGAGAAACTCCAATCCGTGTCGGCCGGCGATACAGTGCGCTGGGTAATTGGCGACACCGTCAGTGGCTCCGGCGATGACCAGCGCACCCATGTGCTGGTGAAGCCCTTCGCGCCAGGACTTGCCACCAATCTGGTGATCACCACGGACCGGCGAAGCTATCACCTGCAGCTTCAAAGCACGGATAAGACCGCCATGGCGGCAATCTCCTGGACCTACAGCGAGGACCAGATCATCGCGCTACGCCGGCGCAATGCGGAGGCCGAGGCTGCTATGCCAGTGGCGTCGAATGTGGCTCTCGAAAATATTCGCTTCCGCTATTCGATTACCGGCGACATGCCGCCCTGGAGGCCGACGCGCGCCTTCGATGATGGCAGCAAGGTCTACATCGAGTTCCCGCGCCGCATCGATCAGGGCGAGGCCCCGCCGCTCTTCATCGTCGGTGCTGACGGGGACAACCAGCTCGTCAACTACCGCATACGGGGCAACTATTACATCGTCGATCGCCTCTTCGCCGCGGCCGAACTGCGCCTCGGCGCCAAGCAGCAGCAGGTGGTGCGCATCACGAGGACCGACGGCAGGCAAGCGCCGCGGCGGATATTGCTCTTTTCGCGTTCCAGCAGGTGAGGGACGGCCCATGACGGATACTTCACGCTCCGATGCTCCACCGAAACTCGATCCTGAACAGCTGCAGCTGCGGGCCTCGCCTCGCCGCGCTGTGCGCTTCAAGCGCGGCATTATTGTCGCCATTGCAGCTGTTGGTTCCGGCACCGTTCTAGGCGTCACCATGATGGCGCTGCAGGGACCGGCGCTGCGCATCAAAGAGCAGGCCGAAGAGCTTTACGACACTGAGCGGAAGCCAACCGCGGAGGCACTTGAAAGGCTGCCTAAGGACTATTCCGGGATCAAGCCCAAGCCTCCGGTGCTTGGACCACCGCTGCCCGGCGACCTCGGCCGCCCCATCCTTGAGCACCAACGCCAGCTGGGCATCGCGCCGGGCCAGGAGGTTTCGGCGGAGGAGCAGCGCCTTGCACAGCAGGCGGTCGAGGCGCGCGAATCGCAAGTCTTCTTCCGGATCGAAAATCGACCCCGGCAAGCGGATGCCGCCGGCAACGGGCAGGGCGGGCGTCCACCCTTTGAGGCAACGGCTCCACAATCCGATGCCGCACGCGATTCAGCTTCCGTAGCACCGGCCGAGGGCGACCAAAACAATCAACAGCGCAAGCTCGATTTTGTCAGCCAGCGGAACACAAGTGGAATCTACAATCTGCATGCACTGCAGACGCCGGCTTCGCCGTATCAGCTGATGGCCGGCAGCGTCATCGCAGCGAGCCTGATCACTGGCATCAATTCCGACTTGCCCGGCCTCGTCGTCGCACAGGTCACCGAGAATGTGCACGACACAGTCACCGGCAGCACCTTGCTCATTCCGCAAGGCTCTCGCCTGATTGGCACCTATGACAGCGTTGTTGCCTTTGGACAAAGGCGCGCGCTGCTGGTCTGGCAACGGATACTGCTGCCCGACGGCTCTTCGATCGAAATCGACAATCTGCCGGCAACAGACACCGCCGGCTATGGCGGGCTTGAGGACAAGGTGGATTTCCACACCTGGCACCTGATCAAAGGCGTTGGGCTAGCCACGTTGCTGGGGGTCGGCACGGAGCTGAGCCTCGGGGAAGACGAAAGCGACCTGGTCAAAGCAATCCGCGAATCCGCTCAGCAGAACGTCAGTCAAGCTGGCCAGCGCATCACCGAGAAGAACCTCAATATTCAGCCCACGATCACCGTCCGCCCTGGTTGGCCACTGCGCGTCATCGTGCACAAGGATCTTGTGCTACGGCCGTACCGGAATTGACTGGAGTCATCATGACCAATCTGAAACTCGGCAAACTTCCGGATCGGACACCTTCGAAGATCACCATAAGCGTAAGTGCAGACCTGAACCAAGCACTGAAGGACTATGCGGCGCTTTATCGTCAGACCTATGGCGAGTCCGAATCGGTAGCGGAACTGATCCCGTTCATGCTGGCGGAGTTCCTGGAGAGCGATCGAGCGTTTGCCAAGGCCAGAAAGGAAGGTTCCCGGATGCGGGCAAGTCCGAGAAATCGCGACATCAATCAGTATCAGAGTAAGCAACAGTGACCAGTGAGTTTGAGTGGGACGCTTTTACGCAAAACCTCACCGTCAGACAGGCGATTGCATTGAAGCAACTTGCCTACGACAAACCGTGTCGGTTTCGGCGACACGATCCGCAACCCAAGAAACCCATTCCTCGCGAGTAGTAGGAATGAACTCTCGCGGCCCGCCAATCCCACTGCAGCTAACGCCGTCATGTTATACTCCACGCTCTCACCGCATCAATTGAAGTACAGATCGAACCGTCCCTCCGTGCCAGTGTAATTACCAGCATTACCGAATCTGGGCAGCTGCCATTCAGCTCGCATTCCCACGCGACCAGCTGGTTGCTCACGGCTTATTTGGGCGCAGTTGGCATAGCAGGTCGAAGCTACGCTACCATCCCGAAAGACGTCGGGTAGACCTCGCGTCATCCCGCACGGTCATTCCGGCAATCGTCCGGACGTTGGAAAGGGAAGCCTGCCATTTCTATAAGGCTCAAGCGAGAAACGGCGTCGCATTAAGAAAACTTGCCCGCTCGACGAGCGCGCAGCACCGATTGCGCAGGCGGCGTTGCGAATCTCGTTCACCTATGGGCCAATCGGTGCAGAACGCCGCATGCGGATTTCGATGCGCCGCCGCTCTTTTACGTCACCCTTTGCGCTGCCGTTAGAAAGGTTGTCGCCGGGAAGCACCAACTGACCGGCCGAGAATGGGACAATCTTGATGCCCTTCAAGCGGGGATCGGCTAGGAGAACGCTTGAGACTGATACGGCACGGGCCATGCCGAGACCAGCATTGTCGGCCGGGGTGAGTAGGCCGATCGGAACCTTTCCGGTTAATGCAGCGATTAGGTCGTCATCAAGATTGGAACGATTCGCACCCATCGGCTGCTCGTCCGTGTGCCCCACGACTTCGATCACATCAACTTTATATCGTGAGATCAGGTCTGCAACTTGATCGACAAGTGCCAATTTGCGTCGCTCAAAGTCCGGCGTCAGATCCGCTTTGCCCACAGCAAAGCTGTAACCGTCCGCTTCGCTCAAGGGGATAATAGGCGGCCAATCGTGCTCGCCAGTGCTTGATTGTTCACGATCCTGAGCGGCCTTGGCGAGGCGGATGAGTTCCTCAATGGAGACAGCGCTGAGCTTTTGGGAGGCTTTTGCTTTTTCCAGCGTTTCGACTTCTTGGAGGGAAGCAAAGATCTTCTCAGCTGTTACGCCAGAGGAAAGGGAGGGCAGTAATTCCTTGAGTTCGGCAGCTTGCTTTAGCAACCCGTCGCGAGGCAGGCCTGCCTGGTCGATTTGTTTGGCGAACCTAAGATCCGTTGAAAGATTCTCCCAGTTGTCGGCAATTTTCTCGGGGAGGCCACTGTTTGCACGAAGCTGGTCGAGTAACTCTCTAAGCGTTTTTTGCTCATTCTCAAGCTCGGACACCTGCGTGTTGAGTGCCGTGAGCTTGCTTTGAAGGTCGAGGTTCTGGGCCTTGTAGCGTGTAAACACAACCGAGGTCGCTATGAGCAGGCAGAAGACCAAAAGGAGCATGATCTCTGCCATGGTCAGTCCGAGGACAACGCCCCGACGGTACGCGGCCATGTCATCTGCGATCGCCGCGCGACCTTGCATTCGTGCTACTCTTTCGGCTCGGTTGTCAATGGCGGCTGGCGTTGACTTAGCAGTCGGAAAAGGGCCTCCAGTCGACTGCCAATGACGTGAATAAGAGCCCGGTCCTCGGTCTGATTTTTGCTCGCTGAGTTGATAGCCTCCGTGATTGGCTGGAAGCGCTCTTCGTGGACTTCGATCGAACGGACGCTGCTTTGGATCGTTGTCAACGACGATGAGATGGCCGTAGCAAGCTCACGAATGGCATGGCTGTTCGATCGAATTTCCATTGCTGTGGAGCGGCTCTCGGCAACAACTTGGGAACCGGCGTCAGCGTGGCTTCGAACGAGAACGCCAAATTCTTCGACCGCCTTGGACAATGAACTAACGAGCGGCTCGATTTTGATTTCGATGATGTTGTCCGGAGTTTGCATCGCCGCCAGCTTATCGGTCGTCGCCTCGAATTGACTGACGATGCGTGTCGCAGCACTGGCAAGCTTCTTGTTCTCATCGGCAAGATGATTTGCCGCAGTCTCCAGACTTTCAGTTATGGTTCGGGCAAGTGACGTCAATGCAATGCTCGAGCTTTCCGAAGCCGCTTCAAAGGGCTTACGGGCCTGAGACGTCATATCTTCGAAGTTGCCGAGAATTCGGCCGGAAACTTCCTGCATGCCGCGTCGGACTTCTTCAAACCCTTCCGAAATCGCCTGGTGCGATGAGCGACGAAAATGGCTGAGTTCCACCACCGTCTTGTCCAACTCGCGGCGGACTTTGCGCGCAGCTTCGGACAACTCCAGACGCGCCGCGTGTTCGACTTCAACAGGATCGCGACGCATCTGATTGAAGATCACTCGAAGCGCGACGCCTGCGATGGTTGAGCCGATTGCCACGCCAAAATTGCGGACGATCTCTTCTGCGGCACCATCCGCCGAGAATTGATAGAGGGATACGCCGAGGCTCGTCAGCGTGAAAAGAAAACCCATGTAGTAAAGATTGTCGCCGGCTTGATCGTCGCGAATTCGCAAGAACCGGATGGCTTTTACCACGACTGCGTAAACCAGCATAACGACAACCGGGGTCGCGGTGACTACGAGAGCCGAATAGCGGTCCAGTTTGGCAGCGATGATAAAGCCGCAACCAAAAAGGACAAAAAGGGAGAATATGCCTGCGGTGTACCAGGCATCGCCGGCCCGTTCTTCAGCTTCGCGCGCCATTATCCAGCTCCCTGAAGCTTGTCGGCATCAAGCCGCGAGCCATGGCTTTCTGCAATCCAATCGCGCCAGAACTGAATGTGCTTCGCGCTGTCGATCTTAGTGTTCAGACGAACCAGGTATTTGACCGTCACCGCTGCGCCATGAAGATCCGTTCGCAAGCGCCGATAGGCAGGCGTGCGCGCAAATTCCTCGAACGCTAAGTTGCCTCTGTACTGTGAATAGTCTGACACATGCTCGATCATATCGGAGATGACCGTGAGGTTTTTCGGCATCTCCTCCGCTTTGCGGCCGGAAAATTGATCCACGGCAATACGCTGGATCGTTTCCATGATGGGTGAGGTATCAGACGGGGACCCCGCCAGGTTTTTAAGGGCGGCCTCGAGGGGGTCCTGAAAAGCTTGCTTCCAATGGTTTTTGGCTAGTTTGGGATTGGAATCGAAAGCACTCAGATCAGAGCCATCGCCAGGATTGCACCTGCTAAACACAACGGCGCCACCCGCAATGTTTGGGTCAAGCAGACGGAGCTCCAATAGGCCGTATTTCGGGGTCGTGTCAGCAATGTCCAGAAGGTAGGTCTTTATTTCGCTTTTGGTGATGTCGGGAAGATTGTCGGATCGATCGAGAAGCACGATCATCTTGGAATGTGGCCCATCTTCCGGACAAAGCGATTCCTGTGAAAGGGCTACTCGTGCTGGCCGACTTAGATACGAGTAGCCCAGGAAAACGGCAATCGCGACACAAACCAGGAGAATCGCCGCGGCGGTAATAATCTTTCCGATTTCGGAAGCGTCACCGGGGCGCCGCCTACTACGCTGACGGCGCGACATCTGAAGCCCTTTGTTCCGGAACGAGTTCATCGAGCTGGCGGTAGCGATCGACGGCGTTCTCGAATTCTCGGTGAATGGCACCGACCTGCTCGGTCAGCACGTCCTGTGTCGCAAGAATTCGATCACGCAGTTCTTCGCCTCTCCATTCGCCTGCCATGCTTGCAACGACCGGTATTCGTTGAAGCTTGTATGGGGCAGAGAAGCGCTTGGGCGGCTTGGTACTACGTGCTGCCTTGTTTGCCTCCCTGTAGGTAGACAGGAGCAGGGTTGCAGTCCGTTCCAACTGATTTTGGTGTTCTGCAAATAGCTGGATGAAGCGTGCGCGATTGGTAAGGATCGCATCATGCTCTCCGCGCCGGACGGAGAGGTCACGGTTCAATTCCTCCATCTCATCGCGGTAATCATCTCTAATGTCGCTAAGTCTGTCGATAAGCGCCCGCCGCCCCCTGGAATAGGCTGCCCGGCGCTCCTCAAGCCGCTTCTGCGTAGCAGCGAAGCCGGGATAAGGGTCTGACAAAAACAGCCCATCGATAAACGCGATGAGCGAGAATAATGTGCCGATTACCAAAAACACCCACGAGTTTACATCGTCCAATTGCAAGGGTGTGTGCCGCATGCGCTCCATGACGAGCCGACCCGGGTTCTCGGCCAATATTGCTGACACATCACGGTAGTGTGCCAGGGCAAGATTCAATCCTAGCGCGACCGCGATGTAGAATGCCAGGCTCACGAAACCTATGAGTTTGCGAAGCAAAGAGCGGTGATTGAGTTGAACCACGCCAAATAGCGCAAGAATCAAGGCGCAAGTGATATTCACAAATGCGAAGGAGAAAGCTAGGGCAATACCCCCTAACAAGCCACTTTCATTGCCGACGGCCAAAAACTGTCCATTCAGAATGGTCTCGAATACAAAGATGCAGACGAGGATAGCGATCTTAAAAAGCGTGCTCGCGCGGCCCTGAACCCGTGCGCTACGCGACAGGTTATGCGTGCGGCGGAATTCGTCACGCTCGTTGTGAGCCTCTCGGAAATTGTCTCGTAGGCTGTGTAGGTCATCCAGCCCTTTCGCAACTTCGGCCTTGAACTCGCCAACGCATGCAGGAGCGGCATGGCGAATGGCGGCGAACTTACCCTCAAAATCCAGTGAGGAGAGGCGTTCGGAATAGGTGCGAAGCTCGTCTTCAAGCGCACCGTGAGACTGTTTTTTTTCCATTTCGACGCGTTCGATGATCGCGGCTTCAATGTCGTCAAGGGACGTGGAAATGGAAGGTGGCTCGTTCCTTTCGCCTCGTTCTTGACCGAGATCTTCGAGCCGCATCTCTCTTGCGATACGGTTTGCATCTAGATCAGGAAAAGTCTCAATCGAGGCGACTTTATCGTGAGGCGGCCGTCGCGCGCTTTCCAACAGACCCGATAATGCCCTGCTTACCAAAATGCGTCCCGCCCCTAGTTACCCGCTTTTCGTTGGAATACCGAGTAAAAGTAAAAGAGTGGCAACGTCAAGGCGCGCCAATTTCACGAGGCGCCGCCATTCTCCGGAGGATGGAATTAGTTCACGGTGCTACCCGGGCGTAGGGAGCCTGTCTAGGCAATCTGTCACATCGCTAATATTACAGATTTCCACGACGACTTAAATATCGATCGGCCGCCAACCACGTACGCAAAAACGGCGGCCACTGAGTAGTTTTCGCAGCGAACTTCCTGTCGATGTCGAAGTAAAAGACCAAAAATCGAGACCGCCAGCTCGCACGATTTTTTTACCATCCGGGCAATTTCACGGCCTCATTTGCTTCCCCTTGCGCGCACATTAACATTGCGCGATGTTATCTGCGCTTTGGGAGGGCTTAGGCAATGAAGGGGGTCGTGATCATCGGGACTTTGGCTGGCCGCCAGCCAGGGAATATGTGGGGCGTGAGCCCAACCGGCGGTTGATGTGATGGGGAAGATCACTCGCGTCGGCAGGCAATCCGCAGAATCTGGACGGCTAGGACCTCTCCGAGCGTCCATTTGGATTGCGACATGTTTAGCGGCTCTCGTGGCGGTCGGCTATATCAATGTGGGCCGTTCCGATTTGGGAAAACTCCAAATCCTTCGGTCTCTGGACGACCCGGGCCCGCTCGAGGGAGTCGCATTGGTCATTGATGGCGACACGATTGAAATTCATGGGCAGCGCGTTCGCCTCAACGGCATTGACGCTCCCGAAAGCAGCCAACTATGCGACGATGCAAAGGGCTTTCGCTACCACTGCGGTGCAAAGGCAGCAGCGGCCCTCCGCGAGTTTCTTTCGAAATCAAGGCCGACCCGCTGCCAGTTCGTCAGTTGGGATCGATATGGCCGTTACGTTGGCAGCTGTACTCGTGTGGACGCGGTTAGCGTTGCTGGCTGGTTGGTCGAGAACGGTCATGCGCTCGATTGGCCGAAATACAGCAGTGGAGCCTATGCCTCGCAACAGGCTGCGGCAAAGGCTTCAAAGCGCGGCATCTGGATCGGAGTTTTTCAAGCGCCTTGGGACTGGCGCACTAACCACCGGGAGGCCGAACATTCGCCCAGCAAGCCACCACTAGGCCTGGTCAGCCCGCATGCTCTTGCGCAAAGTTGGTCCTGCCAACCCCGCCGAACATGCCCTCAGATCAGTTCATGTGACGAGGCAAATTGGTATTTGAACAACTGCTCCTGGGGCGGGAAGCTGGACCGCGACAGCGATGGCCTTCCGTGCGAGTCACTATGCTGATTGTGCTCAATGGTCAGCTTGTGACCGACCCTGACCGGAGAAACCGGAGGCCTTCAGATGGTCGACATACGCTTGTTCGTGGATCGAACCACATTCCCAAAGGATTTCAAGAAATAGATCGAAAGAAACAGGTTTCCCAAGTGCTCCCTTTGCAACAGCCTGATCCAGAGCTGTAAGATACCGGCAGGGTCAGGTGGCCGACGTATGTTGTGTTTTACGTACTTCATACGTCAAAGTTTAAGGGTAACGAAGGGTCCAATCAAACGAAAACAATGGCCCGCACGCGGGTTTTCACATGAAGCTTAGCTTGAGGCCCACAGTACAGCGTCTCATTTCACAAGAATATTAAGACCTAAGAGCCCCTGAGAGGCTTTGTACCCAGTCGGATGGGTCAGTCGTGTAGGGCTCGGGCATACGTCGCCGGGTTCCGCGCTGCGTGCTCGACCTCACAGCCATTTTGAACACATCGGTTGGTCGCACGGCATTCCGTCTTGACGAGCCGGGTAGCCTCCTCAGCATGTCGATATGGGACCGTGCACGTCAAACCGGCCATCGCAAATCGTTGAGCGCCCTTGTATGCGCGATGTGGCATTCGCCTCTTTCTAAGAGGCCAGATTACATTGACTTGCGCAAACGGAATTTTTGCACGATCTTACCTATCTCAATTTGGGGGAGGGGCTCATGAGTGTTGAAGAAAAACTTCGCGTTCTTGCTGATCGCATCAAGACGCATTCGAGCGCAATGCTTACAGAGGAGGCCTTAAAGACAGCGATAGTACTGCCCTTTCTCTCAGCGTTAGATTACGACGTTTTCAATCCTGACGAGGTCATCCCTGAATTTTGTGCCGACGCAGTGGGGAAGAAGGGCGAGAAAGTTGACTACGCCATAAAAATTGACGGGGAAATCAGGATTCTTGTTGAATGCAAACCGATAACCACAGTTCTTGATCGAGTACATCTCGCGCAGTTATACAGGTATTTTTCCGTCACTAACGCAAAATTCGCCATTTTGACGAACGGTCGCGCGTTCCATTTTCATACGGACTTAGTTGCACCAAACAAGCTCGATGACAGACCGTTCCTCACGTTCGATCTTTCGGACCTACAGGGGCAATTGATCTCCGAGTTGAAGAAATTCGCGAAAGCGGATTTCAATGTGGATGGGATTCTGCAATCCGCTCACCGCTTGAAATATACATCGGCGATCAAGAAAGAAATTGGAAGCGTGATGGAGAATCCACCAGAGGATTTTGTGCGGATGGTGACTGGCGGCCTTTACCAAGGACGGTTCACCGCCCAGGTGAAGGAGCAATTCACACCCATGGTCAAAGCGGCTTTTCGCGAGATCGTTCGAGAATCCGTTCAGTCACGTCTTTCCACAGCGTTGGCCGAGACTGAGGTTTCAGAAATTGGCGCCGACGGACTTGGCGCCGAAGAAGAGGTTGTGACCACTGAGGACGAGCGAGAGGGCTTCATGGTTGTGCGGGCAATCGTCCGGGACCTTTTAAAGCCAGCCAGGGTGATCATGCGCGATCAGAAAAGCTATTGCGGGATCCTGGTCGACAACAACAACCGTAAGCCCTTGGCCCGGCTGTGGTTTAACAGGTCGGTTAAATATCTTGGGCTTTTCGATTGTGAGAAGGAAGAGAAGGTTAAGATCGACTCGCTCGACGAAATCTATGACCACGCCGATCGCTTGCGAGCTACCGCGAAGGAATATCTTTCCGGGGCAATCGCGGCGCCCTCGATTGCTTCATGACTTTGAACGGTTCGGAAGTCCGCGCTACGCGCCTTCTTCGAAGCTTGATCCCGCGCGATGTGGCGCCCATGTGCCTTATCAACTTTCAATGGGCTTAGTCCGCCAGACGTCTTTCGGCAGATGAGCATGCCGGTTGTTTCCAGAATAAAAGTTGTTCCCGGCGAATTTGCCCCCCACTGATACTGACGACGCACGGTCGGTTGGCGGGTTCATACTTCAGATTGCGTGATGAGGCAATGGAAGGTCCGGCCGACGTGGGAAGCGGTCGTTGGTCTCGTCCCAACGAGCAAGTAGCGCCCCTAAGCTGACTCGCCGGCGGACAGGGAGCGGTTGGCCGTGCCGCCCGGGTCGGTTACGAGGCTAGAGCCAGAACGGGTCCCAGGCGTCAGCTCGTGGATGTGCTCCGGCCGTCCAACTCCAGTCGGGCTACGCCCTGCCTGCGTTCCAACCCGCCAGCATTCTCATTTTAATTGACGCAACGCTCACAGCTTCATTGTCGCGCCGCAGGTTCCGCTGTGGACCAATCAACTACAGACTGCCGGTTGGTTATGGGTCGGTAACGGAACTACCGCTTTCCGCGGCAACAACTTTGCAGTCTTCAGACGCGAGGCGGCGTACAACAGCGCTACCCACCATACCCTTGTTGCCCGCGACCCACTACGGCTTTTTCCCTTCAGATCGTACATTATGCTTCCTTCATTATTACCGATGTCTGCATGACCTTGAGGTCTTCCCGCACCATTTCCGCGGCGAGCTCGCGCACGGATGTCTCATGCACCCAGCCGAGCTTCTCCTTCGCCTTGGTGGCGTCGCCCAGGAGAAGATCGACTTCCGTGGGGCGGAAGTAGCGAGGGTCTACTTGGACCAGGCATCTGCCGGTCTCGACATCATAGCCCTTTTCGTCGACTCCCTCACCACGCCATTCGAGCTCGACGCCGACATCTTCGAAAACCCATTCGACGAATTGGCGGACAGGGGTCGTCTTGCCCGTCGCCAGCACGTAATCATCCGGTTGATCCTGCTGCATCATCATCCACATACCACGCACGTACTCACGCGCATGGCCCCAATCGCGTTGAGCATCGAGATTGCCGAGATAAAGCTTGTCCTGCTTGCCGAGGTAGATAGCAGCGGCGGCGCGGGTGATCTTGCGCGTCACAAAAGTTTCGCCGCGCAGTGGGCTTTCATGATTAAAGAGAATGCCGTTGGAAGCGTGGATACCATAGCCCTCGCGATAGTTGACCACTATCCAGTAGGCGTAGAGCTTGGCGGCGGCGTAAGGGCTGCGCGGATAAAAGGGCGTTGTTTCGTTCTGCGGTACGGATTGCACGAGGCCGTAGAGCTCTGAAGTCGAGGCCTGATAGAAGCGGGTCTTGTCCTTCAGACCGAGGAGGCGGATCGCCTCAAGAAGTCGCAATGTTCCGATACCGTCGGCGTTTGCTGTGTATTCCGGCGTTTCGAACGACACCTGGACATGGCTCTGAGCGGCCAAGTTGTAAATCTCGTCTGGCTGGGATTCCTGAACTACTCGGATGAGATTGGTCGCATCAGTGAGGTCACCGTAATGCAAAATTAGGCGCGGATCGGGATCGTGCGGGTCTTGGTAGATGTCTTCGATGCGACCCGTGTTGAAGGAAGAGGAACGTCGCTTAATCCCATGAACGATGTAGCCTTTTTCCAGCAGAAGACGGGTAAGATAGGCACCATCCTGTCCCGTTATGCCCGTAACCAGAGCAACTTTCCTGTTCTCGCCCATTTTCTTCCTGCTCTATTATAGTTGAAGTTTCGAATCTGGCTCGCCACACCGCCAGCAAACTGCGGCCCGGCGCATACCCTATGGTAGGATTTCGACAGATGCGGTGCGGAGCTCGTCATTGACAGTGTCAGCCAGCGAGCACACCTGCTCCTGCTTCGAGGCATAGCAAAACAGAGTCTCGCCGCTAACCTGCCTAAGTCGCACATGCGGGCTGCTTTGCGCTAACCAGGTAATCTTTGCCTGCTTCAGCGTCTTCTAATGGAAATTGTTTTGATCAGTGAAATCGATTGTTTGGATGAGGTGCATCCATAAAATGGATTGTTTGACAGGGCAGCGCGGCACCATCGGCGGCACAACCGTGGGTGCTAGGTTTCGCTCCGCGCGAAGACAAAGTTCGTGTCAGTGGGCGGCTTCGGGCGAACCGCACATCTGAGACGGCGGCGAAAAGCGCGGGTAGGGCATTACGTATTGACCTCCAGGAATTTCGGGCGGCGAGCCGGAAAAGGGTGGCTGGGCTTCAACGATGGGGGACGAAGCGACCATCAAACTGTGTTTCATACTGTAGGCGATTCGCAGTGCGGCGGATTTGAACGGCTGCCTTTGCCAGCCCTCGCCATCGCATCCGGCGAAGGTCGTGGCTTCGTTTCCAGGTACCGAAGATCTTCTCGATCCGACTACAAATTCTGTGGATCGGTTGGTTCCAGGCGTCGAGCTTTCGGCCTCGTCGCGCCCCCACATAGCGGTTGCGATGATGCGCGGCCTTCCACCCTTGGCGCGCACCGCGTCGCCGAGATGATTGCCTCGGTAGGCGCTGTTGGCAAACCCTTCGCCGGGATTGTCGGGCAGAGCATCAGGAACGGCGTTGCCGTCCTCGGTGTGGGCGCCGTGACGGCGATCTCCTCGACAAGGGCCGTATCGGCGTAGGCACCGAAATGGGCTTTGAAGCAATGAAACGCTGGTCGGCCCTTGTGCTTGACCCTGGCCCTCTTCATCGTCTTCGCTGGCCGAGGCGATGATCGCCGCATCGACAAGCGTGCCGATCTTCACCTGGATCGCTGAACTGGCGGGTGATCTCGGCGAACAACAGGCTCATGAACCTCAAGGGCCTTTCGAAAACGGACGAAAGCGGGTTCGCACAGGTGTCGGCTCCGACACCCAGAACCAGCAGAACCGTCGGAACGATCCTCCACATGGTTGCAGACGCCAAAATTCCTCTCTCGGCCGTCGTCGCACAGCATCGCGTGCCAGTCGCTCAGTCCAGCCGGATCGAAAGCTATCCGGCAGGAGTTGCGCCATGTTGGCGCACTTGAAAGCGTCAGAGGGCGCCGTGTCGCATCTTTCGATGGGACCGGACGCCATGATGGCCATAAATGACGTGGATGGCCTGCGCCTGACATTCGACGGCTGGCGGGTCCTGCACATCCGTCCTTCAGGAAACGCCCCGCAAATGCCATGTTAGGTTGAGGCAGTTAAGAATTGGACTTGAAAAAGGGACTTTGTGGACTGCCTCGACCGGCTGTTTCGCTTAGCAAGGCGCGGCCCCACGTCAGCAGAGGCTCATCGTCAAGGAACGCCTTAGTATCCAACACATGGATGGGCCACATCCACGCAATCAATTTTACACATGTCGCCGGGCGCATTAGAGAACGCTGAATTTAAACCCGAAGCGAGTGTACCGGCGTCAAGATTTGCGAGCGTCACAGAGATAAGGATAGGCAGTGCTGAGGGAGCTCTCTGCCCCACGGCGCAGCCTCTACCAAATCGCCCGGCGTAACGGTCGACTAGTATCGATTAAGAGATCCCAAGTCAGATGCAACCTCGTCTCTGAAACGAGATTTCCGAAAATGCAGGTCAGTGGATTGGTAAAGCGCCGGTTCGTCGTCTCTCAGAGGCGTACGGGGTTCGGTGATTGTCTGTGGTCGCTGGCGGCCGCTTGGCGCTACGCTCAGCGGTCGGGACGAACGCTAGCCGTCGACTGGCGCGGGTCCTGCTATCTCGACCAACCCTTCACAAATGCCTTTCCGGTGTTCTTCCAACCGATCAATGACATCGCTGGCGTACCGGCTATTTGCGACGACCGGATCAACGACTTTTCCTTCCCGGGTCCATTCTTCCCGGAGTGGTGGAATAGGCCAGCGATCGACTGCCTTTACCGCCCAGATGAGCAGATTTTCCAAGAGCGCGACGAGTTGGGCGAGCTCTTTCAGGCCGAACACGATGTCGAAGCGAACACAGTAGTGTGTGACGCTTGTTTGATGTGGCGCTGCGATGAGGATGCCGAGCGGCAGGTCTTCCAGAGTGTCAAGCCTCGGTCTGAAATTCAAACACGCATAGATGCCATTTACCAAGAATGTTTTGAGGGGCACAGCATCATCGGGGTTCATGTTCGACATGGTAACGGTGAAGACATCATGGACCATGCGCCCTACTGGGCCGATCCGGAGTTCGCCGTTCGACAAGTGTGCACTGCGGTTGATAAGGCTAAAGCGTTACCGCACCCCAAGCCTGTGCGGCTGTTCTTGTGCACGGACAGCGCGCAGATCCTGGATCACCTGTCGGGCAGGTTTCCCGATCTTCTCACCGTCCCCAAGCGTTTCCGATCCGATCAAGATGGCCCCTTGCACACTGCAGCACTCGGGATTGACGGCGGAATTTCCGCCCTCGTTGAGATGTATCTTCTCGGGCGCTGCGACACCGTAATTCGGTTTCCTCCGACGAGCGCCTTTACACGATATGCACGCCTTTTCGTACCGCGGGTAATTGAGTTCGATCTGAAGGACCCAAGTCGTTTGATTTTGATAGAAGGCAGGCAAAGGATCTCTCATCTTGATTAACACCCGCTACCTGGGCAATTCGGCAGATGCAACGAACAGGCATAGAGACATCGACCGCAATCCACGAGAGGCGGGCCATGGCATACGCTAAATGTCCCGCAGCTGCTCAGCTTGATCCGCAGGCTCGAGGATCGGGACACACTGCAGCAGTTCTTGGCTCCATTCGGGACTGTTGCCGACGTCGATGAAACCGACGGCCTTAGGGCACGAATACAGAATTACGAGATCATTTATCTGCGGCCGTTCGGCAACGCGCCAGAACTTCGCTGTTACTCGGAGCGCCGCAAGACCATCCCAGAGCGACGGCGGTCGTGACGCTGACGCTAAGGGCGCGGGCAATGACGTCCAGAGACGAAATCGAGGTTGTTTAATGAAAGTGGTTCCCGTCATTATCAGCGGTGGAGCCGGATCGCGGCTATGGCCCGCTTCGAGGCAATCGCACCCCAAACCTTTCCTCAAAGTAGCCGATGGACATTCTCTCATTCAGCACACTGTGCTGCGCGCCGCTTCGATAGAGGGCGTAGTGGAACTCGTCGGTGTGATATCCGGCGAACACCTCTTCGTTACGAAGGACGACTTTGACGAACTGGATTCCGTGGTCCTGCCGCGCACCTTTCTGCTCGAGCCTGAAGGCCGCGATACGGCCGCCGCCGTGGCGGCAGCCGCCATCCATGCCCGGGCAACGCAAGGCACTGACGCAATTCTGTGCGTCTTCCCGGCCGATCACATGGTTGGAAACCTGCCTGCATTTTTAGACGTCATGGGCCGGGCCATCGAACATGCGAAGCTCGGGCGGATCGCCACATTGGGCATCACCCCAACCAGACCGGACACGGCATTCGGCTATATCGAAGCGGATGGTGAGAAAGTCGTCCGTTTCGTTGAAAAACCGGATCTGGACACAGCCAAAGCCTATGTCGCGTCCAAGCGCTTCTTCTGGAATGCCGGCATTTTCTGCTTTAGCGCACAAACCATGCTCGACGAGATGGCATCGCATTGCCCCGCGGTGATCCAGGCCGTCTCCGACAGCTACGAGAACGGCCGCTTCAGTCAAGGCGAAGGCTTTGCCAAAATCGAACTCGCGCCTGAGCATTTCGGCTCCGCCCCGCGAATCTCGCTCGACCACGCTGTCATGGAGAAGACGAACAAACTTGCCGTGGTTGCCTGCGACATGGATTGGAACGACATCGGATCCTGGAACGCAATGGCCGATTTGATCGCCCCCGACGAAAGCGGGAACAGGATACGCGGCGATGTGCATATGGTCGACACGACCGGCAGCTATGTGAGCTCCGACAAGCGCGTCATCGGCACGGTCGGTGTCAGCGATCTGGTGATCGTCGATTCCCCGGACGCTTTGCTTGTCGCATCCCGCGACCGCGTTCAGGACGTCAAGAAGCTGTTCGAGGGCCTCAAGGCTTCCGGACATGAAGCTCATCTGGTCCCTAGCACCGTACACCGGCCGTGGGGTACCTATACGGTTCTAGAGGAAGGCGAGCGCTTCAAGATCAAACGCATCGAGGTGAAGCCCGGTAGACGTTTGAGCCTGCAAATGCACTACCATCGCTCCGAGCACTGGGTGGTGGTCAGCGGGTCTGCGAAAATAGTCAACGGCGACCGGGAGCTGTTCCTGGCGACCAACGAGTCAACCTACATCCCTTGCGGCCATACGCATCGGCTGGAAAACCCTGGCAGAATCGACCTTGTGATCATTGAAGTGCAGAGCGGCGACTATCTCGGCGAGGATGATATCGTGCGCTTCGACGACGTTTATGGTCGGACGTAGATTTCACCCGCGCATGACGAGAACGTCAACGTGTCGCTGACTAATTACCACTAGGAAGGCCGTCTGCCCACTCAGGACCGGATGCTTGTGGAATCGGGAATTGACCAAGGCAGCGGCGAATGACCGCAATCGGCATCAGGGTGGGACAAATCAACCGGAAAAAACCGGAGAGCATAGTAACGCAACACAGTCCCACTGTCGAATAGCCTTTGATATTTCTGACTTTCCAAGCACCCTCAGGGCCCACCAAAATTATATCAATGGCTTATGGCCGACTTCGCTCTGAAGTGGGCCAAATCGACCTCGCTATCCCCGCAGCACTCAGTTTGATTGTTTTCGCATGAAAACGAGCAAGGACAGGGGGAGGGCACATAGCGCGGCTATCGCGAGGCTGGAAGGCCTCCGATCGACAGGTGCGGCGAACGGCGGCAACGAGGTGCGAATAGGATGGCTGAGCGTATGATCGAGAATACCGCAGCTGCGGTCTAGCGCGAAATGCAGCGTCTGTGACTCATCGGTCATTGCAGCGCGATGAACCGGAAAATCATGACCCTAAGCCGCCCTTCATCAGCCCACCAGCGCCCAGAAGAAGGCGAAGATCCGTCACAATGCCTACCTGTACCAAGGCTTCAAGCAGTTCACCGCGAATGTGAAGACCGCCAGCCATTGCTTCTTCATTTTCGGCCATTCGCTCGCTACGAATGACGACCACATCCTTAACCGCATAGCGCGTGGCAAGTTTCGCAAGCTCTGTGTTGGCATCTATGGTGAACCAGCATCCGCGGATAACCAGCGGATCATGAACCACGCGAACGAGCTAGCGGTGCAGCGCAACGAAAAATCGCCGCTTGATGTCGTCTTTTATGATGCTGCTACAGTTCATGTCTGGGGTCTAGGCTTAGAAGCGGAATGACTGCCAACCAGGTCATCGAGCCGGAAACTGACCGGCCGGTCGGCCCAAAAATGACATTCAGTTGCCTCCAGCCTTTCGACACGAGCCACTTCACGATCTCGCGATTGCCAGCTAGCGGCTTGTTGCTCGAGCTGCGCGATCCTAGTCTGTGGTCGCTATGCCTCAGCAAGAAGAGTCCGGTTCCTAGCCGGGCGGAGGCGCAACGAGATAGCCAGCTCAGGACAAGGAGAGCAAGCCATGGTCGCTTTTACCCTCAATGGCGAGGCGCGAACACTCGACGTCGATCCAGAGATGCCGCTGCTCTGGGCGATCCGTGACGGCATCGGACTCACAGGAACGAAATTCGGTTGCGGCCTTGCCCAGTGCGGCGCTTGCACGGTTCACGTTAACGGCATGCCGACGCGCTCGTGCCAGACCGCAGTCGGCGACATCGAAGGAGCCTCGATCACCACCATTGAGGGCGTGTCGGGCAAGATCGGCGAAACGGTCCAGGCCGTGTGGGCCGAGTTCGACGTACCTCAATGCGGCTATTGCCAGTCTGGCCAGATCATGTCGGCCGTGGCCCTCCTGACAGAGACGCCGAAGCCGACGGACGATGATATTGATTCGGCGATGAGCGGCAATCTCTGCCGCTGCGCCACCTATCATCGCATCCGCGCGGCCATCCACGAGACCGCCAACCGGCTGGAGACTTGAGGCATGTTGCAGTTTCTCCCGAAGCAAAATGCCGTGGGGCCCACGCGCCGCCAGTTCCTCCTCGGCACGGCCGTCACCACCGCGGGCCTCGCCGTGGGCTACCGGCTAATGATGGCCGCGCCCGCCAACGCACAAACGACGCCTGCAACGGTCCAGGCGAACCCCTTCCAGACCTATGTCGAGATCACACCGGAGAACCGAATCGTCATCCACTCGTCGCAGTTCGAGATGGGACAAGGCTCCTATTTCGGCATCGCCACCTTGGTTATGGAAGAGCTCGACGGCGCCTGGGCGCAGGTCCACGTGGTCGGCGGATATGGCAATACCGCGCTCTACGGCAATCTCGCCTGGGGCGGGGCCGCGCAGGGAACCGGTGGCTCCACGTCGATGAGCTCGTCGTGGGAGCGCTACCGCAAGGCGGGTGCTGCCGCACGGGCCATGCTGGTTGCGGCCGCGGCGCAGCGGTGGGACGTGCCAGCCGGCGAGATCACAGTCGCTTCCGGGGTCGTGTCGCACGCCTCAGGGATGCAGGCGCGCTTCGGTGACCTGGCTGAAGCCGCAGCGGGAATGCCGGTTCCCGACGACGTGCCGCTAAAGCCGCGCGACAAGTGGGCCCAGATCGGATCGGACAGCCTCAAGCGCTACGATTCCGCCGGCAAGACCAATGGCGCGCAGACCTACACGATCGACCTCAAGATGGATAGACTCAATACGGCCGTTATGATCCATCCGCCGAAGTTCGGCGCTGAGATCGAGAGCTTCGACGCCTCCAAGGCCAAGGCACTCGACGGCATTGTCGATGTCGTCCAGACGCCGCGCGGCATTGCCGTGGTCGGCAGGGACATGTGGACGGCGCTCAAGGGCCGCGATCTCGTGGAGGTGACCTGGAACGAAGAGAAGGCCGAAAGGCGCGGCACGGCCGAGATCATGGCCGAATACACTAAGGCAGCAGACGATCCGGGCGCGGCCACCGCGCGCGACGACGGTAGCACTCCCGCAGCGTTGGCCAGTGCTGAGAAAGTCATCCAAGGGCACTACGAATTCCCCTATCTTGTCCATGCTTCGATCGAGCCACTCAACGCGGCCGCCCGAATCAACGAAGACGGCACCATCGACGTCTGGGGCGGACACCAGATGCCCGACCTTTATCAGGCGGCTGCCGCTCAAGTAGGCGGCACCACGCCGGACAAGGTGAGGCTGCACGTGATGAAGACCGGCGGCAGCTTCGGCCGCCGAGCGGTCTCGGACGCAGATCTCATTATCGAAGCTGTTTCCACAGCGCGTGCACTGGGACCCGGCAAGCCAGTGAAGGTGCAGTGGACCCGCGAGAACGACATGCGGGGTGGGCGGTACCGGCCGGCCTATGTGCACGCAGTCAAGGCGGGGCTCGACAAGGAAGGCAATGTCGTCGCTCTCCATGACCACATCGTAGGCCAATCGATCGCGGGCGACTCGCCCTTTGCGGCGATGATCGAGAACGGCATCGATCCGACCTCCGTGGAGGGCGCCACCAACCTGCCCTATGCGATCCCGAACCTGAAGGTCGAGCTGACCACCACGGGCGTGAAAATCCCAGTGCTGTGGTGGCGTTCGGTAGGCTCCACCCACACCGCTTACGCAATGGAAACCCTGATCGATGAGCTCGCCGCCGCTGCGAACCGTGATCCGGTCGACTTCCGCTTGTCGATGCTCGGTCACCATCCACGGCATGCCGGCGTGCTGAAATTGGCTGCTGAGAAGGCAGGCTGGGACAAGCCTCTGCCGGAAGGCCGTTTCCGCGGCGTGGCCCTGCATGAAAGCCTCTCGACCTATGTCGCCGAGGTGGTGGAGATCACCTTCAACGATGGAAATGATTTCAAAGTCGACCGCGTCGTCTGCGCGGTAGATTGCGGCACCGCGATAAATCCTGACCAGATCCGCGCTCAGATGGAGGGCGGTATCGGCTTCGGGCTAGGCGCGATCCTCCAGGAGGAGCTGACCTTGACGGGCGGTGTGATAGACCAAGAGAACTACGACACCTATACGCCGCTCAGGATCGAGCAGATGCCGCGCGTCGAGGTGCACATTGTGCCGTCCGACGAGCCGCCCACGGGCGTTGGCGAGCCGGGTGTGCCGCCGATCGGCCCGGCCGTCGCCAACGCGCTACGGGCGGCGACGGGCAAGACGATCCGCAAGCTGCCGATCATAAAGAACTTGTCAGCATAGCCGGGGATGACACCATGAAAACGGCCGCGATGAAGATCGCGGTCGTAGGTCGTTTTTGAATTGGCTGCGACTATCCCGCTTTAACTCGACGCCAGCCCACCATACGTTGGTCGACTCGCAGTCGGTCACGGTCGCCGCAATCTGACGCCCGGATGATTGCCGTTCGTGAATTCCACACCCTCTGCCTCAAGAACAGCACGGATTTCATCCTGGGTTTCAGCGGACACGACGGCAGCGCGCTCACTGTCGCTCTCGCAGCGTTTTATCGTTGGAATAGAGACGCTAGCCCGGCGGGCAAGCTCCGCTTGTGAGAGACCGATCAACGCTCGGGCCGCCCGCATCTGTGCTGCTGTCACCAATTTCTATTGATCCCTTTAGATCATTTCGACTATGATCCAAAGGTATCAGTGACACCCCTGGGCCATTCGTTGGTCCGGGTACGGCTAGGACGCGGTGTTGGCGCACCGTGCCTAGCCTGACCACGCCTAAGCTACTGGGAGCTCGGATCATGGCTTCTCTATTCGGCGGCTTGGGGTCAAGCGCTTTTGTCATTTTCTGCCTTACCAGCTTCTGACATCATTCGCGGGTGACTTGAACACGCCAGGAGCCGGACGAGAGTTTTGTATAGGTGGCCATTTTTTCGTGTGCGATCCGTGTGCACTGAGAGATCGAAACGTGGCGAAAAGGGTCGTATTCTGGCGTAAATTCGTGTGCACTCGGCAGGTTCTAACGATTTGATGTTAAAGAAAAAATGCTGAAAAATCAAGATCATAGACAGGCTATTGCACCCATGATGGATGGGGCAGATAGATAGATGAATGAATCAATGATTATTGAGCTTATGTGTGCAAAAATCGCACACGAAAGTTCCGCTTCTCTTCCTTTTTCGTTCACACGAAGGACCAGCCGACAGTCGCCTTGCGGCGCTCTTTTGCCCACTTCGTTGACATCATCCACGCGAATGCTCGCTAAGATACCCGATCGCCGCAACGAGCTTTATCTGCACATCTATTTCGATCCACCCGGAATCGACCAAGTTCTTGGAACTTGTCGAATTTCGTGCCTAGCACCTGCCGGCAAATTGGGTATGCTTATGACAGAGGTCGAGCGTCTGGGTGCGCTATTGGCCAAGTTTGATTGTTTGCCCGTACTTTGAAGCTGAATGTCCTTCGCAGCTCACTCGTAGTAGGATCAAACTAGGCGTCGCTTGCGCGACTGTCGAACCGTTTATCGAGGATAGGGCGCACGCGGAATCCAAATGGTTCACAGCCCGAGTTTTGATCTATAGAGATAACCCAATACTATGGGGCCAATTATGAGTACAAAGTAAAGCCAATATTCTGCGATGATTAGAGCCACGTAGCGAATAAAGCTGAAGGTCAGTGAAACTCTGCTCAATTGTAGATCTTTGTGAAACATCAATTCAAATCTAATGTAATCAACATCGTTATGATTTAGCTGATGTGTCTTTAGAATATCACTGTATGTTATACTAAATTCAGGTCTACGACTGTTTGCTTCCTCCAAAGTCAGTGCTTGAAATTGGTTGTATATTTCAGAAATCTCAAGCGCACACTTCTGCATCATATCTGCCTCGCCGCTGTAATTCTTGGCACTCTCCAGCAGAGTGATAATAATTAGGAAAATGGATATAATGAGGGACAGGACCGACAGAAATTTCGGTCCGCCCGGTGGGAGGCTTGCCTCATAGAGCAGAGGTATGAGCGCCACGATTACCAGGTAAAAGGCGAGGAAAGACGTTGCTGTGGTGGACAGCGATTGTTTCGCTTTGAGTCGTGTGTGCGCGTTAAAGCGGGCACTTTTTGTTTTCCACATCTTTCCCAGTAGCGGATCGGTGGTTCTGCCGGGATGTGGTTGCATGATCATTTAAACTCGCGAATTAATGGATGATTCTAGATAGTGGATAACCATGCCCCGACGCAATGAGAGAATTCGATTAGAAGATACCTTCTCGCTTTCAGAAGACTATTTACAACGTCCCCAGGTCGAAGAGCTTCGCCCTGGATTGATCACGGCCGTCGTCAAGGAGACTGGCGAAGATCGAACGCTTAAGATCTGGTGGAAAGCTGGAGATCAGGCAGACGGGGAATTTAGAGAGCTCTGGAACCATGAAAGGCTTCAGGTTGATCGGGTAATGAACTACCCTGACGCCGACGAAGTCATGGTCGAAGTCATCGAGATGATCGAGACCTCAGATTCATTTTGCGTGGTATATGAGGCTGCAGCCACCCCGTTGGCGGCACGTCTGCGCACCCTAAGCTCTCGCCACTGGCTGAAGGGGCTGGACATCGTTTCCAATCGAGCAATCCTTTGGAACAACCTTTCCCGACTGGCAAAGGCCATAGGGCTATTGCACGCCCAGGGACTGGTTCACGGAAGGCTTGATTGGCATGCAGTGTTCACGAACGGTAGCAATTCTGCGGACTTCAAACTTGGAGGCTTCGAGTGGTGCGTTGGCATGGGGGAGGCCAAACCACTTGATCCGATGTTGGCGAAAGCGCGCGCGCGGATCGACCGGCTGATTTATTCCTATGGTGACGATTGGAAAGCTCTAGGCGCGCTCTTTGCTGATATATTGGGTGTGGACGTGACTCGGCTTCGATCGGATGACCCTTTTCAACGGGGCCGACCCATAATTGATCTGAGTGAAGGCGAGATCGATTTTCTGCGTCGACTAACCGATCCCCATAGAGAAGACGCAGCGGATGCTCGTTGGGTCATGCGTTCGGTCGACGCGTTACTACGCGAGCTCGTCCGGTTTGGGACCACGAAAGCGGCCCGCTTCATTCTACTTGCCCGTCCTAACCGGAAAATGGCCGAAGCTATCGATCAGGCTACTGATGGCGGCATCCCCATCGATGATTTCGACGGTCAAATAGCATACATAGAGGGCGATATTGCGAGCGGCGCCAAGATTGTGGTTTCCAACCAAAATGATCTGGAGACGCTCGATACATTAACAATCATTACAGAGGCACTCTCGTACCGCGTTCGACAGTTCACGGATGAAGGTCCACCCACATGGCAAATCGCAACTGTGGTTTCGATTGTTCCGAGGGATCGAGCGCGACTGCCGGGCGATCGAGAGGTTCATCGCCTTAGCCACGAGGTTTTAGTTGCTCGCAACAAGCACGACGCGCTGGCATTGCTCGGCCGCTTGAGAAGTATGGCGATTGACTGGACCATTCCAATAGTCCCTCCAAAAGTCGACGACATCAATCGTGAGAGCGTGCCGTTGCAGCGAGCAGTACTGCTTGTTCAAGTCGTCGAGGCGTTAGTCAAATCGTTGGACATCCTGCCTGTCAGCGTCGCGTCAGCGAAGACGGATGGAGGGAGAAATGTTGTTCGCCTTGCCCCTCGTTTGGGTACAGCTCGCGACAATCTCGCGGCCGAAATCGAAGAGCGGAACACCGCCGAGGTTATGGATCGGTTATTCGAAAAGGAAGATCTTGGAACTGACGTCGATTGGAGGCTCAGTGTATCCGGAACACTATCCTCAAAGAATGCAACTGAGATAAGGGCGCGTTTTCTTGGCGTAGTGGAAGGCCCCAACGGCTCTCCGCTCTATGAGTTTGAAGTCCTAGATCTCATCCGTGACGAAAAGAACTTGTTTCTGAAGCGCAGTGGTGAAGCGGGGACAGAAGCTTTGATCCGGCGCCGTTTGCGAACGACCAAGGCGCTTGGCGAGCAGCGGGATTTGGCATCACTGTTTGTCGACTTGAGAAGGCGGATAAGAAGCTCACAGGACGTTTTGGTAGAGGATAGTGAATATCGCGACCTAGATGGCCCAAAGCGGGAAGCATTGGAACAGATCTGGAAAACTTTGCCCAACCATCTTGTCGTGGGACCCCCAGGTGTCGGAAAAACGCGACTCAGCGCCGAGGTAGTTAGGCGACGCCTTGAAGGTGACCCAGCCGCCCGTATTCTCCTCAGTGCTCAAAGCCATCAAGCACTCGATCATCTTCTGTCAACAGTCCGAAAGAAGGTTGTCGCTGCGCTGCCGGAAACGATCATAGTTCGGTCTAGGGGAGGAGATGATTCAGTCTCGACGGATGAGGATCTTCGAAAGACCGCGGCTAGTTATCTTGATCGGGTTCTGAGTTCAGCTTTGATAAGTGAGGCTCCAGGCCCCTTGCAACTGGGGATCTCATCGCTCAAAGAGGCTGTGCTGCACGCCACATTTGATGATGAAGGTAAGATCACCCGGCCGCTTAACCGCCGTGAGGAAATTGGCTTACGTGCATTAGACGCATTAGTTTTAGAATCGGCAAACGTTGTTTTTTCAACAAGTAATTCTTTCGATGTTGAGCGTTTATGTGAAGATGGTGCACAGTTTGACTGGGTGCTAATAGAAGAAGCGGCTAAAGCGACAGGCCCAGAATTGATAGCTCCATTATCGCTGTCAGGGCGCCGGCTGCTGATCGGTGATCATCATCAGCTCCCTCCCTTCGATGCGGAGCGGTTGACTTCGATTCTCTCAAATAACACCGCAGTCCGTAATGCATTACAGCAAGTCGAACATGTACTTGGAGCGACGTTCTTTGAGAGCGGTTTGGACGAGCTAAGATCTGCCGTCCGAGACGAAGCGGTGTTAGAAACGACGACACAGCTCGCACTTCGTATGCTCGAACCCTTTCGGTCCCTCGTTGAGGAAGAGGAGCGTAAGCGCGCAGTGGCTGGAGGGCAGAGACGCACGGTATCAAGCGAATTGTGGTGCCAACATAGAATGGATCCGGCGATCGCCGAGTTGGTCTCACGTTGCTTTTACAAAAACCGGCTTTACACTGGTGATGACAGGATTGAGAGCGCCAAGTTACCATTGCCTTTTACCTTCGATAGTAAAATTCCAAGCTCGCCGATCGTCTTCATCGACATGCCATTTGCCAGCCGATCGGGTCGAGCTGAGCCGGTTGAGAAGGGGCGGCCACGTTGGCATAATCCGTCTGAGCGCCGGATTGTCTTAGAGATACTTCGTCGCCTGCAGGTCGCGGATCTAAAACCCGCCCCTGCCGACCTGAACACTCTGGCTGTGTTATCCCCCTATAGAGCTCAGGTTGAACGCATGGCGAGAGACCTGGACATATTGCGAGATACCGGTGCGAGTTCTCTCGCGCAGTTCTCAGGTTTCACCCACGATAGCCGCATGCATGGAACGGTCGATTCTTCTCAGGGCAGCGAGGCAGACTTGGTGATCGTTTCTTTAGTACGAAACAATCACCGCATTGGCGTTGCCTCGCTCGGCTTTCTAAGAGATCCGCGGCGGATGAACGTGCTTCTAAGCCGGGCGAAAATGCAGCTAATCGTGGTCGGGTCTCTGGAGTTCTTGAAAGAAAGCACGCGGCACGCCTCTGCCGTCGAACAGGATGACCTCGCGTTCATACGTTTGTTCCTCGACACGCTAGAGCACCTTACTACTCAGAAAGCATGCCGAGGTGGGCCCGCGGCGGTTGTCACTAGCGCGGCTGATGCTCTTGAAGGAGTGACATTTTGATCACGAGCAAAAGCCGCCCACTGGCGATTGCCGCAATCCCCATTCTTCGTGTTTCGGCCCGGGTTGTTCTTGAGAAGGGACGGGGCTGGAGTGCCATTGATGAGCTTGTCTTATGGGCATTTTCAATTAACGCACGTTCAGCAACACAGATGGCCAGTGAGTTGAACCTCCCGAGGCGCGTTATCCTAGAAATCATCTACAGGATGATGCGCTTCCGGCTGATCGAAGCGGTGTTGCTGCATGGCGTTCCGGCATTTCAGGCCACCGCATATGGCTCGGCAATTGTCCTTCATGGTGAGGAAATCCCCACACTTCAGCGAAGATTTTCTCGCAAGATTGCCTTCGTGGTCGA
Organism: Mesorhizobium sp. M1295; assembly: GCF_040318135.1. Classification (NCBI taxonomy): domain Bacteria; kingdom Pseudomonadati; phylum Pseudomonadota; class Alphaproteobacteria; order Hyphomicrobiales; family Phyllobacteriaceae; genus Mesorhizobium; species Mesorhizobium sp. M1295. The sequence continues at coordinate 52,570 of NZ_JAMYLU010000013.1, forward strand.
CAAGATAACGGGAACGGTCTTTCCTAAAAGGGACGTTCGGGTCGAAAATGCGGGGGCGCTGACGGCCTTCAAAGAGAGTGGGGCTGCTGTCCATGAGATCGAAGTACGTGGACAAAAGGTTCAAACGAGTCCGTCTCAAAATGTCGCAAGGTTTCAGGAAATCCTTAATCCTGATGAGACTTTAATTTATTTTGATGGCGATACTCTAATCGAGCGAGATGACGAATACGTCATCGTGACTGCTGACGGTCATGATCTAAGGGGTCTGCCAGCAAAAGCACCTGCACAGCTAAAATCCCAAGTTGTTTATGCCCTTTCGCTTCCCATATCGGGAAAGAAGGTCGTGATGAACTCTCTCATTACGAAAGACGACGAACCGATCGTGCCATTGATGGCCCGAATTGATTTTGATCCGCGCACAGACCTGATCGTGGGTGGTCAAGAGCACATGGGTGCATTCCATGCCATTCTTGGGACCGCCAGCCGTCGAATCTACCTCCACTCGTCGTTCTTGAAAAAGGACAGCTTCGACAATGTCGTAGACCTTTTGCGTGGCGCTGTAAGGAGGGGCGCGCGCATAGATATTTTTTGGGGAGCCGGAAGCCCGAACGAGCCAAAAGAAAAGACTCTTTTGGAAGCGACTGCGATCTCAAAAGCGATCTCGGGGGATGACTCTCTCAGAGGAAGTGTCACTATTCATCTGCGCTCCACCGGGTCGCATGCCAAACTGATTGTTGCGGACGATGGGGTTGGCGGCTGGATCGGAGCAATAGGATCTTGCAGCTGGCTCTTTAGCAAGTTTGATCGCCTTGAAGTCACGGCAATATTGCGATCGCCGGGTATCGTAGCGCAGCTGGTCAGCAGCTTCTGCAAACTTATAGCGCAACCCGGTTTTCGGCCCGAAGTCGGTAGTGAACTTTACCTTTTGGGGAATGCTCTCAGGCTTCAGCCTCAACAGGGAAAAATGACCGCGGGAGTAGTATCGGGCCAGATGCATGAAGCTCTCTTGCGCCACGCGAGCGGAACCGCCGAAAAACGCTTCGTGATTGCCAGTGATCGGCTAGGAAATGCCGCATTTGCCAATGCAATAATTCCTGCTGAACACTTCCATTCGAGGACGGGTTTAACCCCCGTAGTCGTATACAGTCAGAACTCCGGTGCCATCGCCGAGGCCGGTGCCGCTATGCTCGTCGCAATGGAGGCACTCGCAAGAGGCGTTCAGGTCGTGTCCCCGTCAGAGGGTTTCCACGCGAAGTTCCTCCTATGGGGCGAGGATGACGTGGTGATCACGAGTCTCAACATGGGCTCTGCAACAATCAGTCCAGACCTTCCGATGGGGGAATTTGGCGTTCATCTGTCAGGTTCGCAGATCGCAAGCCACCTTTTCGATCGGCTCCGAGGGTGCTGGGACTTTCTTTAGGGAGTTGTTGCCGGTAAGCGCCCGATCAGGCGAAGCTGGTCGGGTTGCACAGCCTGATCGGGCGCGACTGATTGGCTTTCGGACTTCAGCTTTGAGAGCGACTCTTGAAGCGCCAGATTCGTTGCCATTCTCGGCGATCTCGCAGTGATGGGTGAGGCGGTCGAGCAGCGCGGTTGTCATCTTAGCGTCGCCGAAGACGCTCGGCCATTCCCCGAAGGCGAGATTGGTGGTGATGATGACGCTGGTGCGTTCATAAAGCGGATTGTTATGGGAGAACGACCCTTGTTGGACCTACTAGGTCACCAAGACCTTCCTGATCACCACGGTTTTTCTGTTCGGCACCCCCTTTCTCGGCCTTGGTATTATTCCGGCCCTGATCCTGACTGCGGTCCACACGCTCATCCTAGAAATCTATTATCAATGGCTGGCGCAGCTCGGGGAGGCGAATCTCCTGCAAGATCGCGCACTTCACCTCGGCGTGCTTAAGATTCAGCATCACGGGTCTGAGAACAATATGAGCCCCCTGTCACGGCAGATCACTACCTTTTCTGTGGCGACGGCCAGGGCAGCAATCCCGAGCCCGAGGTAATCGAGCAAATTTACGCCTCAAGGATGAGTAGAGATCGCGCGATTCGCGGAAGAGCGCCAGAGGCGGCCGGCCGTCGACCCTTCCACTTCTGGTTCAGCACGTCCACAGCAACCCCTTCGCACGGCACCGCTGCCGCCAGTTTCAAGGAGGTTACGTAGCGGCGACAACTGACGAAATGTCGAACTTGTTCGCTGCCAAGCCGTATGGAAATCGCTGGAGCGTCGCTTTGGCGTTCCCGCCGGTTCAGATCAGCCGCCGTAATGTGAACTTTTGGCGCTACCGCGACCTTTCTCAGGAAGGCTGCACACCGACGCGATCTTCCTTTCGCCTTGCGCAAACCTCCCTTCCGAGTGAGGCGTTCAGTGCGTCGGCTTGGTGGACTGAGGCACTTCTGAGTGGGACAACAACATCGAAAAACATTGGAAAAGATTTGAATACTCTGAAGTCCCACTGATCTGTAAGGAATTGATTTTTATGGCTTTCTGAGCACCCTCCGGGCCCACCATTGGCTTTTGTGGCCGTTGATTTAATTGGATTTTTTGGCCATTTTTGTCCCACCTCTTTCAACCCCCTCAGAAAGTGGGACAATTTTGTTCTCTTTTCGATCGATAACCAGCAGGTATTTCGCCGCTCTCGCTACCTTCCGGCGACGCGCTTTCTTGATGTAGTGGTCGGGCTGCTGGTACGTAGTCCACCCATATATCGCCTTCAGCTGCTCGTGCGTCGCGCCGTTCTCAGCGGCGATCGTCGCGCCGGCCTTGCGAATTCCATGAGCACTGCAGTGCGGCAGCTCAGCTTGATCACACCACTGGCGCATCTTGTTGCCCAGACCGTTCTCCGAGAACGGGCGACCATACTCATTGACCAGGAAGGTCATCTGGTCGGAGGGCGTGTGCTCAAGTTCCGCCTCTAGTTCGGGCAGAAGCGGGAGCTCCACCAACACCGCATCCTTGTTACGACTGGTCTTCCCAGGCTTAATTCTGATCCACTTCTCCCACTGCTCGGTCTCCTCGTTGTAGACGAGCGTGATGTGCTGTCGACCGAAGATCGCGACGTCGGACAACCGCAGGCCAGTAAACATGAAGATCGAGAGCGCACGTCTGGCTGCGGTACCCAGCGGATGCCGCTTCTCATATTGAACGATCTCCGACACGTCCCATGGGTGCCAGCCGTCGCCGCTCTTTAGCCGTCTGATGCCGCGGGCGGGATTGGAGTCGACGCCCGGAATCTCTGTGTCCTTTGCCCACTCAAACATCGCGCTGATGGCTTTTACGATATTGTTTGCCGCGCCAAGGGCGTCGAGCCTGGTGTCCCTGATCTCCTTAACATGAGACCGTTTCATACCGGCGAATGGCAGAGATCCCTTGGTGGGATACTGAGGATCCGGGTCACCTTCGAGGGGATGAGGTAATTCGCATACGCGCTCCAGAATTGCTCGTCGGCGCGCCATAGTGTCTTGGGTGATTTCCGTGCCGCCCCGACGGTAATACTCCTGGCAAAGCCACAGCAACGTGCCTTTCTTCGCTGGCTCGGAAGGCTTGGGGACGCGCCGGCAAATCTCGGGAAGAGTGCCGGGCCGAACATAAGTGACCTCGGCGCGCGCGCACCGCAGTTCCTCGAGGAACTCGTCGCTGCCGGTCGGTTCACGGAGCCGGACCTTCTTCCGACCCGGTGCGCGAAAATAGTACCGATCATTGCCGTGGCGATCAGTGTCCTTCACTACGCCCTTAAGATCGACCTTCACGGGCTCATCCGTCATGTTCGTGGTTTTCGATCCCAAGGATTGTCTAGTGGCGGCGAATCTTCGTCAAGCTTTGGTGCTCCTCCGATTTGGCGGTGAGGGAGCTTTCGAAACGCCAATACAAGTTCCTCGACGTCCCAAACAATGCGCCCCTTGCTCGGCATTCGTGGCTGCGGCATCCGGCCGTCCTGGACCATTTCATCAAAGGTCGTTGAGCTTACGCCGATGAACGTCGCAGCCTGCTCGCGATTGATTCCTACCGGCGGGAGCGAGGGCGGCAAGACGCTCGGGGTGCGTAGCATCGGTTTAGCGCGTTGAAAGCGCGTTTTTGACGCCTGCCTGTCTTCCTATGTACCTGTCCGAATATTGCAGACGCTCAATCATGTCCTGGCCCTGTGCTTGCAGGCTCACCCTAGGTCTCCAGACCTCAGGATCGCTCAAGACACCGGACTCTTTTCCAGCCTTTGTGTACGATGATGGGTATCTTAATGCGCTCGAGGCCAAGAACTGAATGGTCGGCGACTTGGAAGGGCAAAATGACCGTGGAACCACGAATCTGAGTCAGAGGCGCAATCCAACTGAGGAAAGTATGGCTGTGTTTTCAGACGGTTATGACTCTCATGCATGCGTAACAACCAACAAGAATACAAACAAAATATTTCTGTGGATTACTTTCATTCCTCATGGAATGCGCGACTGATTTGGTCCGACAGCGGCTTCACAAAATAAGAAAGCGCCGTACGCTCGCCCGTCTGGATCATCGCTTCGGCCGGCATGCCGGGCACGAGCGTCAGGTCCTTGAGCTTCGTCAGTTCCGCATGCGGAACCGACAGACGCACCAGGTAATACGAAACGCCGTTTTTTTCGTCCGTCGCCAGATCGGCTGCGATCCGGCTGACATATCCGTTCAATACCGGCGTGGTCCTCAGATTGAAGGCTGACATCCGCAGCACGGCCTTGTGACCAAGCTGGATTTGGTCGATGTCCTTCGGGGTGATTCGTGCTTCAAGCACAAGATCGTCGCCTTCCGGCACGATTAGCATAATCGGATCGGCGGGCGTGATCACTCCTCCGACCGTATGAACTGCGAGTTGTTGAATGGCGCCTGACTGCGGCGCGACAATATCGATCCGTCGCAGCTCCTGTTCAGCCGCCACCTTGCGCTCAACATACTCCCCAACCTGCGCCTGAACCTCTCTGAGCTCCTGGCCGACTTCCGTCTTGAAATCCGGATCGATCTGCAGGATCTGCAGGCGCGTTTCGGCTATGCGGGCTGCCGTCTGTGCCTGATGTGCAATCTTCTCACCGCGTTCGCCGCCGAAAGTGGCAACCTGCGTCTTCAGGCTGTTCAAGCGTTGGTCCGAGACAATGCCTTGGTCGCGCAGCCCACTCAGGGCAGCAATTTCCTTTTGGAGAATCTCGGTGCTTTTCTCACAAGCGATTTCCTGCGCCTTGAGCCCCTCGATCTCGTGCTCATATTGAGTGATGCGTTCCGCTAGCTGCGCCTGCCTTCCGTCGCGGGATTGTCTGCGGAATTCGAACAGCCGCGTCTCGCCATGTACTGCCGAAGCTACGTCCGGAACATCTCTGCGGGCGAGCAGCCAGTCCGGGAAGGCGATCTCCGCCAGATCGTCACGCTCAGCTTCGAGTCGTGCCAGGTTGGCGGCCAGCTCATCGAGCCGCTTGGTGACTACAGCGAGAGTGGCGCGCGTCTGGGTGGCGTCGAGCCGCATGAGGATGTCGCCGGCTTTTACTTTATCACCTTCGCTCACCAGGATTTCTCCCACCACCCCGCCGGTCGGGTGCTGCACCTTCTTCACATAGGAATCGACGACAAAGTGTCCGGACGCGACAACCGCACCGGAGAGATTCGTGAAGGCCGCCCAGGCTCCGGCTCCTCCAACAAAGATCACGCTCGCCAGAAGGCCCGCCACCAGGTGCCGGCGAATGGAGCTGGAAACGTCATTGTTCTGATGAATGCCGGCCACCGGGACCCTCCATGTCAGCGCGCTCTCCCACGTTATCCTGTGTAGACTCGATGGCCTTGACGCCAGCGCCTGGTGCCATCGCTGCCCTCTTCAAGACTTTGGAAAGCGCTTCATCACGCGCACCGAATGCTCGCTGCCGTCCACCTTCCATGACCAACACAAAATCCACGGCGCGGATGGCGCTCGGCCGATGGGCGACGACAACCGCAATGCCCTTGCGCCCGCGCACGGAGGCGATCGCCTTGACGACCGCAGCCTCGCCTTCCGCATCGAGATTGGCATTGGGTTCATCCAGCACAACAAGGAAAGGGTCTCGATAAAGAGCACGGGCAAGACCGATACGCTGGCGCTGCCCGGCGGAAAGTGCCGATCCGGCCTCACCAATCGGAGTTTCGTAGCCGTGCTCAAATCGGAGGATCAGTTCGTGCGTGCCCGCTGCTTTCGCCGCGGTGACAATAGCCTCAGGGTCAGGATTATCTTCAAAACGAGCGATGTTTTCGGCAATGGTGCCGTCGAACAGTTCAACACCTTGCGGCAGATAGCCGATATGACGGCCTAGCGCTTCCCGGTCCCATTGATCGAGGCTTGCGCTGTCGATGCGAACCTTTCCGGCGACCGGCGTCCATGCGCCGACGATGGCGCGCGAGAGTGTCGACTTGCCCGAACCCGATGCACCGATGATCCCGAGTGCGCTTCCCGCCTGAACGGCAAACGCAAGGCCGGTCACGGTCGGCTTCCTTTCGCCGGGCGGAACGATTGTCACGCCTTCGAGGCGGAGTTCGCGTTCAGGTGCAGGCATTGGCATAACAGGAGCGGTTTCAGGAACCTTTCCCAGGAGGTCCTCCAGCCGCGCCCAACCCTCGCGCGCCATGAGGAAGGGTTTCCAGCTTGAAATGGCCAGATCGACCGGAGCCAGCGCACGCCCCATCATGATCGAACTGGCAATCATGACCCCGGCCGTAGCCTCCTGCCTGATCACAAGGTACGCGCCGACGGCAAGAATGGCCGATTGCAGCAGCACGCGCAGCGACTTTGAAATGGCACCCAGCCCACCTGCCACGTCCCCGGCTTTCCGGCTGGCGGCCAGATACTTGGCATTGGCCTTGTGCCATCGGGCAGCGATCCGCTTTCCGAGACCGAGAGCTTGCACGACCTCGGCATTGCAACGCGCTGCTTGCAGTAGACCATTGCGTGCCATGTTGTGGGCAATGGTATCGCGTATCGGTCGTTGCGAGAGAGTGTTGGCAAGAAGTGTCAGAGATGTGAGACCGATCGCCCCGACAAGTGCCGTCATGCCGATCCAGAAATGAAAGAGGAAGCAAATGCCAAGATAAAGCAGCATCCATGGCAGATCGAAGAACGCTGTCGGGCCGTTTCCACCTAAGAATCCGCGAACATTGTCGAGATCGCGTAGCGGCTGCAAGCCGTCGCCCGGCATGCGCGTTGAAAGCGGAAGGCGAACGATCGCATCGTGAACGCGTCCGGAAAACTGTTCATCGAAACGCTCGCCAATCCGCAGCAGCACGCGCGCGCGCAAAATGTCGAGCAGGCACTGGAACGCATAAAGCCCTGTAGCAAGCACGACGAGCCCCACTAGCGTCGATACGCTGCCACTTGCCAGAACGCGGTCGTAGACCTGAAGCATGAACAGCGGCGAGATCAGCGCAAGCACGTTCACCACGCCGCTGATCAACAGAATTCCCCAAATAGCGGAAGTCAGAGGGAAAGGTCTCAAAGCTGAATCCTTCAAGGAATGGTTACTCACGTAGGTCTCCGTGAGGATCTGGCGACCCAGCTCCCCATATTGCTCCCCGAGCGGCGACCGACTGCATCCGCTCGCTGCTTCAGGATCAGTGCTCCCGCCGAATATGTTTGGTTTGGCATCTAATGGAGCGGGTCAACAACAACACCGTCCGGCTGAAGGTTTGGAAGGGCAACGTCATCGTGGCCGGCCGCAAGGGCCCGAACAGGCTTCCGCCTCCACGCCTTCAGGGAGATTTCGGTGTACGACCAGCGCGACGTGCAGGGCTTCGTCAAGCTGTACACGCTGCGACTGCTCCCGGGCGCCCCGGCCCATCGCACGTAGCGGAAACGGAAAGCGCCCGCCCCCGGGGGGCGGGGCGCTGTTCCGTATGGGTTTTCTGGATCAAACGAAGGTGAAGTCCGACGCGGTCAGGCCTAGGTCGGCCACGGTGACCACACCGCCCAGGTGGACGAATTCATGCGCGCTGTTGTCGGCGGTGACATAGGCCAGAGTTGCGACTCTGTCGGTGTAGCTGCTTTGGTAGACAATGATGTCGCCGGCGTGCTCGCCGGAGATCGCACTCGCGGCTTCAGAAGCAGAGTTGAAAGATTCGCCAGTGATTACCACGACGTGTTCGCCGTTCGCACCCGAGGCCGCACCACTGTAGAAGCTGCTCACCGGGTAGCCGGACTGTATGCTGGCGTTGTTGACGAAGTTCGCGCCAAAACCGTCATTGTAGAGGCCCACCGCATCGAAGGCGAACTTGTCCTCCGCCGGGTTGAAATCGGTGATAGTGGTAATGTCCGACTTCGACCCGACAACCCCAGGCACCGGATTGTGGAACTGGAACACGAACGTGTCACTGTCGGTGCCCCCGGTCAACGTGTCCTGGCCGTCACCCACGTAGAGGACATCCTGGCCGGGACCGCCGCTGAGCCTGTCATTGTCCTCACCGGAGACGCGCGGGTTGAAGCGGCCGTTGTCGCCGGAGAGATCGTCCCAGCCATCTCCGCCGAAGATGCGGTCGTTACCCTTGCCGCCGATGAGTCGGTCACTGTCCGGGCCACCCGAGATCTCGTCGTTGCCGCCACGACCGTCAATCCAGTCACCGCCCTGGAAACCCTCCATCCAATCGTCAAGCTCGGTGCCGATGAGTGTTTCGGCACCCGGGCCACCCTCGATAATCTTTGCCATCGAAAATACTCCTAATGATGCACCCTGCCTGACGCGTTCATATTGCTCATCGGATAATTAGAGAAATCGATTGCTTGGATAGACACACATTTACGAAATGGATGCATTCACGTTCACTTCGCCCTTCTGCTGAGCAGTTGCGGGCTCGCTGGCGGCGGGGACGCTGGTCGCCCAAGCAATCGATGAAGATTCGACACTCAAACCGGGACCAGGACGAACTTCGTAACGGGGCCGTCCTGGTTGGGCCCCAAACTTCTCTCTGTTTGCTCGACGCCGGCATACCCGCACCGTGAGCGCTGGACGAGGACAAGTTCCGCTGGCGGAGAACGGCGTGATCGGCTTGCCGCGCCGAAACTGATGGCGCTCGTCGAAGGCATGGACTGGACACGCGTTCGAGCCGAACGGCGACGGCGTCCGGCCGGAAGGCGGTGGCGAAGTGACTCAGGCGCAAAAGGCGGGCTTCAGGCCGTGCACAATAAGCTTCTGTCGGCGTCATGACGAGAAGCGCTTCGGCCCGTCCCCACGAAATCGATACGCTCAAGGCGATGTTCGTCGCCATGGCGGCGGAGAAGGCCGAACTGCAACAACTCCGGAGCGAAACACTCAAGGCCGAGATCGTCCGGATGGCGACACTCAACGAGCCTGCCCAGGAGCGAATCGCCGACCTTCATGGGATCGTCAAGCAGCTGGCGCGCGCCGCTTCGGTCGCAGCTCCGAGAAGCTCGAACGTGACCAGCAGGCCTTCGCCTTCGACGAAATCCAGACCGGGCTCGGCGCGATTGAGTCCGAGCTCGAGGCCGCAAGACCGACAGGCGAGCCGCGACGTGCTGCGCGACCGCGCAAGGCGTTCCCGGCGCATCTGGAGCGGGTCGAGATCGTCATCCAGCCCGAGCCATGGGGGAAGAAGCGCTCCCGCAGCCAATCGTCCAGTCCGTCAAACGCGGTCGGCCGCACAGGCTTACGAAACGGAACAGTCCCGCCCTCGCTTAGATACCGAGGCACCGTGTTGCGCGCGCACCCGAATTCTTTCGCCCGTCGGTTCATTCCCCAGCCAAGCTCATGCAGCCGCAGCATCGCTGCCACCTCTTCAGGCTGAAGGATCTGCTCTCCCTGCATCGTTCTCGACAATGCAGGAATCGCCCAATCCCAATCGCCATCCATGCCTCCTCTCATAACCGAGGGGGTCAGTTTCTCAATTCGGCCGACAACTGAGACGTCCGGTGCTCTTAGGCGGGGTAATCATACGAGATGCCTCCTGCAACATCATTTCCCGCATCCATAGGCTTGCCGGATCATTATTGTGAAGCGCAGGCCATTGGACGGCCTCCGTGAATGCGGCAGGAAGTGGCGGCGGAAGTTCGACAATCCGCAGGGGTGTTAATTTTGCGAAATGCTGCGCCAGCCGTAAGGGCATTGTCCCGATGCGGTTGGTGCCTGATAGAAGGGGCGGGATCATGCTAAAGCCCTGTACGACGACCTCGATACGTCTCTCGAAACCGTTCTCGAGCAAATACCATTCCTCGATGGAGGGCTGCCGGGTGTCCCCGAATTTAAGCACAACCTGCCCCATCGACAAGTATCGGTCGAATGTAAGTGGCTCTGACAGCTGCTTGTTCGTGCCGCAGCCTACGCATACGAGTATATCTTCGAACAGGGCTGCGCGAGGATGTTTCGACATGAACACTTCCGGCATAATCAGAAAATCAACGTCGCCGCGCCGGAGAAGCTCCTCGGGGTCGTCGGAAATAGGCAGACATTCGAAGCGGACGGCGGGAGCTTCCCGCGCAGCACGCTTTACGATCTTCTTAAAAAATACGAGTGTGAGGTAATCGGAAAGGATGATGCGGAAGCGACGATCCGATCGGGCCGGGTTAAAGGCGTCCCAGGAAATTATCGATAGCTGGATGTGCAGCAATGCTTCCCGGACTGCTGTGGCGAGCCCCTCCGCGCGCGGTGTCAAAATGAGTTCGCGGCCGTTCATCGTAAATAGCTCATCACTGAAATAGGCGCGTAACCGACCGACGGCGGCGCTCATGGCCGGCTGACTCAGGTTAATACTGCGGGCCGCGGCGGTGACTTTACGCTCCCTTATCAAAGCGTCCAGCACAACGAGGAGATTTAGATCGAGTCCCTTAAAACGCATCTATTGACCTATCCGACGCGTGGATGGGTATCGCCAAAGCAATCAATTTTACGAATGGTGAGTAGCGTCAACGCATCAGCCGACGACGAAATAGAGCAACCGACAGGAAGAACGGCAAAACCGTGTATATGCAAAGCGCGCCGATATGCAGGCCCATGCTGCCGGCCGGACGGCCAAGCATCGCCGGACGAATGAGGTCAATTGCGTGTGCGAGCGGCAACAAGGAGGCGACGTCCTGAAAAGCGCCGGGCAATTGGTTGACCGGAAACATTGCGCCGCAAAGGAACAGCATGGGTGTTATAACAAGCGTATTATAAAATATGAAATATTCATAACTGGGCGCAAGCGCCGTGACGACCATCGCTAGACTCGCGAAGGCGAGGCCACTGAGAGCGATGACTGGCAGCAAGCAGAGGATGGATGGCCACGATGCGTAGCCGAGCGTGGTGGCAACAATAGTGATTGCTGTGCCCGCCATCAGGGCCTTGGTGGCTGCCCACGCCAATTCGCCGAGTAAGATATCGCCGAGCGTCAGCTGAGTGCATAGCATTGCTTCCCAGGTGCGCTGGTGGTCCATGCGGCCGAAACTCCCGTAAACCGTTTCAGCGGTCGCCGATGCCATCGCGCTTGTGGCAACCATGCCAGCCGCGAGAAACGCAATGTACGAAGTGCCATCAACAGGACCTATCATTGTTCCGATGCCAAAGCCGAGACCGAACAGATAGATCATCGGATCGGCGAGGTTGCCGAGAACCGATGCAAGCCCGATTTTCTTCCATCCAAGATAGTTGCGGCGCCAAACCGCGACCCAATTCCACGCATTGGCGGGCATGCCCGCCGCATAACGTTCGCCCATTGTTCAGTCCTCCATCTCGCGCCCGGTTAGCCGCAAAAACACATCCTCGAGATTGGGGGGACGCTGCAGAAGGCGTAGACCCGCGCGCCCGCGTAGCTGCACCAGCACCTGCTCCGGATCGGGTGCATAGCAAAAAAGCGTCTCACCGCTCACCTCGATGCGCTGTGCGTACGGCCGGATCAGCGCACCCAGTTCATGCGGATTGCCGCCGTAGACCTCGACCACGTCACAGCCGATCTGCTCGTCAATGAGTGCGGACGGGCGGCCTTCGGCGATCTTGCGCCCCTCCTCCATAACGCACAGCCGATCGCACAGCCGCTCGGCCTCTTCCATGAAATGGGTAGTCAAAAGAATAGTCTTGCCCCGCGCCAGCAGCGATCGCAGCCGTTCCCAGATCAGGTGGCGGGCCTGCGGATCGAGGCCGGTGGTCGGCTCGTCCATCACCAGCAAGTGCGGGTCATTGATCAGCGCACGCGCGAGCGTCAGGCGCCGCTTCATGCCGCCGGACAGTTCGGCGACGCGCGCATCCGCTTTGTTCTCGAGGCGGGCGAACTCAAGCAGCGACGGTATAACCGCTTCGATCTGGCGTCTGCTCATCCGGAAGTAGCGCCCGAACACCAACAGGTTCTCGCGTACAGTGAACGCGGTATCAAGATTGTCGAACTGCGGGACCACGCCGATGCGCATACGTGCCAAACGCGCGCGCGCCGGCACTGGAGCGCCGAGCACAGTAATCTTCCCCGCATCAGGCGATGTCATGCCGAGGACCATACGCGCAATCGTGCTTTTGCCCGCACCGTTCGGTCCCAAGAGCCCGAAGCATTCCCCCGCTGCAACGCGGAACGACAGTCTGTCGACAACGAGCTTGTCATAAGTTTTGCTTACGTCAGTAAGATCGATCGCTACCATGGACATGGGTTCATTTTACCGAGAGGGTCGCCAAGACTGGCGGTTGCTTGGTTGCCTGCCCGACCTGAAACTGTGACTCGTCTTCGCCATCCCAGCCGTCGATAACGAATTGATCGACATCACAAGGATTTAGCCCCTGTTCCGCCAAAGCGGCGACAATTGCGTCGAGATTATCGATGGTTTGGTAACGCGGATTGTTGTGCCGCTTTTCCTGCTCAACGCAGAAGACGAGCCGTCCATCCTCGACAAGGGCGATCGCCCCGTCATGGGTCAGCTTGATACCACAGATGCGCATAGTGTCTCCACGTTAACGGCGATAAATTCGATTCATCAGGAAGCGGAAAGCGGGTTCCGGAAACGGACGAGCAAGCAGTGTTCGTTAGCCGACTCGCCCCGACACTCAAGACGCTCTACCTCGATCAACGTTTCGTTCAGCATGGCGATGACCGGCTCAGCACCAGCGGCGTGACCCCAGCGACGGCGATTAGCATCCCTTGCCGATCCGAAGATCAGATGCCCGCCTGGCGCAAGCACCCGCACCAGGTTTTTGACGGCCGCGCGCATCTCGGCTATGTCTTCGAGGTAGTATAGGACCTCCGCCACAACGATCAGGTCAAACAACTGGTCGGTCGAAAACTGTTGAACATCGGAGACTATCCAGTTGATGCGCGACGGCTCCTTTATCCGTTGACGTGCTCGAGCAATCGCTTGCGCCACGACATCGATGACGGTGAGCCCTTGGCAGTAGGGAGCTAGTTTTTCCGTGAATGCGCCGGCAGCGCACCCGACTTCGAGGGCATTTGTAATGGAGCCTTGGGCAAGCGCCAGCTGGAGCATTTGCGTGTGGCGCTCCCGCTCGAACGGATTGCCGTCGAGGCGCCACGGATCGTCTGCGGCCAATTCCCGATCGAGCAACTGATGATTCATGTTCTGGGTCAAACTCGTCCACCTCTCGTCCACCTAGGTAATTAGCGATCACTCGTCGCCGCAGATGTTGCTCGACAGCGCTAATCCCGAAGAATCCGCGCAAGATTGAGCCTGCGAAGCGGAGCCGCATGCGGTGAGAATTCTGCCCTGCTTGATCCAGTGATCGGAGTTTGGGTGGGGGCCTGTTTTCCCCCAGTGTTCGATGTAGCGACAGCAGAGCTTCGCGACAGCCAATCGCTATTGCTCAATGTACACAGCGCGTAGGCCTTCAAGGGAAGTAAGAGAAAGATGTTGATGAACGTGTGCAGGGAAAAGCCCAGAAATCGAAACTGTCGAGCACGAAATGCTACCACGCTGCATCGGAGCATGGTCATGGACACAATCATCAGTCCTGTCCACCAAGGCACAGTGCCTGTCAGTGCGAAATGTGCGAGGCCCGTTAGTACCGATAGGGCGAGGAGTAGCGGCCCGAGATTCTGTCCGACCACGTCCAACGTGAGATAGCTATTGAGGCCGGGCAGCAAGCGCAGCCCAAGCAGCGTGTCCCGGAATGTGCTTCGTGCCCAACGGAGTTGTTGGCGCAGATACGGTCCGAGTCTGTTCGGAACGACTGTGGCCGCGATGGCGCCCGGAACGTACTCGGTTCGAAAGCCTGCTTTCAGCATGAGGATAGTGAGATGGCGATCCTCCCCGAAGTCGCTTGGCTTGCCCCGAAAAAATTGCGACTCGTACTGGTCCAGTAACAAAAGGAGCGCAGACCGGCGGTACATGGCACATGGGCCGCAACAGCACATAACGGCACCGAAGCGAGCCTGTGCCGCGCGCTCCTCGTTGCAAGCCAGCCAGTACTCCATGTCTATCAGCCTTGTCAGCCAGCTCTCGCTCCGGTTACTGGCAATCAACTGACCCATGACTGCGCCGACCGCTGGATCTCGCATCTTCGGTACAAGCTTGGTGATGACGTCGGACGCGAGTATCGTGTCTGAATCAACGTTAAGCACCAAATCCCCGGATGAGCGGCGTATCGCGGCGATCTGCGCCTTGCGCTTTCCAACATTCTCGGGAAGCAAAATGATGTCGAACCTAGGGTCGCGCGCGTAGGTTTCGTGGACAATTCCTACGGCTTCGCGATTTCCAGAACCGTCATCAACCACATAGACCCGAAGTCTTCCGGCGTATTCTTGGTCTGCAATGGACGCCAGGCACTCTGAAAGCGTGCGCGGATCCTCGTTGAAGCAGGGGACGATGACATCCACGCTGGGCAGTTGATCGGAGCCGACGAGATCCTCCAACGCCGATGAGTCGTTTGTCGGCAGAGCATAAATCCCCTGCATGCTCTTATAAGCAGTCGAGAGCAGTGCATAAAGCGAAATGGCCACAGTGCTGGTTGTACCAAGAAGAGTCATGTGATCTCGTTTGTTCAGTGATGTTGAGGAAGTGAGCGGATTACAAATCCGCGCTCATGAAGTGCTGGAATCAGCCGGGACAGCGCCGTGACCGTCTGGTCGCGCAGACCGGCGTGAGCGCCCTGGCTCAACTCGCCGGGAGGGCATCCGTCGTGCAAGAGTACGATTGCGCCCGGCCGGACAGAGGCGAGCACGGTATCGATAATCGCGTCGACCCCAGGGCGAGACCAATCTCGAGGGTCGACGGACCAATGGAGGGCCGTCAGCCCGGCGATCTGTGACGCTGTGAAGACTTCTTCGCTCCAGGCCCCGTAGGGCGCGCGAATATAGCGCACCGAGGCCTGAGGGCACGCCCTCATGATGGCGCCGTTCGCTTCAAAGATCTCACGTTGCACTTCGCCGAAGCCGCATTTGTACAGATCCGGATGAGTCATCGTGTGGTTGCCTAGCTCGTGCCCTTCTGCAAACATTCGTTGGATTAGATCCGGGTGCTCTAAGGCGTAGGCGCCGATGACGAAGAAAGTCGCCGGCACCCGCTGCTCTGCCAGCACATCCAGAATCTCCGGTGTGAAAAGTGGATTGGGACCGTCGTCAAACGTCAGATAAACGCTGCGACGGCCGGTGCCGTCAGAGCACTCACGGCGCACTTCGTACAAGCAATCGGGACGGCTCATAGCTCTGGTCCGTTCCGATCGATCATCGTGCCCGTGGGCCATTCGCTGATCGGCCGTCCAACTGGCAGAACAATGGTGAGTGCGTCATCGATGCGTGTGGGCGGCAGGTCGAGGCGCGCCTCTGGTCGGGTGGAGCGCACGCGAATTCCCGACAAAACGGCCAAAGGGCTGTATCGCCGCCCGAACCTCTCAACATGATTCCGCAGCGCGTCCCGGACCGTTCCGAAAGCGAATGGAACGCCAAGCTCCTGCAGTATTGGAAGCATGACATGGATTGAATGGGCGATTCCGAGACCATCAAGGTCCGGACGTACCCCGTACAGGCCCAGCTCAGCCACCAACAGGTCGACCGCGTCAACCTTGATGAAACGGCGCAGTACGCCCATGTGAGCCGCTACACCGCTTGAATCATAGGCGATTGCGCGGAGTTCAGGCCTGGCTCCGGCCCAGCTTCGACTACCCACGAACGGTTCTGCGTTGGACGCCCCAGTCGGCCCGTAGGTATCACGGAAGAACTGGGCGAGCTCGACGTGATCGGAGAGCTGCAACTCGTTTTCCCAGCACAATTTCCACTGCACCTGAGGGCGCATTCAGGACCTCTCTTCAAAATAGTTTCTTGCGGGCCGCATTACCCGGCCAAAGCGGCGGCGTTGTTGGCTGCACTCAACCGTTGTCGTTAGCGAAGGTGAGCCAGCCGGTGGGGCTCGCCAATGAGCTCTCTCGATGTTCCCGCCCGTGTCGGCGCCGTCGATTTGAGCTTGACGTCGGTCATTTACGTTCCTCTAATGCATGGTTCGTAAATTCGTAAAATTGATTGTTTAGATGATACCCATCCACACGCTGGATAGATCAGGACATGCGTTTTAAGGGGCTGGATCTAAATCTCCTCGTTGTGCTGGACGCTCTGATCAGGGAACGTAAAGTCACCGCGGCGGCCCGGAGTATTAACCTGAGCCAGCCGGCCATGAGCGCCGCCGTCGCTCGGTTACGCGCCTATTTCAGCGATGAGCTATTTGCGATGAACGGCCGCGAGCTCATTTTGACACCGCGCGCGGAGGGGCTCGCCCCAGCAGTCCGGGACGCATTGCTGCACATCCAGCTATCGATAATTTCCTGGGACGCCTTTAACCCAGCCCAATCGGATCGTCTCTTCCGAATCATGCTTTCCGATTACCTCACGCTCGTATTTTTTAAGAAGATCGTAGAGCGTGCTGCGCGGGAAGCTCCCGCCGTCCGCTTCGAATGTCTGCCTATTTGCGACGACCCTGAGGAGCTTCTCCGGCGCGGCGACGTTCATTTTCTGATTATGCCGGAAGTGTTCATGTCGAAACATCCTCGCGCAGCCCTGTTCGAAGATATGCTCGTATGCGTAGGCTGCGGCACGAACAAGCAGCTGTCAGAGCCACTTACATTCGAGCGATACTTGTCCATGGGGCATGTTGTGCTCAGATTCAGGCACACCCGGCAGCCCACCATGGAGGAATGGTATTTGCTCGAGCACGGTTTCGAGAGACGTATCGAGGTCGTCGTACAGGGCTTTAGCATGATCCCGCCCGTTGTATCAGGCACCAACCGCATCGGGACCATGCCCTTACGGCTGGCGCAGCATTTCGCAAAAACAACACCCCTGCGGATTGTCGGACTTCCGCCGCCACTTCCTCATCCCGCATTCACGGAGGCCGTCCAATGGCCTGCGCTTCACAATACTGATCCGGCAAGCCTGTGGATGCGGGAAATGATGTTGCAGGAGGCATCTCGCCTGGCGCCTTTGCTTGAAATTATTGAGCGTCTCGGGCACGCCGGATCCGACCTTGCCGTTGTTGGTACCGAATTGACTGCCGCCTCCGATTTCGCGTGCGAAGTCCCAGAAGAGATTTAGCCCCACTTAAACACCGGCTGTAAGAATAATGTCATTAATCAGCATGTTAGGCGCGCGCCGGCGCGTGTTACCACTACCTTTTTGGGGGTGATCTCAGGCGAGTTGTTTGTCGAGGTGTGTCGCAGAGCGATGCCAGCTGCCTTCAAGACGTTGCCCACTTTTGCCGTGACGTGGTGGTGACGACGCGACCATCCTTTTCGATGGTGGCTCCTGGAGGCGGTCGCGGAGGAGCGGTTGCCATTCGGGGCAGAGCGGCGCAGTTCCTTGCTGAGTATGAGGGCCAGGAACGAGCAGAACACATGCCCGGGTTGGTGCTGAGTTGACTGCCGCCTCCGATTTCGCGTGCGAAGTCCCAGAAGATGTCTAGCCCCATTCAAATGCCAACTTTGCCGGCCTTGCCGCGGCTTTTCACGCGCGGCCAGGCGAGGAGATGGCGGTCGACGAGGTCGATCCCAATGGACTGTGCCGGCCTCGCTCGGCTACTGGCGTGAGGCATCCTTGACGACACCGCCCTGCACCGACAACGTCGAGATGTTGGCAATGAAGCCGGTCGAGGTCGACGCTGCGGATGTAGGGAATTTACCTCGCGCTTCCGCCTGAACGCGCGGCCGATCCGTTCACCCAATTGGCGCTTCATCCTGGGCCGCGGCTGAGGCCTGTGGGGTGCGGCTACCCCGCGTGGATCGGATCATCAATCAACTTTCTCTCATTTATGAAAGGAAACTCCCCGCTTACGATAGAATCCATCAGCTTCATATATTTTCCGGCAGATGGATGTCGAACGGCAGAAATGTCTGTCCTGGTGTTTCAGCAGTGCCGGTCTCGATAGCCCGCGTCATCAGCGTTATCAGCTCCTGGGAAAGCCGGCGCATTGGCGTGGCGACCGCCATCGTGATGATGTTATCAGCGAGTGCCGCCCGAGATTCCGGCGTGATTTCATTCACGATCGCGACGAGATCGCGACTTTTACCCTCTTCCCGGACCGCGGAGATGGCGCCCTCCATGCCGCCCCCGGCGACATAGAAGCCGACGAGCTCGGGTTCCCGCTGCATGAGATCAAGCGTTGCCTCGTAGGTGACCTGCCGTTTCTCCAGGTTCACAAGCGGATCGAGCACCTCGAACGTCGGCGCGTTCTCACGGCAATAGGAGCGAAAGCCGACGTCACGGAGCTCGTGCCCCTGGAAACGATGGCTACCGACAAACACCGCCACCTTGCCGGGCCGTTTTGCGACCTTGGACACCATCCAAGCGGCCGTGCGCCCCACCTTGCGGTTGTTGAGGCCGATATAGCCCTGTCGCACGCCGGCGGCGAAGTCGGAAAGCAGCGAGAAAACCGGAATGCCTTTGGCCTTGAGGTCCTCAACCGCTGCTGTAATTTTTGGGTGGTCCGGTGCCACCATCGCGATCGCATGGCAGCGTGCGCCCAAATCCTTGAGCGGTGCGATTAGGTCGCTCGGCATATGTGACGGGGCGAATTGGATGAGCGGAATGCCGTGGAAGGACTGGGCCAAATTGACCGACGCTTCGACCTCGCGCGCAAAGTCTTGGTAGAAATGCTGGGCCGGTTTTCTCAAGATGAAGCCCAGACGGTAGCACGGTAGGTCTCGCCGCAAGCGCTGCTTGATGAGCCCGGCAGCATGATAGCCGATCGCGTGGGCGGCGTCGTGGACCCGCCGCGCGGTCTCCTCGCGCACCGGATGGCGGGCGTTCAGAACCCGATCGACCGTTGCTACGCTGACTCGGGCTTCGCGGGCGAGATCGGCAATTGTGGGGCGCTTGGTCATGGGTCCTATTCTGATTGGTTTTTGACGCAGGCTGGCTCTCTGTCACCTAGCGCGATTCGACAATGGTTTCGGGTGGGCAAAGTGAAGACGCCCGCATACTGAATGATCGACAGCGTATTGGACTACTCCAGACGTAGACCGGCCGGGTATAACGGAAGGTTCATTCGCTTAGGGCGGCGACGATTTGCACTCACACATTTAGCGCTTCTGATACATGGTCCGTGAGGCGCCGTTTAGAGCCTGCGAGTCGGTCGTTCAGGTCATGTGACCAGCTTGGCGAAACCGGTCGCGGTGCGTCGCCCTTACTCGGCGGAGGATAGCCGATTTGATGCCTCGGCAAGCTGATGACCGCAGAAGGCGGCTTTCATCTGCGCTCGGTCCAATTCTCCTTCCCAGCGGGCGACGACGAGGGATGCCACTGCGTTACCAACGCAATTAGTCAACGCCCGGCATTCGGACATGAAGCGGTCGATGCCGAGTATCAGGGCCATCCCAGCAACGGGAACACTCGGAACTACGGCGAGCGTAGCAGCCAGGGTGATGAAGCCCGCACCTGTCACACCTGCAGCGCCCTTGGAGGAAAGCATCGCAACGAGCAGCAGCAGCACCTGATCGCCGATTGACAGGTCCGTGTTCGTCGCCTGCGCGATGAAGAGGGCCGCCAGGGTCATGTAGATATTCGTGCCGTCCAGATTGAACGAATATCCGGCCGGGATGACGAGACCCACAACCGAACGCCTGGCGCCCGCCTTCTCCATCTTCTGCATGAGCGAGGGGAGCGCGGCCTCCGAGGAGGACGTTGCGAGCACAAGCAGCAGCTCTTCCTTGATGTAGCGAATGAGAGAAAAGATCGAAAAGCCGTTGTAGCGACAGACCGCGCCGAGAACCCCGAACACGAAGAGGAAGGCGGTGAAATAAAACGTCGCGACCAGCATCGCGAGGTTGACGACCGAACCGATGCCATATCTACCGATGGTGAAGGCCATTGCGCCGAAAGCGCCGATCGGCGCGGCTTTCATCAGAATGCCGACGAGCTTGAAGACAGGCGCGATGAGCGCCTGAAGGAAGGAAACGACAGGCTTGCCCGTCTCTCCGGCCATCGCGAGCGCCATGCCGAACAGAACCGAGAAGAACAGCACCTGCAGGATGTCGCCTTCCGCGAAGGCACCGACAATCGTTGGCGGGATGATGTTCATCAGGAAGCCGGTGACCGACTGCTCGTGGGCCTTTGCGGCATAGGTATTCACGGCCTGGACATCGAGCGAGGCCGGATCGATGTTGAGGCCGGCGCCAGGCTGGACGACATTGGCGACGATCAGGCCGACGATCAGCGCGAGCGTCGAGAAGGTGAGGAAATAGACCATTGCCTTGCCGGCGACCCGGCCGACCTTGTGAAGATCGTTCATGCCGGCAATGCCGGTCGCAATTGTCAGGAAGATGACAGGCGCGATGATCATCTTGACCAGCTTGATGAAGGCATCACCCAGCGGCTTCAGGCTCTCGCCGGTCCCCGGATAGAAATAGCCAATTGCGACGCCTAGGGCGATGGCGGCAAGCACCTGCGCGTAAAGCTTGGCATAGAAGGGTTTGCGGGGCGCGGGACTCGCGCCGCGGACTTGTGCAGCTGACACTGTTTCTCTCTCCCTGACCGGATCGAGGTGGCGTGACTTCTCCCGGGCTTCTCCCTATCGCGGCGCTCCGGTCGAACGCTGCACCAACGCCGCCGCAATACCCATGCCAAATGGATCCGCATGACCTGAACTGACGTTAGGCTCGCCAATGATGGGATGAATGCGGTGGCACAAGACGGGAATGACAAGGCCGCCGTCCAGCACGCGCTTGATGTTCTCCAGCTATTGCCGGTCGATCTCTCTGGCTTGCGGTTTTGCTGCACATCGTGGCGGGCTCCTCGGTTTGCCGACTTTGGGAAGGGCCGCATCGCTGGCGCAGAATTGCCGTGTTCTTTGCCGCGCTCCCGCTGCAGCGACAGCTTGAAAGCGACGTCGAGACGTAGGGATTGACGCCGCTGGTGCTGACCGCGACGATGCGGTTCAGAAGTTCCGAGCACCGCCGAGAAAGCCGCGCTCGACCGCCACCTTCGCGCCTTCACACGCGACGCCGCCGCCTTATCTGCGTCATCAATATCGAGGAAATGGCGGTTGCCGCGACCGACCAGTGTCGTCGGCAGTGATTATCGCTCCCGCCCCTGGTTCGCAGGCGCTGGTGACTGGCACGGCCCGGCAACTCGGCGCGGTCAGCCGCTCGGGCACCGCATCGCCGGCGCCGTATTTCTGTCGTTCAACATCGCCGAAAAAATTAGAACTGATGAATTCTATCATAGGCCGCGAGGTTTCCTTTCACGAATGAAAGAAAGCTCGATTGACTATCCCGCCTCGCTCCAGTCTTTTGAAAATCAACGTGTGGTTGCCCCCGTGCAAGCCGAGAACGTGGCCAAGCTTCGTGGAGGGAGAGCCAAGCGATGCGTCAGGGGTCGACCCGCTTTGCACTCGACCACACGGCGGTGGCACGAGTTCACGTCAGAGCATTTTCGCGCTTGCCCGCGACGTCGCGGGCGCACATGCCGCCGGCATGCATTTCATGGCGCGAGATCGAGGATCATATGCACCACAACATTCCCAAATCAGAACAAAATGCCAGCGAGTGCCGCATTTCGCTTCCGGATGCGAAAAGGGCTTACCCAAAGTCCGAGATGAACACCGCGGTCCCTTTTGTGCCATCGCACGAGCACGCGCTTACCGGCATCTTCGAAATATCGAAAGTACTCACCGACCCCGCCCGGCTCGAAGTCACGTTGGCCAAGGTCGTCGATCTCCTGCCCTCGTTTGTGCAGATGCGGCACGGCATCATCGCTCTCTTCGACGCTGAGGGCGTACTGGACATCACCGTAGTCACCGGCTGCGACGAGAACAGCGATGAGCGCTCCCGGATGCGCCTGCCGCGCAAGGCAATCGATCTGATTGTGACGACGGACACGCCGCTCGTCGCCGAGAACATAGCGGTGCATTCGGCCTTCACTGCCGCTGACATAGAGGTGCTTGGGGCCTCCGACACCGTGTCCTTCATCGGCGTTCCCATTCGTGTTGATGGGAACGCCGTAGGCACGCTGACTATCGACCGCGCCTTGGACAGCAGGTCAACGTATCGGCTCGATTATGATGTCCGGCTGCTCACCATGATAGCCAACATGGTGGGACAGACAGTCAAGTTGCACCGCTTCTCCGCGGGCGACCGCGAACGACCGACGGAGGTGGAAGATGGGCTGCAAACGCAATTCTCTGATGTCAAGCACCCTGCACCGCAGCGCAAGAAGGTTCACGTCAAGGGGATGATTGGCGATAGTCCGGCGCTAAGCGCACTGCTCGAGAAGATCGCAGTGGTAGCTAAGGCAAAGACCACGGTCCTGTTGCGAGGCGAATCCGGTACCGGGAAGGAGCTGGTCGCCAAGGCAATTCACGAGTTGTCGCCGCGCGCCAAGCGGCCCTTCATCAAACTCAATTGTGCAGCGCTGCCAGAGACAGTCCTGGAATCCGAATTGTTCGGTCATGAGAAGGGTGCCTTCACAAGCGCGTTCAATTCCCGCAAGGGTCGCTTTGAGCTCGCCGACAAGGGGACGTTGTTTCTGGATGAGATCGGCGAGATCTCGGCCTCCTTCCAGGCAAAGCTACTGCGCGTGCTGCAGGAGCAGGAGTTTGAGCGCGTCGGCAGCAACCAGACCATCAAGGTCGACGTTCGCGTGATTGCCGCCACGAACAGGAACCTTGAAGAGGCGGTTGCAAGGAATGAGTTCCGCGCCGACCTATATTATCGCATCAACGTGGTTCCCTTGCTGGTGCCGGCATTACGCCAAAGGCGCAGCGATATTCCGCTCCTCGCAGCTGAGTTTCTCAAGAATTTCAACGATGAGAACGGCCGTACGCTGACCTTCGATGCGCGTGCGATTGAAGTACTGATGAAATGTGAATTTCCCGGCAACATTCGCGAGCTTGAAAATTGCGTGCACCGGACAGCGATCCTGGCGGAGGGACGATCAATCGGGAGAAACGACTTTGCGTGCTCCCACGACCAATGCTTTGCCGAGGCGCTGCGGAAGAGCAGATCGGGCAAGGCCGCGCTGCAACCAGCGCCAATCCTCCCAGAGGCAGTGAATCCGGCCACGCCGCCGGATGCGGCCGCTCGTTCGGCCGCCACCACAGTCCCGCCTGCCGGAGCAACCCACTCATTGGGCGCGAGGACCACCGACGCCGAGCGCGTCATTGCTGCCATGGAAAGATGTGGCTGGGTGCAGGCAAAGGCGGCGCGCCTGCTTGGACTGACCCCGCGCCAGATTGGCTACGTGCTGAGGAAATACGGCATCGAGGTCAAGCGTCTGTGAAAGCATGACTCAGGCGGATTAGCTGAGCCGCTTAGCGGCTTGGCCCGCGCAGGGATGCAGATCCGCGTCCGCGTCAAGTCGATCCGACCGAGGACAGCCTGGCCGAATTCCCGTGGCAGCCGGCGTTGCGACCATCTTGTGAAAGGCGACGCTGCCATCGTCAATCCGTCCGCCATGTTGCTCTCGTTGCGAGCTCATACGGATGCCCCTGTGCGACTGAAACGGAGATAAAATATGTCCGATGCAAAACTGCAAGCTGTGCTTTCGTCTCTTCCGCAAGGGACGCGACAGTTAGATGCTCTGCCGTCCAACGGACCAGCGCCGGACAGAAGTTTTGTCAAGCTGAATACGAATGAGAACCCGTTTCCGTTGCCGCCAATCATAATGCAAAGTGCAGTGGCGGCCCTCAATCGCCAGTATCTGTATCCGGAGGACGATAACATCAGCTTGAGGGAAGCAGCGTCCAATACCTATGGCGTATCCACGGATCAGGTCATCGCAGGCAACGGGTCGTCTGAACTGCTCGGACTCATCTACAGAGCTTTCCTCGCCCCTGGCGACAAGGTGGCGATGATATCGCCAGGGTTTTCGTTCAACCGCAAACTTGCCATGTTGCATGGTGCTGAGTTTCTCGAGATCGGATGTCAAACTCATTCGCTGCCAATCGAGCAATTGCTTTCCGGTCCGGCAAAAGACGCCAAGTTCATTCTGGTGGCCAATCCAAACAATCCGACCGGAACATTCCTCTCGATAAGCAATATCGAACGCCTCGTGGCACAATCGGATCGCCTGGTCGTCCTTGATGAGGCCTATGTCGACTTTGCACCCGATCACGGGCTGCGCCTCATCAACCGTTATTCGAACCTTCTGATCTTGAGAACATTTTCGAAGAGCTATGCCGCCGCCGGCATTCGCGTCGGTTTCGGTTTCGGTCACCCTGAGATTATTGGCAGGCTGCGCAACATCCAGAACGTCTTCAACATGAACGTGATCGGGCATGCGGTTGGTATCAGCGTGCTTGCGCATCGCGGCGCCTACGCAGAGAACCACAAGCACATCAGACATGAACGACAGCGAGTGACAGCCGCACTGTCGCAACTTGGATTTTCCGTAACGCCCTCCCACGCAAATTTCTTGCTAGCCCGTGTGCCAGCGGGACAGGACGGCTCATGGTGGCAAGCAGCCTTGGAAAGGCAAAAGATACTCGTTGCCTACTTTCCGGACAATGGTTTGGAACATTGCATCCGCGTCAGCATCGGCACAAAAGAGCAATTGGATGCATTTCTTGCTGCCGCTCGCGATATAGTTGGAAGCTTAAACATACCAAGCACCACGGGCAGGGGAGCGTCAGGCTCTGCTCGTTCGGTACGCTGACGCTAATCCGAGATCACACACTGCTATCTTTCGACTTGCTTGGTCACCCAAGCACGACAACATTTTTCTTTAAAATCGGGGACAATATCGAGTGACAAACGTCTTTCCTTCAAACCTAGCCTTCGGCATCTTCGATCATCTGGACGAGGACCGCCTCGATATCGCCCGGCAGTACGAAGATCGCCTGATATTAGCAGAGGCGTGCGATCAGCTAGGGTTCTATGCCTATCATCTCGCAGAGCACCACTGTACCCCCCATGGGAGAGGTCCATCGCCGAATCTGTTCTTATCGAGCGTCGCCCAGCGCACCCGGCGCCTGCGTCTCGGACCCTTGGTGATGCTGCTTGCGCTTTATCATCCGCTGCGTGCGTTCGAAGAGATCTGTATGCTGGACCAGTTGAGCGGTGGCAGGCTCGAACTGGGCATAGGGCGCGGTGCTCTCCCGATCGAATTGGGTTACTTCGGGATTGGTGCGGACGCGGTGCCGGGCCGCTATGCGGAAGCCAGCGAAATTCTTGTTGAAATACTTGTTAATGCCATGAAGGTTGGCACGCTGTGCTATCAAGGCCGCCATTTTGAGCTCAATGACGTTCCTTTGACGCTAAGACCTCATCAGCGCCCACATCCGCCGACATGGGTCGCCGCCAATCGACCCGAGTCCGCAGCCTGGGCCGCTGCGAATGGAGCAAATATCGCGTGTGTAGGACCTTCCTCTTCTGTTCGCAAAACTACTGATGCGTTCCGCGCCTATCGAGAGGACAACACTGACACGGGCGATCGAGCGCCATTTATTGGATTGCTCCGAATGGTGGTGATTGGGCGTTCTGAAACAGACGCGTATTCGATCGCGGCACCTGCTTACGATCGATGGCTCAAGAGCTTCCAATTCCTTTACGAGCTTAACGCTATCCCCACTCCACCCAACCTGCCGCTGACCTTCGATGCGGCAATAGAGCGTGAATTGTGTGTGGTAGGATCAGCAGAATCTGTGCGAGAAGCTCTGTTAGATCAGTTGGAAGAGGCAGGTGCCAACTACCTGCTTTGTCAACTGGCATTTGGAAATCTGCCGCTAGATGCTTCCCTGTACACCGCGACGACCATTCAATCCGAAATCATGGCTCGACTTGTCTGACCGTGAAATTCGCGGTCTGATCTGAAGGTTAAACTCGTAGTAACAGCGCTCCCTCACATCCACGTGCTCGAGCGTGCACGTGGTGGGGACGGGCAATCGGGAGGGAGGCCAAACTGACGACGAGCCGGCGGCACAGATTACCAGGTTTGTGCGTTGGCTGGCGTCTGGGCCATCGTGTGAACCTGCGCCATCCTAAGGAGATGATGGCCGAGCGCGTCACGGTGCCGGCACGCGTCTGCTCGTCGCGCTCGCGCTAGTCGTTGCACATAGCCCGCCGCAGAGGTTCTTCTGGCCCGGGGCGGCGCCGGTGCGGCGCCCAGATCCAGCTTCATCAGCGGCTCGGCGGTAGCAAAGCCGTCACTCGCTACGGCGCTGTTGAGGGCGCGCTCGCGAGCGGCTTTGCTACGCCGAGCGACACCACCTGGAGCGAGTTCGCCCGATGTCGCGGGGTGCACCGCGGTCGCATAACGATGCTGGAGGAAATCGTTCGCAGCCGGTCTTCACGATCTGCGCGAGTGCTTTGCATGAATGCTGCCTGCTTCCTCGTCTGCGGCGGCCTGAGTGTCCGCCGGCACGCCCGAAGTCAATGCCAGTACCACAAGGCCGCCAAGACGTCAGGTCTGGGAGCCGGCTTGTACGGTCGTATCGTGTTCGGGAATATCGTCGAAGGAGGCGTAGTTGAGATTGTAGAGTTTGGAATACAGGCCCCCCATAGCTATTAGCTGATCGTGGTTGCCAGTCGCAATAACTTGGCCATTCTGAAGCACGATGATGCGGTTGGCACCCCGGGTCGTGGCAAGACGGTGGGCGATCACGAGGCCAGTGCGGCCTTCAAGCAGCTTTATCAGAGCCTTCTGAATCTGCATTTCCGTGTAGCTGTCGATGTTGGCGGTAGCTTCGTCGAGCACGAGGATCTTGGCGTCGGCGACGAGGGCGCGGGCGAAACTGATAAGCTGGCGCTGGCCTAGAGATAAGTTGTCGCCGCGTTCGCCAAGTTGGGTCTCATACCCATCGGCGAGGCTCATGATGAAGTCGTGGGCGCCGACCGCCTTGGCCGCCTCGATCACCTTGTCGCGCGTGGCTTCCGTCTTGTGGTATCGAATGTTCTCGAAGACCGTCCCGGTGAACAGGAACGGCTCCTGCAGCACCATGGCGACCTGGCGGCCGAGCGATTCCTGGGTGAGATCGCGCACATCATGTCCGCCGACCAGCACTTGGCCCTGCTGAACATCATAGAAGCGGTGGACCAGGGCCATCGCGCTCGATTTGCCAGAACCGCTCGGCCCGACCAGTGCGACCGTCTCGCCGGGATTGACCCGGAAGGAGACATTTTTCAGCACCGAATGGTTCGGATTGTAGCCGAAGGTGACGTCCCTGAACTCGACCGAGCCGTCCATTTCGGGCGAAAGCACCTCGGCATTGGGTTTGTCCTGAACATCGATCTTGACGTCGAGCACATCGGTCAGGCGCTTGCCTGAGGCCATGGCGCGCTGCATGACCGAATATTGCAGGGTGAGTGAGCGGATCGGGTCAAAGAAGCGCTGGATGTAAAATAGGTAGGCAACCAATACGCCCACATCTATTCGGCCATTCATGACCATCGAGCCGCCGACCACAATAACGGCGGCCATGGCGAGGCCGGTGAGGCCATCGACGATAGGCACCATGACCAGTGCATATTTGGCAGCGATCAGGTGGGTCCTGAGGTTGGCATGGGCCTTGTCGTCAAAAAGGATGAAATTCACCTGCTGGCGGTCCATGGACTGGACGGTGCGCACGCCGTGAATGGCTTCGGCCAGCGCGCCGTTGACGACGGAATTAGTCTCGTGTGCAGCCATGAAGGCGGCGCGGGCACGCGGCAGCCAGACAATGCGGACGATCACCAGGACCGGCAGAACCGAGAGCGTCAGGAGGCCGAGGCGGAAGTCGAGCCACAGCATTACGAAAACGATGCCGAAGAGAAGCGCAACATCGCCTACGGAATATACCGAGGTTTCGAGGAATTCCTGTATGGAGTTGACGTCGCCTTGCAGGCGCGACATGAGGCGTCCGACCTCGGTCTTGTCCATGAAGGAGAGCGAAACCTTCTGCAGATGGCCAAACATGGCGCGGCGGATGTCGAACAGGACAGTTTCGGCCACTTTCCCAACCACGGTTTCCTGCATGTAGCCGGCAGCGAAATTGACCAAAATCGCCAAAACGAACGCGCCGACGGCCGCAAGCTGGGCTGAGCGATCGGTCCTTGCAGGGTTCATGCCCTGGTCGATCGCGTAGCGGATGATCAACGGGATGAGAAGCTGCGTCCCGGTGAAGATCAGCATTGCTGCAATGGTGATGACTACCCTGGCCCGATAGGGACGGACGAAGGTCCAGATGCGCCGGAGGATGCTCTTGTCGAAAGCCCGGCCGAACATCTCCTCCTCGATGCGGTGCGAGCCGACAACGGCGCGCGGAGGGCGTCTGCCGTCGTCACGTTCGGCTTCGAGTTCGCCGGCGCGGCCCTGCGCCATCAGCGGGCGCCCCCATACTGGGTCATAATGTCATCACCCGGGCGCGTCTGGAGATCGTAAAGGGCCTTGTAGCGTCCCCGCTTCGCCAAAAGCTCTTGATGCGTGCCGCGTTCTACGATTTCGCCGTTATCGACAAAAAGGATCTGATCGGCGTGCATAAGCGCACTCAGCCGGTGCGCGATGATGATCGTCACCCGATCCTTGGCGAAGCGCCGCATCGCCGCGCGGATGCGCTGCTCGGTGCCGGCATCGATCGCCGCCGTTGAGTCGTCGAAAACGACGACGGAGGGGCGCAGCATCATGGTGCGAGCAATCGTGAGACGCTGGCGCTGGCCGCCAGAGAGAGAGACGCCGCGTTCGCCCACGACCGTCTCGTAGCCTGCTGGGAGCCCGAGGATGTAGTTGTGGAGCTGGGCGAATTCGCCAGCGCGTTCTATTTGCTGTCTCTTCGCCCAGGGATCGCCATAAGCGATGTTGTTCTCGATCGTGGTGGTGAATAGGAATGCATCCTGCTGTACGACGGCGACCGCCTTGCGAAGCGTCGCGAGGGTGACATTACGTATGTCCTGGCCGTCCAGCGTGATGGCGCCACCGGTCACGTCGTAAAAGCGGGGGACCAGATGAGCCATCGTCGATTTGCCCGAACCCGGCGGACCGACGATCGCGATCGTCTCGCCTCTACGGGCCTCAAAGCTGAGGTTCTTCAGAATGGCGCAGTTTTCGGCGCTGGGGTACGCAAACGAGACATTGTGGAAGCGCAGAGTGCCGTCGCTTATCTCGAGCGGTCTGGCCTCGAGAGCATCCCTGATTGTGATCTCCTGGTCGAGGAGACCGAAAAGCCGCGAACCGCAGCTAGAAGCGCGGGCAAAGGCATTGACCATGAGGCCGATCTGGCGGACTGGCATTTGCAGGATTGTCATGAAGGTCAGGAAGGTCGCCACCGTTCCGACGCTGATCTCGCCAGCGACGAGCCTGCTGCCACCGATCCAGAGCACCAATCCCATTGCGAAAAAGAAGGACAAGGTCATCGCCGACGTGCTGGGCACGTAGATGTCAACTCGGTCGTGGGCGAGGTCGAGCGCGTTCTTGGAAGCGCCGTCGAACTTCAGCATCTCATAGGCTTGAGCCGCAAAAGCGCGGACCACGCGCATGCCTGCGAGATTTTCCTCCATCACGCGGCTTAGTACTGAAAGCCGCTCATGCAGGTCGAGCCAGGTGGCGCGCAGCCTAAGCTGTGTGGCCGATGAGCGCCAGGCGACAAAAGGCACGAAGCTCAGCGCGACCAGGCCGAGCATGGGATCGGTCGAGATCATCATGTAGGCGCCGATCCCGATCAGCATGGTGAGCAGGAGCACGCGAATGAGCGCGGTGGAAAAATACATCCGCACGCCTTGGAGATCGAGCATTCCGATGGTGATCAGATCGCCTGAATGGACCCGGTCGTGAAAGGAAAAGCTGAGACGCTGGATCTTGTCGTAGTAGGCGAGCCGCAGTTCGTACGCGACATGATGCCCGACGGCTTCGGCAAAATAGTTCTGCGCCATCGTGAAAAGGCCGCGTAGCGCGCTGACGGCGAGCAGCAGGAGAGCCGGGGTCCAGAGCGCTTGTCCTGCCGCGGTCCCCGCGACACCGCCCCCAATGGCTGTCTGGGTCTGGTCGACAGCCCGGCCGAGAAGCTGGGGAATGAGCAACTGGAGGATTGCCGCCATGATCGTCGAGCCCATAGCGAAGGCGACCTGCCAGGGATGCCGCAAATTCATACGCGTGATGCGCAACAGCGTACTCAAATCCCGGCCCCAGCGCGTCGCTTCCACATCGGTCAACGAATTCAGAGCGTTCGTTGCGCTGTCGATAGCATCACTGCTCACGGGTGTATTCCCGACTGCATTTTGCGCCTTCGAGGCAAGCCGAAGGACCAATCATCAAAGGGGCCCGCCATTGTTAATCCTGTCCACCACCTGCAGCAGTACCCGTTCCTATAAGCCGAGCCGCGGCTTCACTTACTGGCATGTCGATCACCGTGATTCCGCTTGCCGCAAGGAAACGCGATTCGTTTCTGGTCAGCGTTTCCGCGTCCATTACCGCGCAATGTGGACCTCGGGAGCGCTTCATGATCTGCCTGGCGTAGGTGCGCAGCATCTGATCGTTGAAGCGGCAGCCAACGAAGAAAAATCCGCGGGTGATGCGCCGTTCCTTCACCACGTCTGGGATCGGTGTCTGGATATCGATTTCGGTCAGGACTTCGACATAGTCGGAATCTGCGACGAGAAAGTTTTGCGCCGGCCTAATACTCCCGTGAGGTGTATAGAGAACCGTCTTTGCCCCCGATCGGGGGTCGAGTTCCCTCCCGGACAAATCGTAGGTTTTCGTCCAAATGTTACCGATTTCGTTCGCCCGCGTGACGCCTTGTATCTCAACGACGTCCGTTCGGCCGGTCTCTACGAGAGCCGTGCGCATCGCGCCGTCGTACCAGCTGTCGACGATGAGGGAGAGCGGCAGCCTTGCGAGCCAGGCGTGGAGGAGGGTCGGCGCCACCGGCGCTGCGAATATGTCGGTCATCCAAGCTTGAAGCGTCCGGCGATGCCGGCGCTGTTCGATGAACTGCGCAACCGACCACATATTGGTGCGGATCCTGGAAGGGGCTGGCGCCCGTGCATTGAGTGCCGCGGCAACGACCTCCGGCGTATGTGGCACAGGCGGTTCCGCACAGTTGAACCCAAGAAGACCCGGACCGAGATAGGGGATCACCTCATCGGCGGCGAGCGCTTCCTTCGCCAGGTCAAGCAGCTTTTCGGCAAAACTGTCCCGCACGATGACCAGGTGGCCCGATGTCAGGATCGTGTTCATGCTCGTTTCCTCGCGACGCACCTATCAAGGGGCAGCATCAGTCCTGTTCGGAAACCTTCCTTGCCTCGACGGTGATCGGCAGACGCGTATCCCGTGGAAGATCGGGTAGGAGGAGCCGCCACCCGTTCCTGAGCGTCACAGTTCCGCCCCACAACTCTTCCTTCTCGAGCTTGATGATCGGCTCTTCGAGGTCCTTCTTCGGGACATACGCCGACAAGCCAGCCTCCGTCCTGCGGATCATGACTTTCATCTGGCCGTCCCTTCATTGGTATTGCTTTCAGCACTGCAGGGCGCCTCGGCTTTGTCGAGGCTCATCAGTTCACGCGCTCGCATGCCGACGACCGTGCCACGGTCGACCCATTCGACCGCATAGATGAAGAACTGCTGGAGAAAGGTGCCAATGTCGCGCACATATCCCTCGTCGCCCTTCCGCACGAGATTTTCGCCGATCTCCCTGCCAGGATAGGTCCCGTCATTTTTTATGTGGCGAGTGGCACGTACCCGCTCTCCCGGCATAAATCGTGGAGGCCTGCGGATTTCGACCTCCTCTTCGCGTCCGAGCGACATGTCCGTTCCCTGATTTCTCTTGAGGCTGCAGATTGTGAACAAAGGCGTTCCAGGCGTCCTGCGAAGGCATCCCCGACCATGTCGGCAGCCCAATGTTCGTCACGCAGGAACGCAGGTCTTCGGCACCGGGCATACCGAGGCACATTGCTGCGCATCGAAGACCCCGTCGCACTCGGTGCACTTTTGCGGCTCGATCACATAGCTCTCGCCTTTGAACTTGATCGCGCCGGAGGGACACTCGAATTCGCAGGCGCCGCATTGGGTGCATTGGGATGCGATGATCTTGAAAGCCATTTTAACTCCTGGTCCGAATGGATGAGACGCGCTCAGGCCGTCGCCGCGAGTGCGGGGGTCCCAGACGCGGCCGCGTAAATCGCGCTGATTGCGGTCTCGATATAGTCGTGGGCATATGCGTCGGTGGCTTGGATTCCAGCGTCGGCGAGCTGATCCTGCGGGCAGTCTCCGATCTTGGCGCACAGCACGACATCTATGCCCTCAAGCGCAGCGATGACGCCATCCAGGGTGGCCTCTGCGCCCCAGCCGCCGAGACAATACTGCTCGACCTTGCGATGCCCGACAAAGCTGATCCCTCTCGGCGAGGCTTCGTAAACCTGGAATTCCTTGGCATGGCCGAAATGTTCATTGACGCGGCCGCCGCCCTTGGTCGCCACCGCGAAGAGAAGGGACTTGCCGGGGCTCGCTGCCTTGACCAATCCGATCGCTTCTCTCCTAGCCGCCACGTGATCACGGCGCTCCTCCGCGACCAGCTCCCGATAGGCCTTGCGATTGCTGGCATCGTAGGTGACCTCGCCGGGAATCCGGTCGACTGTGAATTCCTGGCCACGATCCTCACCGAGCAGGCCGACGGCATCTGCCCGGCACTGCCGGCAGTGGCGCATCAACTGGGCGCCGCCTTCGACACGATCCTGAAGAGCCTTCATCTCCATTGCGTTTGGGCCGCGTTGCCCCCTCAGTCCGTAGTGCGTGCCGTGCGCCGGGTCCGAAATCAGCGGCATGAGGTTGTGCAGGAACGCGCCTCGCTCCTTGACCCATCTATTCACCTCGATCAGATGCTCATCGTTCACGCCGGGGATCATCACCGAATTGATTTTGGTGAGGATGCCGCGCGCGGTCAGCATCTCCAGGCCCAACATCTGCCGCTCGTGCAGGATCCGGGCGGCTTCGATGCCGACGTAGCGGCGATGGTCGTAAAAGATCCAAGGATAGATCTTTGCACCGACCTCAGGGTCGACCATGTTGATGGTGATCGTCACGTGATCGACATTCATGTCGGCAAGCTCCTCGACATGGTCCGGCAGCGCGAGCCCATTCGTGGAGATGCAAAACTTGATGTCTGGGATTTCCCTGGCGACTCGTTCGAACGTTGCCTTCGTCTTCTTCCAGTCGTAACAGGCATCGCCAGGTCCGGCGATGCCGAGCACGGAAAGCTGCGGCACCTCGTTGGCGACCGCGATCACCTTGCGAAGCGCCTGGTCGGGCGTCAGCTTTTCGGAGACCACCCCAGGCCGGCTTTCGTTGGCGCAGTTATATTTGCGATTGCAGTAGTTGCACTGGATATTGCAGCCGGGCGCGACCGCGACGTGCATGCGCGCGAAATAGTGATGCGCCTCTTCTGAAAAGCAGGGGTGATCCTTGATCTTGTCCCAGACAGCCGGATCTGTGTCGTCCGGCTTTATCGACGAGCCGCAGGACGAAGACGCGCAGCCCCCGGCTTTCACGGTGGCAAGCAACTGGTCACCGAATGTCGTGCTGAGGCTCTCAAGCGAAATTGCCGGTGCGGACATCGAACGGCTCCGTTGCTGGGTGAATGTCGCAGTTCAAACCGCAAGAGCTATGCCAGCTCAAAGAGCGGTTTTGGTTCACGAATTGTGCTTTCGTGTCGGATTCCGTCGGATTGCTCCGACACACCTTTGTCGGGCTTCCGACAGTGGACAAGCAAATCGGGTCGCGAAGGTTACCAGCCTTGGGCGCGCAGAGTGTGAGGGAGACGTTTGACGTCATCACGACGTCTAGAATTTCTTCACCTCGATGCCATGTCGGCGCAGCGCGTAGCCGATTTGCCGCGGCGTGAGGCCGAGGATACGAGCCGCCCTGGCCTGAACCCAACCGGCCTTGTCCATCGCGTCGATCAGCCGGTCGCGTTCCGTCAGACGCGGGGGACAAGCGGGATCGTTCGGATCGCCGGCCGCAAGGGGAGATACCTTGCCTGCGGAGGCACCGATGCGACTGGCCGGCAGCCGCAATCCGACCGGCCCTGCGTTGACCCGTGCGAGATCGTCGATGATATTGCCGCCATTCGAGCGGTCGGCTCGCTTCCAGAGGAGCCAGGAAAGGCACTGGCTCTTCTTACAGGCGAAATCGGATGGCGTGATCGTCCTTGAACGCGCAAGTGTGGCCGTCCTTTGGACGCAGTTCTCCAGCTCGCGGACGTTACCAGGGAAGTAGCATTGCGAGATCAGGTCAAGGGCCGACGGCGCGAAGGCGAGTGCGCGATCGTTCTCCTTGTTGAATCGATTGAGGAAGGCGTTCGCAAGGCGTGGAATATCGCCGGGTCGCTCT
Organism: Mesorhizobium sp. M1295; assembly: GCF_040318135.1. NCBI lineage: Bacteria > Pseudomonadati > Pseudomonadota > Alphaproteobacteria > Hyphomicrobiales > Phyllobacteriaceae > Mesorhizobium > Mesorhizobium sp. M1295. The sequence goes on from NZ_JAMYLU010000013.1 coordinate 87,227, forward strand.
CTGAGCGGAGGCAGGATAATTGGCACCACATTGATGCGGTAATAAAGGTCGGCCCTGAACTCCCCTTTTATGACGGCCGTCTCGAGGTCCTTGTTGGTGGCGCATATGAGGCGCACGTCGACCTGTAGCGTTTTGGTGCCGCCGACTCGCTCCAACTCGCCTTCCTGCAAGACACGCAACAGCTTGGCTTGAAAGGCCGGCGAAATCTCGCCGATTTCATCAAGTAGCAGCGTTCCCTCATTTGCCAATTCAAAACGACCGGCGCGCTGGGAGATAGCACCCGTGAAAGCGCCCTTTTCATGCCCAAACAGTTCTGACTCCAGAACGCTTTCAGACAGTGCGGCGCAGTTCAATTTGACGAAAGACTTCTTCCTCCGACGTGAGAGCTTATGGATGGCTTGCGCAAAGAATTCCTTGCCGGTGCCGCTTTCACCCCGCAGTAGCACGGTGGAATTGGTACCTGCTACGACCGAGACGGTTTCGAGCACCTGCTTGAGTGCGGGGCTTTCCCCGATGATCCCGTCGATTTTGACATCCGCATGCCGGGCAGGGTCGTAGGTCCTCCCCTCGTTGGGCGATTTCTCCGGTCTCCATTGCTCATGGACAGACCGCTGACGATCTGTACTCAGGATGCGATGGAGACGGATCGTCCGGCCGACAAGGTTGGCGACCATCGTCAGGAAGTATGTGTCCTCGTCGTCGCGAAAGTCGGTGGCGCCGTCTCCGGCGCGGTCGATCGACAATGTCCCAAGGATTTTATGATCAGCCTTTAGCGGGATACCGATAAAGGCAATTGGGATGGTGCCGCTGCTCGAATATGTTTGAAGGTCAGCCTGAAATAGTTGGGACTTGCGGACGTCCGGTATGAAGAGCGGCGTCCCCGTAGCGACGATTTGATCTGTTATGGCCTGTGGTATGACGCGGCGAGTGCCTGATTGAGGTGCGTGGGTATTGCCGGCAGTTGCGGCAATCTCCGGCTCTCCTTCAGCGTCCAGGACGACGATTGCTCCGTGACGCATCTGCAGAAACGAAGGCAGGATGTTCACGACATTGGCGAGCGTAATCTCCAGCTCGCTGGGGGCGGTCAGCACCTTCGATATCTCGTAGAGTCCCCTGAGCGCGATATCTGCTTGGGGCATGCTTTTGATGGGCGGTTCAGGGCGGGTATCCCGAGGTGCTACCTCGTCGACCCGATCTTGCGGTACGTGAGCCATGGAAACACCTCAGCGGTTGTCGTCCAGAGTGCTCCTCCTTTTGTGTCTGAGTCTGAATTCTGAAAGCACGGTATTCACGAGCTTCTCTTCGTGGCGCGGCAAATCAAGCAAAGATAGACTTGGCGTTGGTCGCGACCTCAGGTGTACCAAGATTGACCCTCTTGATACGGTGCGTGCGTCCTCATCCGAATTTGAAGAGGACTCCGAAGCCGCCGCGTGGATAGTTCCACTCGATCTCGCCACTGGTCTCGCACAAAATCCGGCAGGTGCCGCACTCCATGCAGCCGTCGGCAGTGATCTCCACTTGACCTTTGTCGTTCAACTCATAACATTTCGCGGGGCAGACGTGGGTCAGCGCGAGCAAGTTCGCGCTTGGCCTCTCGTGCGGTCGCACTTTGATATGCGGACGGCCGGAATCCACCAAGTAGCGGTTCTGGTAAAGCTTGTCCTCGACACGTGACTTCGTCACTGCGATCGTCATTTCGTCTCCCCTCAGCGCCACGCCAATGCAAGGCGGACCGCGTCGCTGACCAGCCCCCAGCGCGAGCGCGCCTTGATGAAGGCCGCCGTGGTCGCCTTTTCCTTCTCGATCTTCGGCGTGCCGTCGACACGCATGAAGTTCTGCGCGGCTTGCGACATCAACCGCGGATAAGCCGTGAAGTAATTGCAGGAATTGGTGTGGAGCAAGGCCGGCATGTCTTTGTATTTCCTTAGGTCCTTGACCACGAAGGACTTGTCCAGCATGGCTTTGTAAAGGGCGAGATTCCGTTTGGTCATAGGACCGTTGCGGCTCTTGACCTCGATGATTGCCTCAGCCGCGATGCGGCCGGAGGTCATGGCGAGGTTCGAACCCTCGCGGTGAATGGCGTTGTTCAGTTGCGCGGCATCGCCGACCACGACCCAGCCGTCGCCAAAGAGCTGCGGAATAGCCTTGTAGCCGCCTTCGGGAATGAGATGCGCGGAATATTCTTTCACTTCCGAGCCGGCGATCAGCGGCCGGATCGAAGGATGGGTTTTTAAGGCGTCGAGGAGGACGTAAGGGCTCTCGACCATCGCGGCGAAATCGGAGACGAGGCAGCCAATGCCCAGTGAGATCGACTCCTTGTTGGTGTAGAGGAAGCCGAGCCCGGCCATGCTGCGGGAGGTCGTGCCCACCGCCTCGATCACGCAGCCTTCATCGCCTTTCAGGCCGAACCGCTGCTCAATGACCTCTTCGGGCAGGAAATGCATTTCCTTGACGGCGAGCGCCACGGTTTGCGGCTTCGGCATCTCGCGCAGGCCGGCCCGCGTGCCAAGCAGTCCGCATACACCTTCTGCGAGGACGACCACGTCCGCGTAGATGGCTCCGCCGGCCCGGTCTGTGCGGACGCCGATCACCCTGTCTTTGGCGTCACGGATGAGTTCCATCACGGTCGTCTCGCACAGAACCGTCGCGCCGGCCTCGCGCACCTTACGTGAAAACCATTTGTCGAACTGGGCACGAATGATCGTGTAGCGGTTGGGCTTCGCCTCATTGAAGTCGTCCGACCGATAGTGAATCCCGGTATGGGATGTGTCGTCCATCACCCAAAGCCGCTGTTCAACCAAATGCCGCTCGAGAGGCGCATCGTCCCGGAAATCCGGGATGATCTTCTCCAGCATGTTCGCGTACATGATGGCACCCTGGACATTCTTGGAGCCCGGATATTCACCCCGCTCCAACTGCAGCACCTTCAGGCCGTGGCTGGCCATGGTGTAAGCAGCTGCGTTTCCGGACATCCCGGCCCCAATAACGATGGCGTCGAATTGTTCCTCAATCATGTCCATCCCTTAGCTCGCAAGCTTGTCGCGACTGTGGGGCGACAGCCGCCGGGTGAAAGCTTCCGTCAGTGCGGGCAGGAAGCGGATCGCGTCGGTGACGATCCCGAGGTGAGCGAAATCGAAAATCGGCGCGTTCGGGTCGGTGTTGATGGCCACGATGAGATCCGCCCCCTCGACGCCAACCCGATGCTGGACGGCGCCGGAAATACCGGCCGCTATGTAAAGCTTCGGCCGGATGGTCTTGCCAGTTTGGCCGATCTGCCGATCAGCTGGCATCCAGCTCTTCTGGACTAACGGGCGCGAACAGCCATGCTCGGCGCCGATTGCCCGCGCGAGATTCTTCACAAGCTGCAGGTTCTCCGCCGCGCCTAGACCGAGGCCTCCCGCAACCACGACGTCGGCATAGGCAAGATTTGCCTTTGCCGACTGACTATCCGGCAGGAAGCCGAGGATTTTGGTAACGATCTCGTCCTCGGCTACCGAGAGCTTGTGCCGGATGACACGCCCGACCGGTTTATCCGCCCGCTGCGGCATGGGCATGACCCTCGGTCGCACTGTCGCCATCTGGGGTCGGAAATTGAGCGTATAGATCGTGCACAACAAGGAACCGCCGAAAGTCGGACGGGTGGCGGCGAGCGAACCGTCGGTATCCACATCGAGTTCGGTGCAGTCGGCCGTGAGCCCTGTCTGCAAGGTCGTCGCCACGGAGCCGGCAAGATCCCTGCCGAGTGTGGTGGCACCGAGAAGAAGGATCTCGGGTTTGTGAGTATCGACCAGATCCGTCATCGCCTTGGTGAAAGGCTCGTTCCTGTAGTCGGCGAGCAGCGGCGCCTCGACGATGTAGACCAGGTCGGCACCATAAGCGAAGGCTTCGGCAACGGCGTTCCCGATGGCCTCTCCCGGCGGTCCAAGCACGACGCCCGCAAGCTGGACCTGAAGCTTGTCTGCTAACTTGCGGCCTTCGCCGAGCAGTTCGAATGATACGGGATGGACCTGACCGCGTTCGAGCTCGATGAAAACCCAAACGTGCCGGTAGTCCTTGAAATGCGCGGGCAGCTCCTTCTTTATGCCGGCACGGCCCGCGGCAGGGCGAAGGGTTTCTCGGTTCGCGTTCGACATCGTCTGATCCTTGCCCTCTCACGCGCCGCCGTTGAAGGCGAGCTCATGTTCCAATGCCGGCTGGCGGGTGAAGATTGCCGTGATGAGTTCGTCAGCGACATCGCGCAAAGCCATCTCGGCGGTGTCGATTTTTGCCGCCTTTTCCGCCCGCGCAGGAGGGGCGAAAACGCGCTTGACGACCGTCGGTGAACCGCGCAGCCCGCATTTGGTGAGATCCTCAATGCCGGCGTCGGCCGCACTCCATTTCAAGACCTGGCTGCGCGCGGCGCACAGGGCGTCCTGGATCGAGCCCCGGCGGATCTCGTTTGTGCCTTCCAGCATGGTGATCAGGCAAGGGAGCCTGCTCTTCAGCATCTGTGTGCCGCCTTCGGAGCGGCGCTCGACCCTGATCTCGCGTGCAGCAAGGTCAATAGAGGCGATCTTCGCGACATAGGTCAGTTGCAGGAGTCCGAGGCGCTTGGCGATGCCGGGCCCGACCTGGGCGGTGTCGCCATCGATCGTCTGCTTGCCGGTGAAGACGAGGTCTGGCGTGCCGAACGTCTCGCCAACCTTCGCGATTGCCTGGGAAAGGGCGAACGAGGTCGCCAGCGTGTCGGAGCCGGCAAAATAGCGGTCGGTCAAGAGCACCGCTCGGTCGGCGCCGTAACCGAGCGCCTTGCGCAGAGCGTCCTCTGCCATGGGCGGACCCATAGTGAGCACGGTGACTTCGCCACCATAGGCGTCGCGCAGTCTGAGGGCTTCTTCGAGGGCGAACAGGTCGTAAGGGTTGATGATAGTCGGAACACCCTGACGCATGATCGTGTTCGTCACCGGATGGACCCTTATCTGTGCCGAGTCCGGCACCTGCTTGATGCAGATTACAATGTGCATTGGCGGTTTCTCCAGGCTCCTGTCCGGATGCGGGCTTGGCGGTTATCTCTTTGGTGCGCATCATTCGTGCCAACTGTTTTGCGCTGCCCCAATTCCTAGAACTTCGCTTGGTTGCTTCTGAGGGCGCCGTGGTGATGACCGGATTTGTCGGCTTCTCGACATTGTCGCGTCGCAACCCGTGTCACGGTCATTCCTGTCCGAACCGCTTCAGTACGGAGTCGAACGGGACAAAGGTGCGGCCCGGCGTGGCAGGTTTGTTCGGATCGTGGTCTTTGAGCACCTTGAAGACCCGATGGGTGAGCGGCGAGGAAACCGCGAAGTCCTCGTAAGCGCGTTCGAGCGTCGCGCGCACCCGCGCGGCAATCACCTGGTCGGGCAGACCGGAGAAATCTTCTTCGGCAAGGTATTGGCCCACGCGCTTCATGATATGGAGCCGCGAGACATTCAGCACCTTCGGATCATAGGAGACGCCAAGGACTGCGAAGAACTCCTCCGCAGCCGACAGGCGCTTCAGTCGTGCGAGGATGTCGGTGACATCGATGGGGCGGCTGTCAGCGGAACAATTCATTGCATTCTCCCTGGTCGGAAAACTGTGGTGTCGGTGCGCTCGCGCACGGCTGACCTGGACCCGCCAACTCCGCGAGGGATGCCTCGCTGCACATTCCATCGTAGAGCTCGACCAGTTGAGTTGCAGTGACGGTCGATTTGGTCTCGGCCGCCTCGCGCCGGACGCGGGCCACCATCGCGGCTGCCAGATCCGGGTCGAGATCGCGACCGCTTTCGCTCAGCACATGGGCAATCGCAGTGGCGCCGGAATGCTTGCCGATGACGATACGCCGGCAGCGGCCCACGAGAGCCGGATCGAGCCCTTGATAAGTACGCGAGTCCTTCAGCAGCCCTGCGACGTGAATGCCGGATTCGTGGGTGAAAACATCGGCGCCGACGACCGGCTTAATGGCCGCGGTCTGCCGGCGGGCGGCCCAAGCCACCTGGGCGGCGAGGTCGGGCAATGCGGTCAGCTCGATGCCGGTATCCGCGCCGTCGAAGACCGCCATCGCGGCGGCCACCTCTTCCAGCGCGGCATTGCCCGCACGCTCGCCGAGCCCCAGGACGGTGACGGAGGCATGGCGCGCGCCTGCGCGGATCGCGGCCAGCGTGTTGGCGGCAGCAAGTCCGAGATCGTTGTGCGCATGAAATTCAAGGTCGATTGGAGACTGCGGCACGAGCTGGGCGACAAGTTCGAAGGTCGAAAACGGGTCGAGAACGCCGACTGTGTCGGCTAGCCTGACGCGGCTTGCGCCGGCGCGTGCAGCCGTCTCGATGACGTGGGCGAGATGATCCCGATTGGCCCGCGAGGCATCCTCGCAGCCCACCGCGACGAAGAAGCCGGCGGCGGCTGCGCGCCTGACCATATTTTCGATGACCTGGAGCGCTCCCGCCTTATCGAGGCCGAGCTTGGCGGCAAGTTGGATGTCCGATGCAGGCAGCGATAGATTGACGGCGTGGACGCCGCTCTCGATCGCTGCATCGAGATCCAGCGACGTCATCCGGCACCAGGCCATGAGCCGAACCGGGAGACACCGCGCGACCACGGCGCGAATTGTTTCGATCTCGTCGGCGCCCATGACCGGCGTGCCGATCTCGATCTCTGTGACGCCGGCCGCGGCAAGAGACTCGGCGATCTCCAGCTTTTCCGTCGTGGTAAAGGCGACGCCGGGCGCCTGCTCGCCATCGCGCAAGGTCGTATCGTTGAGAAAGACATGACGGGTCATGAACGGTAGCCTGTTCTGCTGCCGCTCAGGCATAGACCGGATTGAACGTCTTCGGAGTTTCGCTTACCCGGCCCAGAACTGGGAAAGCCACGCAGCTTCTCCACGATTGCCGGCATGACCTCGAGCACCCGGTCGACGTCCGCTTCGCCGTTGTCCCGCGCCAAGGAGAAGCGGACTGCCGCGTGTGGCGTTTTCATCGCGCTCAGGACATGGCTCGGTTCCAGCGAGCCGGAGGTGCAGGCGGAGCCGGAGGAACACGCGATGCCCACGCGGCTGAGGAGAAGTGGAATTCCATCACTTTCGACATGTTCGAAGGAGATGTTTGCGGTGTTGGGCAACCGTTCCAGGGGATCACCAGTGACACAGGTGCTTGGGATGCGCTGGAGAATCCCGTCCTCTAAACGGTCGCGGAGCGACTTTACCCGTGTGGTCTCGTCGTCCATGAATTTCGAGGCGAGTTCGGCCGCCATGCCGAGCCCGACTATGCCGGGCGTATTCTCGGTGCCAGCACGCCGGTTGTGTTCTTGGTGGCCCCCCTTGATCAGCGAGTGGAAATTGACGCCACGTTTTACGAAAAGCGCGCCGATCCCTTTCGGCCCGTGCAGCTTGTGGCCGGAGAGCGACAGCATGTCGATTGCGGTCGACTTCAGGTCCATCGGAAGCTTGCCGACCGCCTGCACAGCATCGGTATGGAAAAGGGCGCCCACTTCCTTGGCCAACTCGGCAAGCCTGGCCACGGGGAAGATCACACCAGTCTCATTGTTCGCCCACATTATCGAGACGATTGCCACCTGTGGGGTGAGGGCGGCCATATAGGCGTCGAGGTCGAGCCGGCCACGGCAATCCACTGGGATCCTGTGCACCTTGACGCGGCGGGTCTTCTCAAGATGCGCGCAGAGCGTCAGCACGGCGGGATGCTCGACCGCAGACGTCACGATCTCGGTTCGGTTGGGCGCCGCCTCGAGCGCCGAAAGAAGCGCTGCATTGTCGCTTTCTGTCCCACCCGAGGTGAAGGTGATCTCATCGTCGAACTCCGCGCCGATCAGAGCTTGCAACTGCCTCCGCGCCTTTCTCACCGCCGCACTGACTGAGGCGCCAAGAGCGTGCGCCGACGAAGGGTTGCCGAATTGATCCCTAAAGAACGGCAACATCGCTTGCACGACCTCAGGATCGACCCGTGTGGTTGCGTTGTTGTCGAGGTAGACAGGTTTCATGTGCGATCCTCAGTTGACCGGAATGACGCGACCGTGCGACCGCCTCATTGAGCCTCTGGCGCATGCCGTTGATGATGATGGGCCCGAACTGGCAGCCGGCGCAGACGCCCGAGAGTTTGACGTAGACCGGATCGGCGTCGACATGGACAAGTCCGCAGTCGCCGCCGTCAGCCCGCAGGTAAGGACGCCCGAACACGACGACGTTATCGATAAGCCGAATTTGGCGCAGCGGTGCGATTTGGCCGCCAGCAGCTTGGGTGCCACCAGGAACCGAACTGTTTCGGGAGGGGACGTTCTTTGCATCCTGCCGGAAGGGATTGCCGGTCCCAAGGTCGGCTTCGACCTTGCCTTGTTCTTGAGGACGGGGACATCTGTTGTGCCGGCCATATAAGCCTCCTCTGGCGCAAATGAGTCCGTCGGCGGCAATCGCTTCATGGACCCGCACAGGCGCTTTCGGGCGATCAACTGAAGGACTTGCCGCAGCCACACTTCTCGCGCGCGTTGGGGTTATCGAAGACAAAGCCGGAAGATTCGAGCCCGGTGAGGAAGTCGACGGTCATGCCGGCGACATGGGGTTGGGAGCCCGCGTCCACGAACAGCTTGATCCCATCTGTCTCGGTGATCGCGTCGCCTTCGCGCGAGACGCTCTCCAGGCCCATTAAATATTTGAAGCCGGCGCAGCCGCCAGCCTGGACCATGATGCGAAAGCCTTCCGCCGGCTCACTGGCGCGGGAAAGAGCAGTCTTGACGGCGGCAACAGCATTGTCGGTGAGCGTAATCATGGCTCCATTCTCCTCAGTCCGGGACCTGCTTGCGCATCACGTTGCATGCACCGTGCCAAAGCAAAAAAATGTTTCAACACAGCGCGACATCTCAGACACTGCTATGGTTCTCGTGAGCGATTGCTGCGAAGGTGTCGGCCAACCGACACGTACTGTCGGGTTTGTCGGGTCCGCGACGCGGGATGTTGGGCCTGAGTTGTTGGCTGAACTCACATTAAACCAATGACCATTACAGAAGACTTCTTCTGAGCTTGCTTCGGCGCAATTGGCACGGTTTTTGAAGCTCCACTGGCGAGGCGGCAAGAGACTGCCGATCCACAATCGTGTCGTGGGTGCCCTCGCGATCGATGGGGCGAAGCAAGGGAGCAACATGTCAGGACTGGGTCAGACACGCTTTGTTTGGCGAAGCAGCGCCGCCCGTGGCATCCGAATGACCGATTGGCCGATTGCGACAACACCCACAATCGCTCACCACCGCCCGGTGGCCACCGACCGGCTCGATGTGATTCCATCGGCATGTGCCTGCTCGTGTCACTCGGGTCTCGCCGCTCCGATAGCACCCCCGGTTTTCGCGCGGGTGCGACGACGTGCGCACGCTGTCCAGCGACACTTTGTTCACGGGCTAGCAGCAGATCAGGGTCGAGCATCACGGCGCGCCCTATCGGCTGAAGATTCACCGGCAGGGCAGCTGATCCTCACACGTAGGTGGAAGCAGGGGTAAGACATGGACCAGCGCGAGAAACCGTCGCCGGACGAAATCCGGCGGGCGTGCGAAGACAATCCGAAAATCCGGGAGCATGATCTCGCCGCTCGATTGGGCATTTCGGAAGCCGAATTGGTCGCGGCGCATTGTGGTCACGGCGCGGTGCGCATCGAGCCGCGCGTCCATGATCTGCTGACCGGCCTCGAAGCGGTCGGCGAGGTAATGGCGGTCACCCGCAACCAAAGTGCCGTGCACCAAAAGATCGGCGTCTACGACAAAGTGGTCACCGGCAACCCGCATGCCATGGTGCTCGGCGACGAGATCGACCTGCGCATCTTCCCGAAAGCGTGGGCGTATGGCTTCGCCGTCGAGAAGCGCGAGGGAGCCGAGATCCGCCGCAGCCTGCAATTCTTTGATGCCACCGGCGAGGCGATGCACAAAGTACATCTCAGGCCCGCCTCGAACCTGCAGGCCTATCAGCATCTGGCGGCAGAGCTCGCATCCTCCGACCAGGAGCCGATCATATCGGTCGAGGCGAGCGGGGCGCGCGATAACGCAGTGAGTCCAGACCAAGCCGCCACGGTCGACGACCTACGCGAGCACTGGAGCCGGCTGAGCGACGTGCATCAGTTCTACCATATGTTGAAGGCACTGAAGCTCAGCCGCTGCCAGGCGATGCATATGGCCGACGAGGATTACGCCTGGCTGCTCGACAATGATGCCGTTCGCGCCCTATTCCAACAGGCGGCCGAAGACGAGATGCCGATCATGTGCTTTGTCGGCAATCATGGTTGCATCCAGATCCATTCCGGCCCGATCAAGTCGGTCAAGCAGATCGGGCCGCGGATCAATGTGCTCGACGAGACCTTCCATTTGCATCTTAGGACCCATCACATTCGCGAGGTCTGGGCCGTGCGCAAGCCGACGAGGGACGGTCACGTCACGTCCATTGAAGCCTATGGCGCCGACGGCAAGATGATCATCCAGTTCTTCGGCACGCGCAAGGAAGGCGAACGCGAGCGCAGCGACTGGCAGTTTCTGGCCGAGAGTCTGCCACGCGTTCCCGGTCCGACCGACAGGGATGTGTAGAGCCGACAGGCCCTCGGATTGAACCGGCCGCCATAGGACTCGGCACCACGTTCCGACAGCGGCTCGCAAGGAAATATAGGTCCATGTGCGATAGAGCTTGCCGTCGTAGCGCATACGGACGGTCAGGGTGCACGCCGGAATTGACCGCAGCGATACAGTCAAGCTCGTCGTCGGCCGGACCGCTGCGCACGAGTGCATCGCCGTCTAGCCGGAAATCCTTGCAGCGGCTCCGAGCGATACAACGCATACGCCAAGCGCCGAACCGAAGCGCGGTTCGACCTTGTTGATATTTCCGATCATCGCGCGCAAGCGCCGTCGGGTCTTGTTGGACCGCCCCCGATCCTTGCGCGGGATCGCGTCGTTGCTCAATCCGGTGCGAGCGATCTCCTCGCTCGTCGACCAGAAGGCTGTGCAGCAGCAGCCGAGCCGAGCAGCCCGATGTCGCGGACTCGACAAAACCGACGTGGATGTCGGTTGTCGGACGTTGTCCTAAGAATGATGGACAGGTGATCATCAACCTAGCGGCGGTGGGCCCAGTGCAGGCTGGCATCGCTTGGTGCAGCGCCATGGGTACGCCTATCCGGCACGCGACTTGCTTTGACAATTTGATCAGCAGGGCATCAGCAGCGCGTCAGCAGTGCGTCACAGAGCTCCGCGGCGATTGACCAGCCTCTCAACCCTAACGGGGATAAGCGGCGGCTTTGCTTCATGACCGCAGCGCGGCGGAGATGCCCCTTCTGATTGACTTCGCAACCGATCTCATCCGCGCTGGTGCAGGTGGGCTGTATCGCGCGACAGAATGTAGAAGGCGCCTGACCCGAGACGTACCTATGCTGGAAATCGGCTTTATGAACAGCGGTGCAATCTCAATCGAGCGCATGAACGCCTGATGTAGAGAAAGCAAAATGGCGACCAACCCCGTTCCAGATCATGTCCCGCCCGAAATGGTGAGGGACTTCAGCCTGTTTACGTCACCAGGGATGTCACCGACGCCCAACGGGGATCCGCAAGCAGCCGTCGCTTGCGTCCATGCCGGGCCGCCGATCTTCTATTCGCCCTGCAACACGCGCGATGGGCGGGGTACCTGGGTCATCACTCGCGCCAGTGACCAGCGCCGGGTGCTGCAGGACGCCGAAACGTTTTCGAGCCATCGCAGCATCTTCGCGTCCGCGCTTGGCGAAAACTGGCCGATGATCCCGCTTGAACTGGATCCGCCTGCCCATGGCGTTTTTCGCTCACTACTCAATCCGCTGCTTTCGCCAAAGCGGGTGATGGCTTTGGAACCGGCTGTCCGCGAACGGGCGGTCGAGCTGATCGAAAGGATCGCCGCGTCGGGCACAAGCTGCGACGTCATGAAGGATTTTGCATTTCCTTTCGCGGTGAGCATCTTCCTTCGCTTTCTGGGGCTGCCGGATGACCGACTCGACACATTTGTCGGCTGGGGGAAAGATCTGCTTCACGGTGACGATGTGAAACGTCCGGCGGCGGCCCGGACGATCGTGGCATTCATCGACGAACTTGCAGCCATGCGCCGCCAGGAGGCGGTTGACGATTTCATGACCTTTATCGTGCAGGCACAGGTCGAGGGCCGCCGGCTGACGGACACCCAAGTCCGCGGCATCGGCGTGCTTGTCTTCGTCGCTGGGCTCGACACGGTCGCAGCAGCTATAGGCTTTGACTTGGCGTACCTCGCGCGCAACCTCAAAGATCAGCAATTGCTGCGGAGCGAACCGGACCGCATCCCGCTCGCAACCGAAGAATTGCTGCGGGCCTATCCGCCCATTCAGTTGATCCGCGTGGCTACGAAAGATATCGACTTCGAAGGCGCGCCGATCCGGAAGGGGGACTATGTTTCCTGCGCCACGATGATTGCCAATCGTGACCCGGCGGAATTCGAATGCCCCAACACGATCGATTTGGAGCGGGAGGACAACCGCCACGCAGCGTTTGGCTATGGTCCCCACCGTTGCCTTGGCTCACACCTTGCCCGGCGGGAGATTGTCATTGGGCTGGAGGAGTGGCTGGCGCGCATCCCGGCCTTCCGGATCAAGGAGGGTACGGCACCCATCACCTCTGGTGGCCATGTGTTCGGGATCGAAAATTTGATCCTGGACTGGTCCTAGGCCCGCCCCGAGCCGGGGCACAGACAAAGGCAGCGTCATGCGCATCACCGTCCAAAATGCCAAATGCCAGGGTCACGCCCGATGCGCGGCGCAAGCGCCCGACATCTTCAAGCTTGATGACGAGGGTTACATCCTTCCCGGTGACATTGAAGTTGCGGAAGGGGAGGAGCTGCCTGCATCGCGAGGCGCGCGATCCTGCCCCGAACGGGCGCTGGAACTCGACCTTACACCGGCTGCGCGGCTTGAATAGGACGTCATTCAAGTCGAGAGTCTGGCGGGCTTGAATGGGATCGACCATGTGGCCGCCCTGGAAAGGACAGCACGCGACCTCTGTCCCGCACGGTCCACGTCCAACTCCGCGGGGGTATTTCCAGCGCCAGTGTTCCCCATGAGGCGCAAACGGCAGGGCGGGGGTTCGCGAAACACCTCTTCCACTCACAAAATTTGCGACAGAGCCGATGGACGAAATTACCGAACTACTCGACCGCGAGGCGATCCGCGACTGCCTCTACCCGAAGAACTGCCCGACCCATGTTGCGGCCGGCCGGGTCGCTGCATGACCTGATATGACAAACCAGGAGAACGGCACCATATTTGCCCAACACTATGCCCGGCTCAGCACCGGCCGATGGCCGCAGATCGAGCTGGAGAGGAGGTTCGACCAGCATGTGCTTGCCTGTGTGCTTTCACGTGCGCTCGAGGAGATCGAGGCCGGCGAGGCGACGGTGACGGAGGCAACCGGCCTTTCGCGCGCCGAGCTGCGCGATGTCCTGGCCCGCTGTTTCCCTGCTATTCCTACCAACGCGTTTGCCTTGGAAGAGGTGAGCGAGCCCGAGCCGGATCGGGAGGAAGAACTTCTGCGCGGACTGCTGCTGGCGCATGCCCGTCCGGGCGACCCGGCGAGCGCCCGCTTCGCCAAGATCATCGCCCGGCGTGCCATGCGCAATGACCATCTCTGGCAGGGCCTTGGCCTTTTCAATCGAAGCGACCTCGGCCGCCTGCTCGCCTCGCATTTTCCGACGCTGGCGGCCGGCAACACCCAAAACATGAAATGGAAGAAATACTTTTACCGCAAGCTCTGCGAGGCCGAAGGTTCTTCGCTATGCAGCGCGCCCAGTTGCGGGGAATGCAATGATTTCGAAAGCTGCTTCGGCCCGGAGGACGGCGAAAGCCACCTCACACGGATCAAGAATGGCATCGCCTCGGATTGAGCGCCGCTTCGTAGGTCGTACAGCGCCAGCGCTCGCGCCGCGCCATATGTCTCTTGTCGAATGTCGACGGACACCTTCGAGGATTTTAATGCTGTGCCTGCTGTCCGATTACTCGCCATGCTCGCTTCGGCGGGCGCCGTCATGATGGCGGTGCAGGATGCGACCCGCACCATCGCCGCCGAGCAACTGGTGTTCTCCGGGCCGTTGCTGCTCGCCTGCCTCGCGGTTGCGGCGCCTGGGCGGCCGCGGTTCACCGCCGTCATTTTTCGCGCTGGTGCACAGTTCCGCCTCGCTCACCCATTGGGGCGGCCAGATTGTCTCCGGCGTGGCCATCAATTTCGTTGCTGCCGGCTCCGCCATCATTCTCGGCCAGGTTCCGGCAGGGCGCGCGCTGGGGTTCCTGGAAGCTTTTCGAACTTTCTGGATCACGCCTCAACCCGAATTGCGTGTGCTTGTTGGACAAATTAGGTCACTAGATTCGGATTTAGGATAGATTCAGGAGGCTTCGAATTTCTAACGCTCGCGACCTCGCAGGTCGTTCACGTCAGCACGAAGGCGTCTCTACGTGTCTTATTGGCAGCTATACGCCTGATGTCGGTCATTGAAAATTGATGGCCACCCCCTGAAAGCGGACGTCGCTCGCAACCAACCATGACGTGACGAGCTCACCCGTTTTGCTGGGCCCTATGCCTCAGCGCCTCGACGACGATCGACATCGCCGGCGACAGTTGCCGCCGACTTTGATATGACAGGTGGTGCCAAGGCATTAGGGGGGAGCAGACTGCCGTCCGAACAGTTCCTTGGCGACCAATACCCCGGCCCCGGTGCGGGTGTTGCACTCAGCGACTCTAGGGGTTAATCCGGGGGCGAATGAAACCACCGGCTGAACACATCACTGACGCCATGGGCTCGATCGATAGACACGGAATCTATCTCGACTACCAAGCGACGACGCCGCTGGACCCTCGTGTCCTAGAAGCCATGCTGCCGCATCTAACTGCGTTGGGGAATCCGCACTCCAGTCGCCACGACCACGGCATCGCGGCGATGGCCGCGGTGGAGACGGCGCGGGCGCAAGTCGCCGCCCTGGTCGGTGCTGAACCGGACGAGATCGTCTTCACCTCGGGTGCCACGGAGGCCGACAACCTTGCAATCAAGGGCCCGCTCGCTTCGTCCAGGCGGGACGGCGTCGTCACCTTGGCTACCGAACACCATGCCGTATTAGATGTGGTGCTGGCGACTGGCCGGAGAGGCGCCCGGTCGACGATCATCGGCGTGGACGGCGAAGGCCTTGTCGATCTCGATGCACTTGCGCAGACTGTGGACGAAGGGACGGCCGTGGTCAGCGCCATGGCCGCCAACAACGAGATCGGCGTCCTGCAACCCCTCGCGGAAATCTCCCGGATCGCGAAGCGCGCCGGCGCCTTATTCCACAGCGACGCGGCGCAGGCGATAGGCAAAGTTCCGTTCGACGTGGCCGAAACCGGTGTCGACATGGCTAGTATCTCGTCGCACAAGCTGTACGGACCGATGGGCGTTGGCGCCCTCTATATGTCCCGTGACGCGGGTCGACGCATCAGCCCGATCATCGAGGGGGGCGGTCAGGAGCGCGGCTTCCGCAGCGGTACGTTGCCGGTGGCGCTATGTGTCGGCTTCGGCGAGGCCTGCAGGATATCCGGGGAAGTGATGACGAAGGAGGCTGGGCTCCTGCGGGAGTTGCGGGCCGCATTCATGGAACGTCTGCGCGAGAGCGGCGTGCGGTTCACGATCAACGGTACGATGGGCGAACGCTTGCCGGGAAATCTCAATCTCAGCTTCGACGGTGTGGACGCCGAGGCGTTGCTAATGCGCCTGCGCGGGAAAGTGTCGGTAGCTTCGGGTTCGGCATGCACTTCCGACAGCCTCGATCCCAGCCACGTCGTGATGGCACTGGGGTTTGGCTTGGAGCGCGCCGAAGAAGCCATCCGCATCGGCTTCGGACGGTTCACTACGCTCGACGAGGTGTTAACAGGCGCCGGGACGATGGCGGAAGCGGTGGCTAAACTGCGCCGAGTCGGCTACAACCGGACCAAAGGAGCTTAAGTCGATGAGCCTGTTGCCTTTAGCTGCCCAGATGGATGAGGACGCGCTCGAGGACAAGCTCGAAGCGGCCAAGGCTGATCTGTCGGATGAGTACGGTCAAAACCACAAATATCCCTGGATCATCGGCTTCTCCGGCGGCAAGGACAGTACCCTTGTCCTGCAGCTGGCGATGGAGATGCTGCTCGAGCTCCCGCCCAGCGAACGAAAACGCACGGTGCACGTCGTCTCGAACGACACCCTCGTCGAAGCCCCGGTTGTCGCCGACCTGGTTGACAGGACCTTGGACCGCATTTCTGACGCTGTGACGGCGATGCGCTTGCCCATAGTCGTGGCGAAGACGGCGCCCAAGGTCGACCAGACTTTCTGGGTCAACTTGATCGGACGGGGCTATCCGGCCCCAAGCAGGACCTTCCGCTGGTGTACGGACCGCATGAAGATCCAGCCGACATCCCATTACATCCGGAGTCGAGTATCTGAAAACGGCGAAGTCATCCTTTTGCTTGGTGTGCGCCGTCAGGAATCAGCGACTCGAGCGGTTAGCATGAGCCGGTATGATAACGGCGAGAGGCTGAATGGCCATAACGACCTCAAAGGCTGTAAGGTGTTTCGTCCGATCGTGGATTTCTCCACCGACGAGGTCTGGACAACCCTGTTGCAACGTCGCCCACCATGGGGCGGCAGCCACCGCGATCTGGTGGCACTCTACAAGGATGGTCAGGGGGGCGAGTGCCCGCTGGTGCTCAGTAAGGATGATGCTCCGTCATGCGGTACGTCGTCCTCGCGATTCGGCTGCTGGACCTGCACCGTCGTCGTGAAGGACCGGAGTATGGCCGGCTTCATCGAGGCGGGTCACGAGAACCTCGAACCACTTATGGATTTCCGCGACTGGCTTGCCGAAATCCGGAACGATCCGGCTCGCCGATCGGCGCGGCGCCGCAACGGCCAGACGACGTTCCTTGCCGACGGCTCATTGGTCCCGGGACCGTTCACGCCGACCGCGCGTCGGGAAATTCTCGATCGCCTGCATCAGGTCGAACGTGCCACCGGCCGCACCCTGATCACCGCCGCCGAGATCGAGGCGATCAACCGTATCTGGGCCGAGGACGCCGCCGCCGTCGTCGCTTCTGTCGAGGCTACCGCTCTTGAGGCGGTTTCGTGAAGCCGGCGCTGCTCCGTACGCCCGCCGGTCGGGAATTGCTGCAGCGACTGTCCACCGAACGGGGTGTTGATCCCACGATCGTGGATGACCTGTTGGACGCCATCGATGAGCATGCCGGTATGCTACGCCGCCGCGGTCTCTTCCAGCGCTTCGATGCTATTTTAGACAAGGCCCGGGAATAGCATGCGCCTTAACGCCATCGGGCTACGCAACTGGAAGTCCTATCGTCGCTTCCGGTTGGACATTCCCTACGGTCGCGAAAAACCAGTCGCGCTGATCGAGGGTAATAACGGATCAGGGAAGACCAGCCTACTCGAGGCCTTCGTGCTGTGTCTCTACGGGCGGCTTGGCATTCCGCTGCTGGCCCGCGCTAATTCCGTCAGCCGTGTAGACCGGTCATATGAACGCTTCATGGAGCGTGCGCTGAACTCAGGAGCGCGCCAAGGGCGGGCGCAAATCGCGATTGAGATCACTTTCCAATCGGACGACAACGAGTACGTCATCGAGAGGATCTGGCATTTCGTTGACGGCGCCCTGCGCAAGAACGACGAGGAAGTGCGCATCTTCCAAGGGGCCGACCGCATAATCCTTGCTTCCCCCGACCCCGAAGACGACGAGCGGTTCGTCCGGGACTTCGTCGATCAGAACATCCTTCAGGACAATCTTGCGGGCTTCTTCATCCTAGACGGTGAACACCTCGAGCGCATGGCGAGCATCAATATGGACGGCCAGGTCAAGACGGCGCTGGAAGCCGCGATCGGGATCGACCGGCTGCATCGCGCCTCGGCTGACCTTCGCACCTATGCGCGGGAGCGGCGCCGCAACCTTCCCGACAACGCGGCTGCCACGGCCGAAGCCCGGCTCGCGCTTAACAATCTGGGGCGCGAGATCGAGGAACGCGCGACGTCGGTGGAACTGCTTCTGGCGGTCATCGGGCCGTTGCGGGAGCGGCGTGATGACGTAGTCAGCCGTATCGGCCGCCTGCACGGCGACAGCTACCGTGCGTTCAAGACGCATTTCGAGCAGCGCGAAAGCGTGATCCGGGAACGAGACGCTCTCCGCGACGAACTGCGTCGTTTGCTGAGCGGCGAGCTCGCACACGCGCTGGCCGGCGAAACTCTCAGGACTGCCGCACTAGAGCGGATCGAGGCTGAGCATAAGGCCGCGCAAGTCAAGGGGGACGAGGAGCGGAACCTGAACCGCGCCTCGGAATTCGTGGACCGCGTCTCGCGCCACACGACGGTGACGGACGATGTCGCCCGTGCTCTCGCCCTGGCGTGGCGGGAGATGTGGGGAAATCGCACCGCGGATGCCGGCGGCCCCCTGCTCTCGCATTTGGGCGAGACAGATCGCCTTTCCGTGGCGGAGCATCTCCGTAAGTTGTCGTCGGTCAGTGCCTCCGACATCCGGGATCTCGCCCGCGCGGTTTCTAGGGCCGACGAGAGAATTGGCCAACTCGATCGCGCCTTAGGCGAGCAGAAGGGTACGGACGACGAGTCCAAGTCGTTGGCGGAGGAGTTGAACGGAATCCAGGAAGAACTGGCCCGCGCGGAAGCCCGTCACGCGATGGAAGCTGCCGCGTTGCGGGAGTTGGAGGACAGGCGTTCATGCGAGGTGCAACAGTTGGCGGCGGTCTCGCTGGGCGAGAGCGGCAACGCGGTGGCGCTCAAACGGAGCGCCGCGGCGGACCGGGCCGCCGATCTGATCGACGCTCTTGCCGACGCTGCCGTTCCGCAAAACCTCGATGCGCTGTCCGCCGAGATTACCGACGCCTATCGCTCGATGGCGCACAAGACTGTGGTCGAACAGATCAAGGTCAACGAGGAGGGACGTGTTACACTGCTCGACCGGTCCGGACGGGATCTGCATGAACTCGACGCCAGCGCCGGCGAAAACCACATCTTCACGCTGTCGCTGATGTCCGCTCTCGCCCGCCTAGCCGCGGACTTCCCCATCATCATGGACAGTCCGTTCGCGAGGCTCGACGCCGAACATCGCCGTAGGGTAATCGGCCATTTCACGGAAATGGACCGACAACTCGTCCTTCTTGTTCATCCGGCCGAGCTTCATCCCGGCGAGCTGGCGCTTGTGACACGACGGAGCGGCGAATCGCTGAAGCTGCCTTCGACCGAACGCCTTCCAGTAACGGGAGCGGCATCCTGATGTCGGCGACAATGGTAGAATTCACGCGCGGTGACTTCAGAACGTCGCGCTATGCCGACGAACTGAACAGCCGATTTCAGGGCTTCCTAGGTCTGCCGCATCGATACGGGCCGGCAAGGCTCGCTCTGGGTCGGTCGCTAAGTATTCCCCAACTCCCCTCCTTTGAATTGGGCAGCATGGGTTACGGCAAGCCGATCAAGGGCGAGCAGCTGTTCGGCCAGGGTATAGAGCTGGCAACGTGGATCACCCTGATCTCGGAGCATGACGCGAGGTCGGGCGAAGCGATGACCCGCAAGCGAATGCAGTCCTTGGCGGCATCGCATTGGCAGCGCGGCATAACGCTGCTGTGGGAAGACTGGAGAGCCAGCACCGGGGACTTCGACACGTTCGTTGGGCGCTTGGTCGGCATGGCCCGTCTGTAATCAATTCAGGCGGCCACCAGGATTTCGTTGATGCGCTTCTCCAACTCCTGAGGCCGCCGACCGGACTTCTCCATCATGGTGGCGAGGAACCAGCGGATGTCGCCCACCGTGTCGAATCTCCTGCTCAGCCTGCCGATGAGTCGCTTCGTATCCACGAACCTGAGAAGCCAACGCCACTTGTCCTCGTCCGGACCTGGGGACGAGTCCACGATGGCGTCGAGAAGCGGTCGGACAGCCGCGGCAGCCGCCAGGCCGTTCTCGTGCGTGAAAGCCTCCAGCTCCTTCTCGCACTCGGCTTCGAGCTCTTCGGCGAGCTTGTGCACTAGGTGGTTCGACGCGCGATTGATGCCGGCCACATGACACGCCACGAAAAGCCGCTGCACGAGCAGGAGGTTCTCAATCTCTACCAATGCACGCTCGAGCGCCGCCCTGCATTCCGCCTCGGTCCCTTTTCCCGATCGTGTGAAGGACTTCACTAGATCGGCCATTAGGTCGGGCTCCAGCAGATAGGCTTCGATCTCCCAACGGCGGGTCGTATAGAACTCCTCGTTCCACGTCGCCGCCTCGAAAACGGCATCATCGAGCGCGAAGAGGTTATCCCAGTCGCGGTGTCGGAAAAGCCAGTCCCGGTCCACGAAACCGAACGCAGGTATCTTGTCCACCTCACGACTCTTTTTGACCGCGGCGGCCACCGCGGTGCATCCTGAGCCCTGCACGAGGTCGTTGGCCTGGACGAAATCGACGCGGTCCATGTAGCTAGCGAACCAATACCGCTCGAACAGCCGCAAGTCGTCGACGCCTTCGAGCACGATGCGTGGCAGGCCTAGATGGGTAGCACCGATCTGCCGTTCGTCGTCGAACTCGTCGAACATGACTACATTGTCAGTCATCGTCCGACCTGAACTTGGGTTTGACGAGACAGCCGCTCTTGAAGAGCCCGTCCTCGACGGTCTTCGGAGCCAGAAGCCGCATCGAGTCCGTCTGGTGCGAGGTCAGCACGAAACTCAGACCGTCGCGCTCTTGCGCCCAACTCTTGAGGATGTTGATGAGGCGACGGCGCATCACGGTATGCAGATGCTGTTCGGTCTCGTCGATCAGCACGATCGTTGAACCGGTCATGTGTGCGGCGATACGGATGGCCAACTGGACCAGTTGCCGTTCGCCGCTGCTGAGCTGGTCGAGCCGATGATGGTCTCCGCTCGCGGTCTCCACGGGGATCGACAGTTCGTTGCGATCAACGGCGCCGAGACGCTTCGTTCCCTTGAACACAACGTCGTTCACGATCTCCCGGCAGATCTTTTCCCGGTCGTCGCCGAGCCAGGCGAACCACACGAGCAGGTTCTCGATGGACTCGGCCCAGTTCGTGCCGTCTGGACCGAACAGATGGGCGGGCGAATAGCCCAGGGATTTGGGACGCACGATGGAGCGGTTTTCGTGCGGCGGCCGACGCAGGCCTCGGTCGGAATGGAAATACAGCACCGTCGGCAGGGCCATCGAGGTGCCCCAAAGCGACAGCGGATGCTGGTCTAGGCTCTGGATTATCGCCTCGGCGAATTCGAGCGCCAGCGGGGAGGACGAGTTGGATCGCTCGACAGGGCCGTAGCCGAGCCTTTTGCCGAAGAAAAGCAGTTGCTGGTCCTCGTACACTCCGATGCGCTCGCACTCCTCGGGCGTCCAAAATTTCAGCGGTTTGTCCGCCCCCGCCACCATCGAGATCAGGTGCATAACCGACCGGCGCCCGTCGTCAAGCTGGACCAGCGCGTCGAGCTGGATCGCGCCTTTTCCGCTATCGAGCGCCTCGTGGCCGTAAGCCTCGCTTGTGCGCGCCCGCAGCAAGGACATAGCGCAGTAGATGGCGTCGAGAATGGTGGTCTTGCCCGCGCCGTTCTTTCCCATGATCAGGAAGACGTTGGTGGGGTTGCCTGTCGGATCCAGGAACGGGACGAACGTCTTTCCCCGCAAAGGGCCGACGTCGACGGTAGAAATGCCCACCAGAGAGAATTTGGTCGGTCTGTTCATGTGTGCCTCGAATTGGCCGCGGCTACGGCTCGCTTCACATCGGCGATGTCCACACGCGCGCCGTGTGCCCGGAGAAGCGGTCTCCCGGCCAGCTTAATGAGCATGTCGCCACGCATCATCAAGTCTTCGGCGCCGGACTCGTCAAGAATGATCCTAGAGTCCGAGGACTTTTGGACCGTCAACGCGATGCGACTGGGTATGTTGGCCCTAAGCAGACCGGGGAAAGTAGCTGCTTCCGGTCGCTGGGTCGCCAGCAGGAGGTGGATGCCGACAGCCCTGGCCTTCTGCGCGATGCGGACCAGTGGCTCTTCCGCACCGGTGCGCGACATCAGAAAATCAGCGAGCTCGTCCACAACGACCACCAGCCGTCTCATCGGACTGCCGGCGGCACGTGCCTCCGCAATGTTCCGGGCGCCGAATTCTCTTAGACGCTCCTGTCGCGCGTCCATCTCCTCGACGACGGCACGCAGCATTTCCACGGCAGCCCCCATCTCGGTAACGACCTTTTCGCCACGCAACAGTTTGAGCCCGTCGTACTCCGCGAAGTCTACGCCTTTCGGGTCGATCATGAGCAACTCGGGCGGGTTGTCCGAAGCCAGCATCGACAGAAGGATGGCGTTCATGCAGACTGACTTGCCGCTGCCGGTGGCGCCAGCCACGAACATGTGCGGCGCCTCGACGAAGTCGAACACGACGGGTTCGCCGATAACGTCGACGCCTGGGCATACCGCCAACGCCGCATCGGAGGACATGAACGCCTCAACCAGCGGAGGCCACGGCACGTCGCGCCATGCGCCGGACGGCCGGGGAATGTCGAGCACGACCCGCCGCTCGCCGGGTTCGCGGCCGAAAGCGATCGTACCCGTACCCAGACCGATGGCGAAGGCCAGATCTTCGAGGCCGCGGCGAAGTCTGTCGTAGTCCTCGACGCCGCCCAAGGTCAGCCTGTGACGAGAGAGGCGGGGTCCTGAAATGGGCTCGCCGATCGGGTTCGCGTCCACGCCGATCTGCTGTAGTCCCTTCTTGAGGATATCGAACTGTACGTCACCCTTGTTGGTCGAGTGATCGTCGTCGACCGACGGCCGGAAGTAGAGGCTGTCTAGGAGGACATCGTGGAAACTTGTACCCGGCAACCAGCTTTCGTGCAGCAATTCCATACCACGACGCGCGTGGCGCTGCAGCACCTCGACATACAGGTCGTGGTTCTCGAACAGGTCCTCGTCCCGGCGAAGGGACAATAGCAGCGCGAAAGCGTCGTCGTAATCGGGTTCTTTCGCGCGACCGGTTATCTGCTCCAGATGCAACTCGCTCGGCGACTTCGGCATGGCCTTGTAGCGCTCGTCCGGTTCGTCGCTTTCCTGTAGGGAGCGGGCGATGGCGATGCGGACAATCCACCAGTAGACTCCGCGCCTGCCGTCCTGCATCAGACCGTCGTCGATAATGCGCTCGAAAAACGCGCGCTCCTCGACGGTGAAATAGATGCTGTCCTTCATAGCTCTACCGGCATCAGCTTGGCGGTCTCGCCGCCCTCGTTGTCGATGCGGTATCGGCGCCGGATATGCTCACCGAGCAGATCGTCGGCGATCTCGGTGAATTCGGTGTCGGTCGGCAATAGGATGAGAGGCGCGCCAGCCTCCGGAAAATAGTCACGCATCAGGAGGTTGCGGTTGGTGGAGTCGATACGGCCCAGGGGCGTGTCGACGATCACCGGGATGGATCGGGCGGCCTCCTCCTTCAGCGCCCAAAGCATCGACATGGCGATGAGTTGGCGCATGCCTGCCGAGATGCTGTGGCGCGAGACCTCCTCGCCGTCCTGGTCGAAGTAGCTCATGATGAATTGTCCGTCGAGGCGGACGCTTTTCACCAATTCACTGGGCGCGAGCAGGATGGCCACCTTTTGGTTCACCCGATCCTCCACGGACTGTCGGATGCGTGAGCGCCGCAGTTCCAGATAGCGTTCGAGGGCGCGCTTAGCCCGGAGAGCGAACCGATAACCTTCGTCCAGCTCCATGGAGACTTTGTACTCCTTCATCTCCTGGGTGGCGCGTTCGTCGTGGCCAACGGCTTCGTGGGCAAAGCCCTTTTCGTCCACCAGTGCCTTGGCTGACCGCTGCATCGCGTCGCGAATCGCTTCTCCGATCCTAGTAATCTCGGCGGTGATTTCCTCATACCGCGCTCGAGCCTCGTCGGTGCTCAGCTCCGCTTCGTCCAGCTCCTTGCGCAATCTACGCGTCTCGGTGACCAGTTCGCGCATGCGACGAAGTTGCGCACGCTCCTCGGCGAAGTCGGCGGCTCCCCGGCTTCTCCAGACTAGGAACCGGTCGCGCAGCGCCTTGGTCTTCTTGGCGCTTAGCGACGCCAACACCGGATGCTGATCGCCGGACACAACGCCGAGCGTTCGCAACGATTCCCTAATGTCGTTCTGCAGGTCAGTCTGCTGCTTGGCATTCAGCGTCACCGGATCCTCGATCGTGGTGAGGCTGCGTACCGTCATGGCCGGTAATTCCGCATGTAATCTCCCGGCCAGGCTCGCGTCGGCCGTGGTCTGGCGGTCCAAAACGGCGAAGGCCTCATCCACAAGGTGTGGCTGGGTACGGAAGACGATCTCGAGCGGCAGGCGTTCCGCTAATTCGTCTGCCAGGGTCTGACGTTGGGTTGCCAGGACTTCCAACCGGTCGTGGAAGCGCTTCGCCTCGCTTTCCGAAAGGGTGCCGCTGCGCAAACGTTGCCGTTCCCCATCGAGCCGAGCGCGCCTCGCCTCCAGATCAAGCAGTTCTTCCTCGGCCGCCACCCGTGCTCGCGCCTGGACGGCCTCGTTGGCGCGAGCCTCTCGGGCGGCGTTTTCCGCCTCAACGACGCTTTTCATGACGTCGACAGGCAAACGCGCCCGGCTTCGGCGGTTGGCGTCGTCGTTCACCTTATCGATCAGGTGTGCTACGAAGTGCAGCCCCAAAAGACGTTCGATCTCGCCGGCCTCGCGTCCGATCTCCGCGTCGGCGAGCGACTGCACCTGTTCGCCGTCAAAAAAGAAGAAGGGCACCAATTCGCGCGGGAGCATTGCCTGCAGCGCGTCCTCCGCAGCGTTGCCATCAAGCGGCGAACTTACCGGGCCGAATTCGACCAGTTCGGAGTATGCCGAAAAGCTCTTCTGGCCAACGAAAGTGCGGCGCGCCCGATGCACCACGCCGCCTTCGGTCCAGCACAACGACACGCTAGCACGGTTATGCCCCTGCTGCCGCGCGGTCTTGTTGAACACCCCGGACCAACGTCCGGGCTGGCCCAGAACATATTGCTTATCTGTAAGCGCGGTGCGCGAGAAGCCTACCCGCCGCAGAGACTCGTCCTGCGCGCCCGCGAAGAGGAGTTTCGCGCTGTTGAGCAGGCTAGTTTTTCCGGCGCCGTTGCGCCCCTTGATGAGCACTATGTTGCGCTCACCATCCTGCGTCTCGGACAGATCCACCGAGCAGGTCCCGTTATAGGCGAACATATTCTCGATATCGAAGGAAACGAACTTCAATCCTTCGACCCCAGCCCGGCTGAAATGACTTCTTCGACCCTTCGGGTCAAGCGCGACTTGGCGCTGCGGGCGGACATGTTCGGGAATTCGCTTTCGAGATCCAACAACGCCTGCACGGTCACCGGCGGTAGCTCGAACTCGCGGGACACCCGCTCGATCAACTTGTCCTCTGCTTCGGATATGTTAGACATCTTAGCCCCCGTAGCACCCAATACCACGAAATCCTTATGTTGTATGAATTTTCAGACCGAAGGGGCATACAATGGCTTCAATATTTTTCTGATGGTTAGCAGCTCTCGTCGGCCGTTTCAGTGTCCGGTGACCGGCTGACGGCCACGAGTTCGCCTGTGGCGTGCCAGGCTTGCTCGAGGAATTCACCCCTGCGGTATTCTTGCCGCTGGAGCACCATTGATGAACGGCAGCTATTCCATTCGGCACGTTCAACAGCCGACAGTCCACTGTCGGCCCCACAGCCGCCGGGCTGCAATGCGCCTCATGCACGAACATGACGTAATCGCGGGAGCGGTGGCCACCAAAGCTGTGGCGGCGACGTTCGGAGCTCTAGCCGGCTGGCTGTCCCCCGATAGGATGAAGAACGGGCTCACGATGGACCCGGGCCCAGGCATCGAACGGAGGACAGCCATGGAGCAGTATATCGGTCTCGACGTATCCATGAAAGACACGGCAATATCGATCCGGCAGGACGGCAAAAGGATGTGGCGGGGCAAGTGCGCGTCCGACCCACAACTGCTCGCGGCGGTGATCCGCAAGCGCGCACCGTATGCCCGGCGGGTTGTGTTCGAGACGGGGCCGCTGTCGGTGTGGTTCTACCATGCGCTGACGGCAGAGGGGTTGCCGGTAATCTGTATCGACGCGCGGCATGCCAAGGCCGCGCTCGACATGGCCGCGAACAAGACCGAGGCGAACGATGCGGATGGCCTGGCACATCTGGCCGAGGTCGGCTTCTACCGCGAGGTTCGGGTCAAAGGTTTCGACAGCATGCTGATCCGCACGCTGATCACCGCGCGGCGCCAGCTTCTCAAGATGCGTTTGCAGATATCCAACCAAATCCGCGGATTGATGAAGACGTTCGGCCTTGTCGTGCCCAAGGGCGCCGGCAGCGTGTTCGAGCGCAACGTTCACGGTCTTCTGCAGGGCGAAGCAAAGCTGGCGCGCATCGTCGTGCCAATGCTTCGGGCATGGAGTGATATTCGATACCCGATAGCAGAGCTGAGCAAGCAACCGGCCGCGATGGCTCGTGAAGACCAGCACTGCCGTCTGCTCATGTCGGTGCCCGGTGTCGGCACCGTCACAGCCACCGCCTTTGCCGCGGCCGTGGAGGATCCGGCGAACTTCAGGAACTCGCGCGCCGTGGGCGCATGGGTGGGCCTGACCCCGAGACGCTACCAGTCCGGCGAGGTCGATAATGACGGACATATCTCGCGCCGTGGCGACAATCAGTTGCGCGGACTGCTATACGAGGCGGCCGCGGTCATCCTGAACCGGTCGACGAATACCAGTACTCTGCGAACCGGGCGTTGGAGTTCAAAGAACGGCTCGGCTTCAAACGAGCCGCCGTGGCCCTGGCGCGCAAGCTGGCAGTGATCATGCATACGATGCTCCGGACGGGCGAGCTGTTCGATCCGCACGGAGGAACGCCCGCCGCCGCCTGATCCTGCAGACGCTCGACCACGGCGATTTCTTCAGGGCCATTCCACCAATAGCGTTCTTACAGGACGCATCGAGCCGTCCCTGCCGGGACGTGGCTGGGATCATTCCGCGAAGCGGGAAGCAACTGCCTCGTTAAGCAGATTGCGCAACGAACATAGGAAGATCTCACCTGCGAAACTCATCCTGCGGCGATCTTTGCATCGACCGCGTAGACGACCTTGTACCCGGCATACGAACGAACGAACATGGACAGAAAGGACGACTGGCTTGCACTCACCCCCTTGACGGCCGAGCGATTAGACGACCCGCTTCGCGGGAGGGGCGCCTCGGCCTGAGCTGGCGCGACTGCCATTTGACTTGAGCGGGTAGAGGCGTCGATCTGACCATGGAGTTCCCTTCAACGACAGGAACTCGCCATGGCTACCCTGTCGACCGATGCACCAATCTCTCCGCTTCGCTAGCGCATGCAGCACGACATGCTCATGTGTGGCCTGGGCTCCCAGACCCAGCAGAACTACGTTCGTCACGTCCGGCGCTTCGCTGTGTTCCTTGGCCGCTCGCCCGACACGGCGACGGCTGAGGACATCCGTCGATTCCAACTGCATCAGCATGAGAGCGGCGTCGGCCCTGCGACGATCAATGGCGCGGGGTCTCGGCACTGCGGTTCCTGTTCCTCGTGACGCTGAAGCGTCGGGATCTGGCGCGTGCGCTGGTGATCATGAGGTATCAGCGCAAGCTGCCCGAGGTGCTGAGCGTGGAGGAAGCGGCGCGGCTGCTTGAAGCCGCACCCGGCACCAAGTACAAGGCCGCGCTCGGCGTCGCCTATGGCGCGGGCCTGCGCGTGTCCGAAGTCGCGCACCTCAAGATCGACGACATCGACTCGACACGCATGCTGATCCGCGTCGAACAGGCAAGGGACGCAGGGACCGCAACGCCATGCTCTCGCCGCAACTTCTGGAACTGCTGCGGCTGTGGTGGCGCGAAGGCAGGCAGCGCGGGGTGATGCTCCCCAATGGCTGGCTGTTCCCGGGGCGCAGCTTCACCGCGCCCGATCTCATCGAGGCAATTGCACCGCGCAGTCCAGGAGGCAGCCGAAGTCGCCGGCATCCGCAAACGCGTCAGCCCTCACACGCTGCGTCACAGCTTCGCCACCCACCTGCTCGAACAGGAGGTCGACATCCGCGTCATCCAGGTGCTGCTCGGGCACAGCAAGCTCCATACGACCGCGCTCTACACCAAGGTCTCGACCCGGACGATCCACGCGGTCGCAGGGCCGCTCGACCGGCTGATGGCGCTAATGGAAGGCAAGACGCCGCCCGGCTGAGCCGTGCACATCTCTGTTGAGGTCGCCGACATCTTCCGTGCTGCCGGCCCCGCCTATCGGGCCGCCCATGCAGGTCACCTGAGCCTCATCCAGCTCAAGGTGATGTCGGCGATCGAGCATTGCCGCACCGCGGCGCTCGGCGGTCACGTCGAGGCCTGCGAAGACTGCGGCCAGTGGCGCATCGCCTCGCGGCCGCGCGTATATGGCTCGCCGAGCGGGAGGCCGACCTGCTGCCGGTCGGCTACTTCCATGTCGTGTTCACGCTGCCCGCCGAGGTCGCCGCCATCGCGTTCGGCAACAAGGCGCTGGTCTATGACCTGCTGTTCAAGGCGGCATCGGAGACGATGCTGACGATCGCGGCGGATCCCAAGCACCTCGGCGCGCGCATCGGCATCACTGCCGTGCTCCACATATCGGGATCTGACCCACCATCCCCATATCCACATGATCGTGCCGGGCGGCGGCATTGCGCCGGACGGACGCCGGTGGATATCGTCGCGGCGGCCTTCCTTCTCCCAGTGAGAGTACTGGGCAAGCTGTTCCGCCGTCTGTTCCTGACCCGGCTGGTCGCGGACAAGAAGGCCGACGCCTTGGCGACGGGATCTGATCCCGGGGGTTCTTCCTCGTTCAACCTCGCCGTCCTCTTTTTGCGAACCAGCGGGTTGCCGGTCACCTACATACAGTAGTCCAGGGGCGAAACAGGGTCAGCGGGAACGCAGCGAATCAAGGCTTAGGAACCCATTTTGCGTAAAGGCTCTTCGAGGCCGTGGGAACCGTCTTGGCGTCAACGAGAGCGACGAGCGAGCGGAACCGCTTCTCGCAGCCGCTGTTCGAGTTGATGCGACTTGCGACGAGGGTCGAGGCCTTCGGTAGATCCAGCATCAGCTTGACCTCGTTTGGCGAGAACGACTTGACCATCTCATTGTAGGATGGCGACGCCGCGTTCGAGACGCCGTATGAGTTGCCAGTCGCTGCCGTCACGACTGCCTCCACAAAAGTGGCCTGCGCTGTTTCCGGAACGCGGTTTTTCCGCGACAGCTTGAGGAGCCGATCGGCGAAGGGCGGCTCGTTGTGGAAGTTATCCCAGCCATTGCGCACACTTAAGAGCTTCCTACTCGCTGATGTGAAGATACTGTGAACCTCGGCTTCGCTCAGCAGCGACAACTGGCCCAGCGTCTCGAAGAACTGCAGCGAAGCCTTCTGACGGGCTTCGTCGCCTTTTGCCTTATAGTCCTGGTGTCGATCCACCAGCGCCGACCTGGTCCGGGGGCTAAGGTCGTTACTGAACGATTCGCAGATTGCGATGGCGTTCAGGCGGGCTTCCTCTCCCGACGCTGGGGTCACAGTAGATGCCGTGTAACATGACGAAGATCAGCTCGCGCTGGGCCTCGAATGTTTCCTGGATACGGCGTTCCCATTCTTGTCGTTGATCCTTCTTGAACTTCGTTGCTTTCAGCGCGGCGAGCAGGGACTTTGTGTCCACCCCCTTAGGCTTGTGGGCGCTCGAGAGCGCATGCTTCTGGCAGCGGCTTAGGAAACTCAGGAACTCGTCTTCGTCGACCGTCCCCGCAGCTGGGTGTGCGATAGAGAAACTGTTGCGTGTGGCCCTGCACTGGTCGAGGAAAAAGAAGTCGTCGTCACCGATCAGGTTGAGCTTACGGCAGAGGTCGAGCAGCTCGGCGTCCTTGAGGTCGAGGAGCGTGTCCTCGTCGAAGGACTTGTCGTCGAGGATCTGAGGGACGACGTTGATGCCGAACCGTCGCACCTTGTCACGCAGTTCCACCACGGCCGCGTTCCAAACGTAGTTGATGGCTGCGTCGAACAGACCGCTGGCGACGGCGACACACATTTTGACGATCCGCTCATCGCGCAGGTGCGGAGGGATCTTCTTGATCAGGCGTGGGAGCTGGGACCAAGCATGGGCGATCTGGTGGTCCTCGGCGAGCACATTGCGGGAGACTCCCAACGCGGCGGTCAGTTGGGCTAGCATGGGCGAGGAGAGAGGGGTCACGTCGGGCAGTGTGGGGCGGGCAGGTCGGTCTTTGGCTTAACTAGGACGTTGCTCATACCTACTCCTTGCATCGACGAGACCATCTCGCACCATCGGTAGTCTTTAGCCGAAACAGAGTGAGGTCAGCCGGCGCGTGCGGCCTTTGTGCGATTACGTCCACCTGCCGCTCTTTTAACGCTACGCACGGAGACGGCTTTGGGAGCCACGACGTCGCCGAGCCGCTCTATACGGAGGGGCGCGCGCGAGGGAAGGCGAACGACGAGTTCGAGTTGCCCCCCGATCGCCTCGACGTAGCTTTTAAGAGTAGACAAGTACATGTCGGCTTGTTTCTCGATCTTCGAGACCGAAGGCTGCTTGATCTTGAGGACCGAAGCGATTTCGGCCTGGGCCTTTCCAGCGGCACGCCGCAAATCGCCGAGACTCTCCACTTCTCCCCTTAAGTCTTCGAAACGCGCGTCGACCCGCTCCCGACGATCCTCGGGGAGCGCAGCGATTAGGTCGTCAAGCTTGCGTCCCATCACTTCTTCTCCTTCTTCGCCGCCGCCAAACGGTCGAGATGCCCTTGATAGCGCTTGCCCGCCTTGGCGATCAGACTTTTATAGAAGCGCTTCTCACTCACGCCCGACTTATCGCCGGCGACGAGCAGGATCGCCTTCCGCTTCCGGTCGAATGCGAAGGCAACCCGCCAGACACCATCATCAGCGTCGAAGCGAAGTTCTTTCATGTTCGCGAACGACGAGTCATTCAAGGTATCCGCATGCGGTCGCACCAGCTGGGGCCCGAACACACCGAGCAGCTTAGCCGAGGCCAATAGGTCATCTTGGACTGTCTGGGGCAACGCCTCGAACTCCCCATCGAACTCATCGCCAAAAACGACTTCCCAAGTCATATATAGCTCCTAGGCTATGTGGTCAACATCACACCAGCGGTCAGTTCCTCGGCGCTGAAAGCAATGCGGGAAAAGATCAGGGACTTGCACATCCGCCGACAGACGCAGCTCTCGTTGAACGACATCGCCCGGCTGATCAATCCGCTCCTCAGGGGGTGGATCAGAGGCGCGCAAGCGTTTCCGCTACTCGCCAACAGCATCAAGCTGCCGAACGATAGTCTGCGGCCGAAACAAGGTACGCGCGGTCGACGATAATCCGGCCGCCGTTGACACGACTGGCAATTCGCGACCTGTCTGCGCTATCGAGCGGCATCGTCACCGGCGTTCTGACGGGCATGGCCGGCGCGTAGCTGTCGCTTGCCCAGAATCCCGGCTTGTCGTGAAGGATATGACCGCCAGCAAGGGTTCCATCGCGCCGGCAGCGCTCATCGTCGCCAAATAGAAACCGGTGCCGGCGAGGTTCGCGTGTCTGACGGCGAAGGTCGCCATCCGCCCGGAGGTGAAGCCGGCGAGGCGCTGGCGCTGGTCGATACGTAATCATGCGGAGGATCGCGCCGCGCCGTGCATGCGACTGCATCTCTCGTCCCGCTGCGCTGCTGAGGCCTCTTCTGTCAGGCGGTCTAGGTTTCGCGCTTCGGGCCGAGCAGGAACACTGTCAGGGCGGCGAGGAACGTGGCAACAGCACTGTAGGCAATGGCACTGGTAATCCCGGCATTGTCCACCAATAGTCCGCCGAAAATCGCGCCGGCTGCGATTGCCACTTGGAACGCTACGACCATCAGCACACCGGCGCTTTCGGCGTGCTCGGGGACGGCCCGCCGCACCATCCACGTCTGCAATCCTACCGGCACCGCGCCGAAGGCAAAGCCCCACGCGGCAACCGCAATCGCCGAGGCCAAAGCCGATGCTCCCGCCGTCAGCAGCGAAACAGCGGCTATCGCTATGAGCAGCGGTGCAAGGGCCGCGACTGCCTTGAGACTGTACTCGGCCAGAAGCCCGCCGGCCAAATTGCCGAAGAATCCGCCGATGCCGAAAGCAAGCAACACAAGCGAGATCGTTTCGACATCCAGTGCGGGAATCTTCTCGAGGAAGGCGCGAATATAGGTGATTCCGGCGAAGTGGCCGGAAGCGACCAACAGGACGACCAAAAGCGCAACTTTGACCATCGGAATCTTAGCCACATCCAGCAGGCTGCGGACGCTAGCCACTCCAATCGGAGGCAGCCTCGGAATGGTTATGAGTTGCACCAGCAGTGTAGCGGCGCCGCCGGCTGCGGCGAGCATGAAGGCGCTTCGCCATCCCCAGATATCGCCCACATAAGCGCCAATTGGAGCTGCGCAAACGGTAGCCACGGAAACGCCGGTGAGGATGACCGACATGGCGCGCGGCAGGAGGTGGCTTGGAACGAGCCGCATCGCCAGTGCTGCCGACATCGACCAGAAGCCGCCGAGCGCTATGCCGAGCACAACGCGTGCAGTGAGGAGAACCGTCAGCGACCACGCGCCGGCCGCCAGAACGTCCGACAGTATCAGCAGCAGTGTCATCGTCCACATGACGATCCTGCGGTCCAGGCGCTTTGTGATGATGGCCACCGTCGGCGCCGAAATGGCCCCGACGATAGCGGTAGCCGTCATCGCCTGTCCAGCCGCTCCCTCGGTGATACCGAGATCATGCGCGAGCGGCGTGAGCAGGCTGACAGGAAGAAACTCTGCCGTCACCAGACCGAAGGTACCCAAGGAAAGCGAAATGACCGCACCCCATGCGGGACCAGACGGTGGGACGGGCCTTTCTGGGTCGTGCAGAACAGCGTCCATAACGCCTGCTGCGGATTGGGTCATGAACGAAGTCTCCACTTTGATGCAATGCAACGTGATGTTGGCTGCCTTGACCCAAATCTAAAAACACAAGCGCATTTCCCGGCGGCGTTGCACGGAGGAGGGGATGTTCATTGCTTCGCGATATTTTGTGACGGTGCGGCGCGCAACATGGATGCCGGTTTCCTTCAGCCGGACAGCGATGTCATCGTCGGAAAGCACGTCGCCGGGAGATTCTGCGGCAATCATCGCTTTGATCCGATGGCGGACAGCTTCGGCGGAGTGCGCATCGCCGCCTTGGCAGGACGCGATCGCGACGGTGAAAAAATACTTCAGTTCAAAGACTCCGCGCGGGGTAAGCATGTACTTGTTCGAGGTCACCCGGCTTACCGTCGACTCGTGCACGCCGATCGCGTCAGCGACGGTTCTGAGATTGAGAGGCCGCAGGTGGGCGACGCCATGTTCCAAAAAGGCATCCTGCTGGCGCACGATTTCAGCCGCAACCTTAACAATCGTCTTGGCGCGCTGATCGAGGCTGCGGATTAGCCAGTTCGCGTTTTGCAAGCATTCGTTGAGAAATGCTTGATCTTTCGGATTTTGGACAGTTTGA
This sequence comes from Mesorhizobium sp. M1295, assembly GCF_040318135.1. NCBI lineage: Bacteria > Pseudomonadati > Pseudomonadota > Alphaproteobacteria > Hyphomicrobiales > Phyllobacteriaceae > Mesorhizobium > Mesorhizobium sp. M1295. The sequence goes on from NZ_JAMYLU010000013.1 coordinate 120,805, forward strand.
CGCGACACTTCGGCATAGTAGGTTTGGTTGATCAGCAGCTTGGGCAGTGTGGCCGGATCAAGTTCGATCTGCCACCCGCCTTCCGGCGAGGGCGTGACCCAGACGTCGGGTATGATTGATTCAGACGCACCGGATTGGAATCGGTTTCCAGGCTTCGGATCGAGCGCCCGAATCTCATGCATCATGTCGAGAAGGTCGTCTTCATCGACGCCGCAATGCTGCTTCAGTGCCTGAAAATCGCGTCGCGCAAGCATTTCAAGATTGGCAACCAAAGCTGCCATTGCCGGGTCGAACCGGTCTCGCTGGCGTAACTGGATTTCGAGGCATTCTCCGAGAGTTCGCGCAAAAATTCCCGGTGGATCAAAGTGCTGCAAGGTTCCGAGAACCCGTTCCACATCAGCCTCCCGGACATTCAGGCTCTCGGCCAACTCCAAAAGGTTTGCCCGAAGATAGCCAGTGTCTTCCAGATCGGCGGCAAGCTGGCCAGCGATCAGCCGCTCCTGTGGTGTGAACGCAGTGAGGGCGATCTGACGAGCGACATGGTCGTGCAATGTCTCGGCGAGGCTGGCAAACTCGTCGAGGGAAGGGCCATTACCCGGCGGGTTGTTGGTCGTGTTGCGAAGTGATTTCCATTGCCCGAGCCGTTCAGGCGACCCGGCCCCGGTCGGTCCGTCAACGGCGTTTGCGCGTGGGCCGACAGGCTGATCCGCTCCCGAAATCGAAACATCGCCAAAAGGCCCGCCATCGTTTGGCGCAGGTTCCAAGAGCGGGTTCTTTTCGATTTCCCGCTCCACGAACTGATGCAGTTCAGTATGCGCCAGTTGCAGCAAGCGAATCGACTCAATGAGTTGAGGCGATGCGACCATCGATTGCTTCTGGCGCTGAAGCAGGCTTGCTGAGGATTGCATGGTGAGCGCGATAATCCTGTCGAGGGAGCCTCTTGGGGCGGGCAATGGCACCAGTGAGACGTATTCTAGGTCATGCGGCGGCTTTCAGCGTTTCGAGAACGTTTTGCGGGGACGAGACGCCATAGGGGTCGGCCTCGCAGTTGTCGGAGAAACCTTCCTCCTCGAACCACTGCTCCACCACGCCATTGTTGATCAGGGCGGCGTAGCGCCAGGAGCGCATCCCGAAGCCGAGATTGTCCTTGGCGACCAGCATGCCCATCTTGCGTGTGAACTCGCCCGAGCCATCGGGGATGAGCTCGACCTGCTTTAGGCCCAAGGACTTCCCCCACGCATTCATGACGAAGGCATCGTTGACTGAGAGGCAGTAAATCGCGTCAATTCCCTGCTTCACAAACTCATCATAGAGCTCTTCGAACTTGGGCAGTTGGTAGGTGGAGCAGGTCGGGGTGAAGGCGCCAGGCAGCGAGAACAGGATGACCCGCTTGCCGGCAAAGTAGTCGTCAGATGTCTTTTCTTGCCAGCGATATGGATTTGGCCCCTGGACTGACCTATCGTGAACACGCGTGAGAAAGGTGACGAAGGGAACTTTCTTTTGAACTGTCATCAAGTTGCTCCTAAAGAAGAAAACTGGCGCTGAATTCTGGCAGAGGCTGGCGCAATACCGAGCAAAGGCTCGGATGCCCGGCACGGAATGAGGACCTTGCGGCTCGCAACCTCCGTTTTCCCTCCCGATGTATGGGAACGTCTTGGCGGCTGCTCTTGGCCACCCGAACGCAATCGATCTGAGCGAGCTTGAGACCGTCGAGCTGCTTGCTTTCCACGGCTATGGCGCCGGAAGCGGGATCGGTCACTCGCGATCGTGCGTTTGGAAAAGGGATAGCGGCCGGAAGTAGCCAATATCGCAAGCATGTGGAGGCCTCAAATGTGACTTCACGCAACAGACCCGCGTCACTGAACTGGTTCAGCGTGTTGCCGATGTGTGGCAGTGACCCGCCGACCTTGGCTTGGGTGACCCTTTGATGGGGCTCTTGGGCACTCACACGCTGAACAGAACCGGTAGACGGCAATTGCGTGAGCGCCACGTGTTGGCGTGCCGGCATCGGACCAGCCATGCGCAAAGCGGCTGCCGAGCACGGACCTCCGGAGGAGACGATGTCCCGATGTTCAGCGGGAACGGGCACCGTCTCCTCAGGCCACGGTCTAGAGCTTCGCGTGTCGGGCATCGTGCAAGTCGCTTTCATCGTGATTTGATGGGCTCTAACCAGGAGCAGCAAGCGGCGTGCCATTTCAAATAGGAGATGCTTTTGGACCGCTCCCTTTCTCTCGGAGGCCGTGTCTTCGCCGAGATCGGGCGCGCGCTATAACTGCCTCGTCACCACACTTGACGACGGTGCTGTATGGTGCGGAGATTCGGCGCTTCCGCACCGGCTGGGCAAAGACGAACCGGAAGCCGAGCCGATGCACTACTCACACCGGCGGGGACTGCAGCGATTGCGTAGCGTCTGCCCGCTAGCGTGTTCTTGGGTGCGCAGGCACGCTTATCGCGAACACGCGCCTGTCGCAGCAACCATGAGCGTGCGGTCTTGGGCAAGCGCCCTGGTTCCGAGAGGATCGCATTCCCCAAGCATGTCTATTTGCAACTGTCTATGTTTGAAACTGGACCAGAATGTCGCAAGCCCGACCGAAAGGTCGCCCAGCGCGTACTATCCGATACTGTTCTGTCGCCTTTGTTGGTCCGCGACACCGGCCTATTTCGCCGAGCTCTTGTCCGGCGTCAGGCTAATCCACTGAAAAGCAATCATAATTCTTTTTCTTCTGCTGGTTCGGCCAAATTGGCACGAGTTTTGATGCTCCTTCGTTGCGGGCCGGGAGCTGCCGACCGACCTTCGTTTCGTGGATGACACCGCGATCGATGGAACGAAGAAAGAAAAGCAAAATGTCAAATCCGCGTCAGATAGCATTCTGTGGGAAGGGGGCCTCGGCGAAACCCCCTACCAAACAGGCTCGCCGCCCTTGTCGACCCTTGCGCAGGAAATCTTGATGGCCGGCTGCGACTCAAAGGCCCGCCACACTCGCCTTATCCTGAACTCGAAGGCGCAGGATAACGTTCTGCATCTCGCTGCGCGGTATGCCTAGGCAGTTAGACGTTGGCCGATCTTGATAATCGAGTCGGGCTACGCCGCGGAGGACGTCGTCTACATGCCGTCTTACGTCATTCGCTGCCCGCAGCGCCTGCCGGTCACCTTCCGCTCTTCCATCGCTTAGAGAGTGAAGTGCCACCATGTCTGAACATCCCTTGCCAACGCTGCCGATGTGGCGCGTCGATCACATCGAGCCCTCGCCAGAGATGTTGGCGCAACGCGCCAACGGTCCGATCCACCGCGTGCGCTTCCCGTCCGGGCACGAAGGCTGGTGGGTGACAGGCTACGATGAAGCCAAGGCGGTGCTGTCCGACGCGGCGTTCCGGCCCTCGGGAATGCCGCCGGCCACATTCACCCCGGATTCGGTGATTCTCGGCTCGCCGGGGTGGCTGGTCTCGCACGAGGGGGGCGAGCATGCCCGGTTACGCACGATCGTGGCGCCGGCCTTCACCAACCGCAGGGTGAAGCTGCTCGAGCAGCAAGTCGAGGTGATCGCCGCGCAGTTGTTCGAGACACTGGCGGCCCAGCCCCAGCCCGCCGACCTGCGGCGCCACCTCTCCTTTCCGCTTCCGGCCATGGTCATCAGCGCGCTGATGGGCGTGCTCTACGAGGATCACGCCTTTTTCGCCGGGCTGTCCGACGAGGTGATGACGCATCAGCATGAAAGCGGCCCGCGCAGCGCATCGCGCCTGGCCTGGGAAGAACTGCGCGCCTACATTCGCGGCAAGATGCGGGACAAGCGCCAGGATCCTGGCGACAACCTGCTGACGGATCTGCTCGCGGCGGTCGAACAGGGCCAGGCGACCGAGGAAGAGGCGATCGGCCTGGCCGCGGGCATGCTGGTGGCGGGGCACGAGAGCACCGTGGCGCAGATCGAATTCGGCCTGCTGGCCATGTTCCGCCACCCGCAACAGCGCGAACGCCTGGTCGGCGATCCATCCCTGGTGAACAAGGCGGTGGAGGAAATCCTGCGCATGTACCCGCCGGGCGCCGGCTGGGACGGCATCATGCGTTATCCGAGGACCGACGTGACCATCGCGGGCGTGCATGTTCCCGCGGAGAGCAAGGTGCTGGTCGGCCTGCCGGCGACGTCGTTCGATCCGCGCCATTTCGACGACCCGGAAATCTTCGACATCGGACGTGACGAAAACCCGCACCTGGCGTTCTCCTACGGGCCGCACTACTGCATCGGCGCGGCGCTGGCCAGGCTGGAACTCAAGGTGGTGTTCGGTTCGATCTTCCAGCGCTTTCCCGCGCTGCGCCTGGCCTTGGCGCCCGAAGAACTGAAGTTGCGCAAGGAGATCATCACTGGCGGGTTCGAGGAGTTCCCGGTGCTCTGGTGATCCGCGGACACCGCCGGGAATCGCGATCTTCTCCGCAATTTGCCGGCGCGCCTGGCGCGCGCCGGTCAGATCAGCCAGCCAACAGGTGACCAAGATGGACGTGCAAGAAACCACGGCAGCATGCCGGGACGCCTTCGCCGAACTGGCCTCGCCAGCGTGCATTCAGGACCCGTACCCATTCATGCGGTGGTTGCGCGAGCACGATCCGGTACATCGCGCGGCGTCGGGCCTCTTTCTGTTGAGCCGCCACGCCGACATATACTGGGCGCTCAAGGCCACGGGCGATGCTTTTCGGGGGCCGGCACCAGGCGAACTGGCACGCTATTTCCCGCGTGCGGCGACCAGCCTGTCGCTAAGTTTGCTGGCGTCCACTTTAGCGATGAAGGAACCTCCAACGCATACGCGTCTGCGCCGGCTGATCTCGCGCGATTTCACCATCGGCCAGATCGACAACCTGAGGCCGACCATCGCTCGCATTGTCGCAGCGCGCCTGGACGGCATGGCGCCCGCACTGGAGCGCGGGGAGGCAGTGGACCTGCATCAGGAATTCGCGCTTGCCTTGCCCATGCTGGTTTTCGGCGAACTGTTCGGCATGCCCCGGGACGACATGTTCGCGCTCGTCGCCGGAATCAGCGCCATTCTGGAAGGTCTAAGCCCGCACGCCAGCGATCCCCAACTCGCTGCGGGGGACGCGGCCAGCGCCAGGGTGCAGGCCTACTTCGGCGACCTCATACAGCGCAAGCGCACCGATGCTCGCCACGACATCGTGTCAATGCTGGTTGGCGCACACGACGACGATGCCGAGATGCTGTCGGATGCGGAATTGGTCAGCATGCTCTGGGGCATGCTGCTGGGCGGCTTCGCCACCTCTGCCGCGGCCATCGGCCATGCGGTCCTGGCGATGCTGGCGTATCCCGAACAGCGGCACTGGCTGAAGGGAGATGCCGTGGGGGTGAAGGCATTCGTCGAAGAAGCCCTGCGCTACGACGCGCCCGCCATGTTCAGCTCCATTCCGCGTATCGCCCAGCGCGACATCGAACTGGGCGGCGTGGTGATCCCGAAGAACGCGGACGTGCGCGTGCTGATCGCGGCCGGCAATCGCGACCCGGACGCCTTCGCCGATCCCGACCGCTTCGATCCCGTGCGGTTCTACGGCACCAGTCCTGGCATGTCGATCGACGGGAAGATCATGCTGACCTTCGGCCACGGCATCCACTTCTGCCTGGGTGCGCAACTGGCCCGAGTGCAGTTGGCCGAGAGCCTGCCGCGGATCCAGGCGCGCTTCCCCGCGCTGGCATTGGCCGAGCAGCCGACCCGGGAGCCCTCCGCGTTCCTTAGGACGTTCCGCGCGCTGCCGGTGCGGCTGCATGGGCAGGAGGGCTGAGATGCGCGTCCTGGTCGATCAGGATCTGTGCGGAACTACCGGGCAGTGCGTGCTGACGCTGCCGGGCACCTTTCGCCAGCGCGAACCGGACGGCGTGGCCGAAGTGTGCGTGGCGACGGTCCCGCAGGCGCTGCACGCCGCCGTGCGGCTTGCGGCCAACCAGTGCCCGGTCGGCGCCATTCGGGTCATCGAAAGCGACGCTGGCCATGACGAGCGCGCCGGCGCCGACCCTGCGCCCTCTCCGGCGGATGCCGAGCGGCATGCCGCGAAAGACCAATGCAATTCAGGAGACACGATGGGACGGTTTGAAGGCAAGGTGGCCGTGGTGACCGGCGCCGGCGCCGGCATCGGCAAGGCATGCGCTCTCGCCATCGCGCGGGAGGGGGGCAGAGTGGTGGTGGCCGACATTGATGGCTCGGCGGCCATCGCCTGCACCGCGCAGATCGCGGCCGAAGCAGGCCACGCGCTGCCCATAGCCATGGATATCGCCGATGAGCAGGCGGTGGCAGCGCTGTTCGAGACGGCGGAGCGGCACTTCGGGGGGGTCGACCTGCTGGTGAACAATGCGAGCGCCATGCATCTGACCCCGCGCGACCGCGCGATCCTCGACCTGGACCTGGCAGTCTGGGACCAGACCATGGCGACCAATCTGCGCGGCACGCTGCTCTGCTGCCGGCAGGCCATCCCACGGATGATCGCCCGCGGCGGTGGCGCGATCGTCAACATGTCGTCGTGCCAGGGGCTCAGCGGTGACACGGCGCAGACGTCCTACGCCGCGTCGAAGGCGGCGATGAACATGCTCTCGGCTTCGCTCGCCACCCAATACGGTCATGCGCAGATCCGCTGCAACGCCGTTGCGCCGGGTCTCGTCATGACCGAGCGTCTCCTCGCCAAGCTGGACGAGTGCATGCAACGGCATCTGCGCCGGCACCAGCTCCTGCAGCGCGTCGGCCGCCCCGAGGACGTGGCCGCGCTCGTGGCGTTCCTGCTCTCCGACGATGCTGCGTTTATCACAGGCCAGGTCGTGTGCATCGATGGCGGCATGCTGGCGCATGTGCCGACATACGCCGACGGTGGCAACAGCTGCGCCGCGCGCCCTGCCGGCGACACCGAATCGGCGGCGGCGGCGCGCTGCTGATGGACATGCTGCTCAACCCACTCAACCGTCGGCACCGGCTGCGATGCGACATCCCGGTCATGCCTGGCGCTTTCCCCCTGGTCGGGCATCTTCCCGCCATTGTCTGCGACCTGCCGCGCCTGCTGCAGCGCGCAGAACGGACGCTGGGCAGCCACTTCTGGCTGGATTTCGGCCCTGCCGGACATCTGATGACCTGCGTGGATCCGGACGCATTCTCACTGCTCAAGCACAAGGACGTGTCCTCGGCGCTGATCGAAGAGATCGCGCCCGAATTGCTTGGCGGAACGTTGGTTGCCCAGGACGGCGGCGCACACCGGCAGGCGCGCGATGCGATCAAGGCGGCGTTCCTGCCCAAGGGGCTGACCCAGGCCGGCATCGGCGACCTGTTCGCGCCCGTCATCTGTGCGCGGGTGCAGGCGTGGCGCGACCGCGGCGACGTAACCATCCTGCGCGAAACCGGCGACCTGATGCTCAAGCTCATCTTCAGCCTCATGGGAATCCGCGCGCAGGACCTGCCGGGATGGCATCGCAAGTACCGGCAACTGCTGCAGTTGATCGTCGCGCCCCCGGTCGACCTGCCCGGACTGCCCTTGCGGCGGGGCCGCGCCGCCCGAGACTGGATCGACGCGCAGTTGCGCCAGTTCGTCCGCGACGCGCGCGCGCATGCCGCGCGCACCGGGTTGATCAACGACATGGTGAGCGCCTTCGACCGCAGCGACGATGCGCTTTCCGATGACGTCCTGGTCGCCAATATCCGCTTGCTGCTGCTTGCCGGTCACGACACCACTGCCTCGACGATGGCCTGGATGGTGATCGAGCTGGCGCGGCAGCCTGTGCTGTGGGACGCCCTGGTCGAGGAGGCGCAACGCGTGGGCGCGGTGCCGACCCGGCACGCGGACTTGGCGGAGTGTCCGGTCGCCGAGGCGCTGTTCCGCGAGACACTGCGCCTGCATCCGGCGACCACGCTCCTGCCGCGTCGCGCGCTGCAGGAATTGCAACTCGGCCAACGGCGCATTCCCGCGGGCACCAATCTATGCATCCCGCTGCTGCATTTCTCGACCTCGGCGCTGCTGCACGAGGCGCCTGATCAGTTCCGCCTGGCGCGGTGGCTGCAACGTACGCAGCCGATCCGGCCCGTGGACATGCTGCAGTTCGGTACCGGCCCACACGTCTGCATCGGCTACCACCTGGTATGGCTGGAAATGGTGCAGTTCTGCATCGCCTTGGCGCTGACCATGCACAAGGCCGGGGTGCGGCCGCGGTTGCTGAGCGACGTCGAAAAAGGCCGGCGCTATTACCCGACCGCACATCCGTCCATGGCAATCCGCATAGGCTTCTCATGAGCTGGCATCGCATGCCCCGTCTTGCGAGGCAGCGGCGCCGGCGACGCGCGGCATTGCTGCACTCGGCGCGCGCGCTCGGTGCGACGCCGGCAACACTGCGGCGGCTTGGCGCTCGCCGTGGCCATCTCGTGTCAGGTACAAGGACATGAAGAACATGCAGACCGGTTCCACGCTACACGACGACCGAACTGGCGTTTCCGCCCTCGGCGGATTGGGTGCGCAGGCGCGCGGCGCATCCGGCAGGCTGCTGCCGGAGATCTGGATGCAGGACGGCGCAAAGCGGGTCGAACAGGCGCTGGCGCGTCTTCTCTGCGCCGAATACGACGGTGAGACTGAGCTGATGGCGGCGATGCGCTACGCCACCTTGCATGGCGGGAAGCGCACCCGCGCCTTGCTCTGTTTGGCTGCCGGCGCACTGGCCGATACGCCGGCGCACATGCTCGACGACGTCGGCGCCGCCATCGAGATGATGCACGCCTGTACCCTGGTTCACGACGACCTGCCCGCGATGGACGACGACGTGCTTCGCCGCGGCCTTCCGACCGTGCACGTCAAGTTCGGCGAAGCCACTGCGATCCTGGTCGGCGATGCGCTGCAGGCGCACGCCTTCCTGACCCTGGCGAGCCTGGATGCGCCGGGCGACAACCGTATCGCGCTCGTGCGCGAACTGGCGCAGGCGGTGTCCGCTGAGGGTGCCGCAGGCGGGCAGGCCATGGATCTGTCACTGGTCGGAAAACACGTCGAGCTGGACAGGATCGTGGCGATGCACCGGAAGAAGAGCGGAGCGCTAGTGCGCGCGTCCGTTCGCATGGGCGCGCTATACTCCATCGCGGAGGATGCCGCGCACGCTGCGCTGTACTGTGCGCTCGATCGCTACACCGCCTGTTTCGGCCTGGCGTTGCAGGTGGTCGACGACATTCTCGACGCGACAGCGGATACCGCGACGCTGGGCAAGACCCCCGGCAAGGACGCGGCGGCGCAGAAGCCGACCTGCGCGTCGATCATGGGGCTGCAGGCAGCGCGCCAGTTCGCGCTGGATTTGTTGCGCGACGCCGGGGAGGCCATCGTCCCGCTGGGGCCGCGTGCGGAACGGTTGGCGCAGATGCTGCAGCGGGCCAACGTGTATCTGTCCGCGCCATACGCATGAGCGCGCCCGTCCGCATGGACTCGCCCCTGTGGCCGTGCGGTCGGCCGGCGGGCGGTGCATGCTGCACTGTGTCCGAGTCGGCGGGGACGTGCGCGGCGTCTGCCGGATCCTGGTTCTCGTTAATCCTCTGCAGAAGGAACATCCCGCGTGAACGCGCTGTCCGAACAGATCCTTTCCGAATTGCGCCACCTGCTGAGCGAGATGAGCGACGGCGGCAGCGTCGGTCCGTCCGTCTACGACACGGCGCGAGCTCTGCATTTCCACGGCAACGGCACCGGTCGGCAGGACGCATACGGGTGGCTCATCGCGCAGCAACAGGCCGATGGCGGGTGGGGAAGTGCGGACTTCCCGCTGTTCCGCCATGCGCCCACGTGGGCGGCGTTGCTTGCATTGCAGCGTGCCGATCCCCTTCCCGGCGCTGCCGACGCAGTCGAGGCTGCAACCCGGTTCATCGAGCGCCAGCCCGATCCCTACGCGCATGCGGTGCCAGAAGACGCGCCCATCGGCGCGGAGCTGATCCTGCCGCAGTTGTGCGACGAGGCCGCATCCTTGCTGGGCGGCTTAGCGTTTCCGCGCCACCCGGCGCTGTTGCCGTTGCGGCAAGCACGCCTGGTCAAGCTGGGGGCTGTGGCGAGGTTGCCGAGAGGCCATCCGTTGCTGCACTCCTGGGAAGCCTGGGGGACGTCGCCGGCCACCGCATGCCCGGACGACGACGGCAGCATCGGCATCAGTCCGGCGGCCACCGCCGCGTGGCGTGCGCACGCCGTGACACAGGGAAGAACGCCGCAGGTCGGGCGCACCGACGGGTATCTGCAGGCGGCATCGCGGGCGACGCGCACCGGCATTGAAGGTGTCGTTCCCAATGTCTGGCCGATCAATGTGTTCGAGCCATGCTGGTCGCTGTACACCCTGCATCTGGCGGGTCTGTTCGCGCATCCCGCGCTCGCCGAGGCGGTGCAAGTGATCGTCGCGCAGCTCGACGCCCGCCTCGGCGTGCGCGGTCTGGGCCCGGCCTTGCACTTCGCGGCCGATGCGGACGACACCGCCGTTGCGTTGTGCGTCCTTCGCCTTGCAGGCCGCGACCCGGCGGTCGATGCATTGCGCCATTTCGAAATCGGCGAGCTGTTCGTCACCTTCCCCGGCGAGCGCAATGCCTCGGTGTCGACCAACATCCATGCCCTGCATGCGTTGCGACTGTTGGGAAGGCCCGCAATTGGGACCAGCGCCTACGTCGAGGCCAATCGCAACCCGCACGGTCTATGGGACAACGAAAAATGGCACGTTTCGTGGCTGTATCCCACCGCGCATGCGGTCGCTGCGCTGGCGCAAGGCAAGCCCCAGTGGCGCGACGAGCGCGCGCTGGCGGCGCTGCTGCAGGCGCAGCGCGGCGACGGCGGCTGGGGCGCCGGTCGCGCGTCCACATTCGAGGAAACCGCCTATGCGCTGTTCGCGTTGCACGTCATGGATGGGAGCGAAGAGCCGACAGGGCGCCGGCGCATCGCGCAGGCGGTGGCGCGTGCGCTGGAGTGGATGCTCGCCCGCCATGCGGCGCATGCATTGCCGCAGACGCCGCTGTGGATCGGCAAGGAACTGTATTGCCCCACCCGGGTGGTGCGCGTGGCCGAACTCGCCGGGTTGTGGCTGGCGGTTCGTTGGAGGCGGCGCGTCCTGGCCGAGGGAGCAGGAGCGGCGCCATGATCCAGACCGAACGCGCGCTGCAGCAGGTGCTGGAGTGGGGGCGTTCCCTGACCGGGTTCGCCGACGAGCATGCCGTGGAAGCGGTCAGGGGCGGCCAGTACATCCTGCAGCGCATCTACCCGAGCCTGCGCGACACCAGCGCCCGCACCGGCCGCGATCCGCAGGACGAAACGCTGATCGTGGCGTTCTATCGCGAACTGGCGCTGCTGTTCTGGCTCGACGATTGCAACGATCTTGGCCTGATCGCGCCGGAGCAGCTCGCCGCGGTGGAGCAGGCGCTGGCGCAGAGCGAGCCGGGCGCGCTCCCCGGATTCGAGGGCTGCGCTGTGCTGCGCGCTTCGCTGGCCGCGCTTGCCTACGATCGTCGCGACTATGCTCAGCTTCTCGACGATACCCGGTGCTACTGCGCGGCGCTGCGCGCCGGACACGCGCAGGCGGCAGGGGCGGAACGCTGGTCCTACGCCGAGTACCTGAACAACGGCATCGATTCGATCGCCTACACGAACGTGTTCTGTTGCCTGTCGTTGCTGTGGGGGCTGGACATGGCGACATTGCGCGCGCGTCCGGCGTTTCGCCAGGTCCTGCGGCTCATCTCCGCGATAGGGCGCCTGCAGAACGATCTGCATGGACGCGACAAGGACAGGTCGGCCGGCGAGGCCGACAACGCGGCGATCCTGCTGCTGCAGCGCTATCCGGCTATGCCTGTGGTGGAGTTCCTTAACGACGAGCTGGCCGGCCATACGCGCATGCTGCACCAGGTAATGGCGAAAGAACGCTTTCCCGCGCCGTGGGAACCGTTGATCGAGGCCATGGCGGCCATCCGCGCGCAGTACTACCAGACCTCGACCAGCCGCTACCGCAGCGGCGCTGCGGGGGGAGGCCAGCGTGCGCCGGCCTGAACGCGCGGGAGGCGGCGGCGTGCGCGCGCTGCAGTCGGTCCGATCCGACGCAACGCCGTCGCCCGATGCGATGGATGGAGCGAGCATGAGCGACACCAACCTGAGCCGGCGCAAGGACGACCACCTGGACATCGTGCTGGATCGGCGAACGGCGCCGGCCAAGGCCGCCGCCGGCTGGGAGTACATCCGTTTCGAACACTGCGCATTGCCCGAGTTGGACCTGACGCAGATCGACCTGCGCGCCTCGCTGCTGGGCAAGACCGTGCGCGCGCCGCTGCTGATCAGCTCCATGACCGGCGGCATGCCACGCGCCGAGGCCATCAACCGGCATCTGAGCGAGGCAGCGCAAGCCTTGGGGATCGCCATGTGCGTCGGTTCGCAGCGCGTGAGCCTGCAATCCCGCAACTCCCAGGGGCTGACGCGCGCGCTGCGCCGCCTGGCCCCAGACATTCCCTTGCTGGCCAATATCGGCGCCGCGCAACTGCGCGAGGCCGACGGCCTGGACCTCGCGCGCCGGGCGGTGGATGCGCTGGAGGCCGATGGACTCATCGTCCATCTCAATCCGCTGCAGGAAGCGGTACAGCCGGAGGGCGACCGCGACTGGCGCGGCGTCCTGGCGCAGATCGCTCGCGCCGCGCGAAGCGTGGGCGTGCCGATCGTGGCCAAGGAAGTAGGGTCGGGCCTGTCCGCCTCGGTGGCCTGTGCGCTCGTTGAGACGGGCGTGGCGGCGATCGATGTCGCCGGCGCCGGCGGCACCAGTTGGGCCGCGGTGGAGGGCGAGCGCGCCCGCGATGCCGCCGACCGCGCAGTGGCGATGGCGTTCGCCGATTGGGGGATTCCGACCCCGGCCAGCGTGCAGGCGGTACGTCGGGCGCTGCCAAGGGTGAAGCTGATCGCGTCGGGCGGGATCCGCGACGGCGTCGACGTGGCCAAGGCCATCCGCCTGGGCGCGGACATCGCCGGGCAGGCGGCCGGCGTGCTGTGCGCGGCTACGGTATCCACCGAGGCGGTTGTCGCGCATTTCGAGATCGTCATCCGCCAGTTGGCCGTCGCCTGCTTCTGCACCGGCTCGGCTGATCTGGCGGCGTTGCGTCAGGCGCGCTTGTTGCCCTCCGCACATCTGCCCGCCGGTTGATGCCGGCGTCGCCCGCACGTGGCGGCGGGCACCTAGAACTGGAGAAGCGAAAAAGTGCGCTACGACATCATCATCATCGGCGGAGCCATCGTCGGCTCCTCGGTCGCCTGTTATCTGCGCGAGGAAGCATTTTCGGGCTCAATCGCGCTGATCGAGCGCGACCCGCAATTTTCCCGCGCCGCGACCACGCTGTCCTGCGCCTCCATCCGCCAGCAGTTTTCGATCCCGGAAAACATCCGTCTGTCGCAGTTCACGCTGAAACTGTTCCGGCGGCTCAGGGAAGAGTTTGGCGCGGACGCCGATATCGGCTTTCGCGAAGGCGGTTATCTCATCCTTGCCGGCGAAAACGGGCTGCCTATCCTGCGGGCCAACCACGAAGCGCAGATGGCCGAGGGCGCCGACATCCTGCTCGAGGATGCGGAGGCGCTCGTCCGCCGCTTTCCGTGGCTGTCGGTCGAGGGCATTTCTGCCGGCGCCTATGGCCGCAGCGGCGAAGGCTGGTTCGACGCGCATGCGATGCTGATGCTGTTCCGCAAGGCACTGCGGACGAAGAACGTCGACTTTATCACGGCGTCGGTGACCGGTATCGAGCGGCTAGGCGGCCGCGTCACTGGTGTATTTCTGGACAATGGCGAGCGGCTCGAGGCCGGCACCGTCGTCAACGCCGCCGGGCCGAATGCCGGCAAGGTGGCGGCAATGGCCGGGCTGGCGCTGCCAGTGGAGCCGCGCAAGCGCAACGTCTTCGTCTTCGAGGCGCGAGAGAAATATGAGGACATGCCGCTGCTGGTCGACCCGAGCGGCATCTATGTCCGGCCGGAGGGCTCGGTCTACATCACCGGCGGCGCCGAGCCGGAAGAGGGCGAAGGACCGGCCGATCCCGCCGACTTCGACCCCGACTGGCCGCTGTTCGAAGAGGTGATCTGGCCGGTGCTGGCGACCCGCATTCCAGCCTTCGAGGCGATCAAGCCGACGCGCGCCTGGGTCGGCCATTACGACTACAACACGCTCGACCAGAACGCGGTGATCGGTTCGCATCCGGAGGTCGGCAATTTCCTCTTCGCCAACGGTTTTTCCGGCCATGGCTTGCAGCAGGCTCCGGCGGTCGGCAAGGCGCTGGCCGAACTGATCGTGCATGGCGGCTATCGCACGGTGGATTGCTCGGCGTTCGGGTACAGCCGGATCGCCGACGGGCGGCCGTTTCGGGAACTGAATGTGATTTGAGCAGGAAGGGCGGGTGCGCCGCGACCGTCCTTTTGATGCTGGAGGGACAGAGGGGCGCGAAGGAACGCGACAGGCGGTCGATGGCCCAAAGCTGGCGAAAACAGCCGGCCAGGGCCTGCCGCGAACGGAATGATTTTGTGATGATCGTGGCGCTCGATCCGCCGCATTTCCGGACGATCAGCGACTTCCCCAAGCGGCATTTGAAGGCGCTCGAGGCGCTGTTCGTGCAGGTTCTGAAGCTGTGTGAGACGGCAGGATTGGTCAAACTCGGCCATGTCGCGCTGGATGGCAAGAAGATCAAGGCGAACGCGTCGAAACACAAGGCGATGAGTTATGAGCGCATGAAGAAGCGCGAGCTGGAATTGGAAAGCCGAGGTCGCTCGCATGCTGACGGCGGCCGAGGCCGCGGATGCCGAGGAGGACGTGACTTTCGGCAAGGACAAGCGCGGCGACGAGATGCCGGATTGGGCCGGCGACAAGCAGAACCGGCTGGCCAAGATCCAGCAGGTGTCGCTGGAAGCCGAGGCCAAGCTGGCGGCGCAAGAAGAGCGCCGGACCGAGGCCGAAAAAGAAGAGCAGCGCCAGGCCGCAGGCCGCAAGAAGCCGGGCAAACCGGCGGCAGCGCCATCAGAGGAGCCCGGTGGCCATAGCAGCTGGTCTCGGAGGAACGCCGTTCGCTGTGCGGCGCTAAAGCCTGAGAGATCCTCCAAGAAGGATTGATCTCTTTGCATATCATTATCTTCATATATGATACGCGAACAGATCATAAAAGTTTTGACTTGCTCGCTGGATGAGGTACCTTTGCGTATCATCGCGCATTGGAATGGATCGTATAGGTCTCATGATCGACTCTGAGTCGGAAATTCTGCGCGAAATCGGTGGGCTTTTCAGGCAGGCGAGGCTGGCCGCTGCCATGACGCAGGAGCAGGTCGCTGACTTGGCGGGTATATCCCGTCCCCGCTATCGCGACATCGAAAAGGGAGCCGCAGCGGCGCGTGCGACGACGCTCATGAATATCGCTCGCGCACTCGGTCTGGAAATGATGATGGTTCCGCAAGTCATGGTGCCGGCTGTCCAGGCTCTATTGCGTCCGAATGATGATGACGATCGACCCGCTTTTGTTCCTCAACCTGACGATGACGATCATGGCTCCAGTTTTTCGCGCACCTAAGACGATCCCGTCGCTGGACGTGCTCTTGAACGCACTGAAGGTCGGCACAATCGTTAGGACGCCGGGCGATTTCAATGCCTTCAACTTCGATGAGGCCTACCGCGCGACGGGCGGCTTTCCGGTTTTCAGCCTGTCGTTCCGGGCAGCGACGGGAGGATTGCGGAAAGATCCGAAGCCTCTGGCGGGCGCCTTGCCCGCTTTCTTCGCGAACCTCCTGCCGGAGGAGAAATTGCGCGAGGCGATGGAAAAGCACCACGAAGGCAATGTTCGGCCAGGCAATGATTTCGATCTTTTAGCGGCGCTGGGCGCCGATCTGCCGGGAGCCGTACGGGCGTTGCCCAGTGACGGCGCGATAGCGGTTTCGCAGGATGCTTCAAAAGATAAGCCCAAGGCACGGTTCTCACTTGCCGGCGTGCAGATGAAGCTGTCGGTCATGAAGAACACTGGAAAAGGCGGTGGCCTTACCTTGCCGATGGACGACGAGCAGGGCCGGTACATCGCCAAGTTCCCTTCGGCGGCGTTTCCGGGCGTTTCCGAGAACGAATTCGCCAACCTGGCGCTGGCTGCAGCGATCGGCATGGAGGTTCCTGAATGCGAACTGGTCGAGAAGTCCGATTTTGAGGGCGTTCCCGAAGAATTCAACACGCTGTCGGAGGGCAAGGTCCTTCTCGTCAAACGCTTCGATCGCGGCGCCGATGGCGAGAGGATACACATCGAGGATTTCGCTCAGGTCTTCGGTGTCTATCCCTCGCGCAAAAATGAGGGGGCCGCTTATCACGACATAGCCTTGGCCCTTGGCGTAGCCGTCTCGCCTACGGCGGCTCTCGAATTCGTCCGCCGCCTGGCGCTGACGGTCATCACCGGCCATGGCGACATGCACCTGAAGAACTGGTCTTTGATTTATCCCGGCAACGGCGACAAGCCGGTGCTTGCACCAATCTACGACGTTCTGTCGACCGTGCCATATATTCCCGCCGACGCCATGGCGCTTTCGCTTGGAGGGGAGCGCTCGTTCAAGGCGCTAGCAGCACCGCGATGGAAAGCATTCGCGAACCGTGCAAGGCTTCCGGAGCCGGCAGTCCTGAAGGCAGTGGTCGAGACCGTCGAACTCGTCAACGAGCATTGGTGGCATCTGCCTGAGCGCGACGTTGTCGCGGCGAAAGTGCTCGAGCGGATCGACGAACATGTGAAGGCGATGACGCCGATACTGAACTCCTGCGCCAATAAGTGAGCCGAGCCTCTTGGGTTGATGATATTGCGGATGATCGCCCGCAGCCCCGAATTGATGGCGGTGGCTCGCAGGTATGCCAGCGTGGCGCAAGATTCCGCGCACTGTCGATGAGGGCACGCGAGACCAAGCACGTCAGCTCGCCGGAACAGGAGAGTTCGCAGCATCCCGCAAAAACGCAAGAGGGTCGAGATGCTGTTCGCCCACCTCAACACAACGATGCGGTTCGAACGAATGCGTGACTGGGGATCGCGATCCGCGCTTTGTGTCGCCATTGTCGGGTCCGCTACACGGCTTGTTCCGACGATCCTTTCTGCAGCTTCAAGCTAAATACCTGAAAAACAACCACAAAATTATTCTTCGATTCGACGAGCCAAATTGGCACGAGTCTTGAAACCTTGAGTGCGAGGCGGCGACAGCTGCCCGACCGGCATTCGTGTCGCGGCAGCCGCGATGAATGGAACGAAGGAAGGAAAGCTACATGTCAGGTTTGCGTCAGATCGCCTTTTACGGCAAGGGCGGCATCGGCAAGTCCACCACCTCCCAAAATACCCTCGCCGCCCTTGTCGACCTCGGGCAGAGAATCCTCATCGTCGGCTGCGACCCCAAAGCCGACTCCACCCGCCTGATCCTGAACGCGAAGGCGCAGGATACGGTCCTGCACCTCGCGGCAGAGGAAGGTTCGGTGGAAGACCTCGAACTCCAGGATGTGCTCAAGGTCGGCTACAAAGGCATCAAATGCGTGGAGTCGGGCGGCCCCGAGCCGGGTGTCGGCTGCGCCGGTCGCGGCGTGATCACCTCGATCAACTTCCTCGAGGAGAACGGCGCCTATGACGATGTCGACTATGTCTCCTACGACGTGCTCGGGGATGTAGTGTGCGGCGGTTTCGCGATGCCGATCCGCGAGAACAAGGCTCAGGAAATCTACATCGTCATGTCCGGCGAGATGATGGCGCTCTATGCCGCCAACAACATTGCCAAGGGTATCCTGAAATACGCTCATTCGGGTGGCGTGCGGCTCGGCGGCCTGATCTGCAACGAGCGCCAAACCGACCGCGAGCTCGACCTCGCCGAAGCGCTGGCTTCCAGGCTCAATTCCAAGCTCATCCACTTCGTGCCGCGCGACAACATCGTCCAGCACGCCGAGCTCAGGAAGATGTCTGTGATCCAGTATGCGCCGGACTCCAAGCAGGCCGGGGAATACAGAGCGCTGGCCGAGAAGATCCATAACAATTCGGGCCAGGGCACCATCCCCACCCCGATCACCATGGAGGAGCTCGAGGACATGCTGCTCGACTTCGGCATCATGAAGACGGACGAGCAGATGCTTGCCGAGCTTCAGGTCAAGGAAGCGGCGAAGGCGGCCGCACAGTAACGACCGCTACTGACTGGTGGCGCGGCCTGACGTGGCGCGCCTTTCAAAGAACGGCGCCTCGTTGGTGAGGCGTCACCCTGAACCTTGAAAGGGGTCTCATGAGCCTGGAATACGAGAATGACGGCGCCCTACATGCGAAGCTTATCGAGGAGGTGCTGTCGCAATATCCTGACAAGGCGGCGAAGCGCCGCAAAAAGCACCTCAGCGTCGCAAAGAGCGGCGACGAGGCTGGCGAGGAAAGCGAGGTCCTTTCCGAATGCGAGGTCAAATCGAATATCAAGTCCATCCCCGGAGTAATGACGATTCGCGGCTGCGCCTATGCCGGCTCGAAAGGCGTGGTCTGGGGTCCAGTCAAGGATATGGTCCATATCTCGCACGGCCCGGTCGGCTGCGGGCAATATTCCTGGTCGCAACGCCGCAACTACTACGTCGGCACGACCGGCATCGACACGTTCGTCACGATGCAGTTCACCTCCGATTTCCAGGAGAAGGACATTGTTTTCGGCGGCGACAAGAAGCTGGAACGGATCATCGACGAGATCGAGGAACTGTTTCCGCTGAACAAGGGCATGAGTGTGCAATCCGAATGCCCGATCGGCCTGATTGGCGACGACACCGAAGCGGTGTCCCGCAACAAGGCCAAGGAGCACGAAAAGACGATCGTGCCGGTGCGCTGCGAGGGCTTCCGCGGCGTCTCGCAATCACTCGGCCACCACATCGCCAACGACGCGATCCGCGACTGGGTGTTCGAGAAGAAGGACGTCGAGTTCGAGGCCAGCCCGTACGATGTCAATGTGATCGGCGACTACAATATCGGGGGCGACGCCTGGGCTTCGCGCATCCTGCTCGAGGAGATGGGCCTGCGCGTGGTCGGCAACTGGTCGGGCGACGCTACGCTGGCCGAAATAGAGCGAGCGCCAAAGGCCAAGCTCAATCTCATCCATTGCTACAGGTCGATGAACTACATCTGCCGGCATATGGAGGAAAAGTATGGCATCGCCTGGATGGAGTACAATTTCTTCGGCCCCTCCCAGACTGAAGCCTCTCTGCGCAAGATAGCCAAGCATTTCGGACCGGAAATCGAGGCCAAGGCCGAGGCGGTCATCGCCAAATACCGGCCCCTGGTCGATGCGGTCATAGCCAAGTACCGGCCGCGCCTCGAAGGCAGGACGGTGATGCTCTATGTCGGCGGGCTGCGCCCCCGTCACGTTGTCACGGCATATGAGGACCTGGGCATGGTTATTGTCGGCACTGGCTACGAATTTGGCCATAACGACGATTATCAGCGCACCGGCCATTACGTGAAGAAGGGCACGCTGATCTATGACGACGTGACTGGTTACGAGCTGGAGAAGTTCATCGAGGGGATCCGTCCTGATCTCGTGGGCTCCGGCATCAAAGAGAAGTACCCGGTCCAGAAGATGGGCATACCGTTCCGTCAAATGCATTCCTGGGATTATTCCGGCCCGTATCACGGCTACGACGGCTTCGCCATCTTCGCCCGCGACATGGATCTGGCCATCAACAACCCGGTCTGGGGCCTCTACGACGCTCCCTGGAAGAAAAAAGCCGAGCCGTCGGCGGCGATCGCAGCCGAATGAAAAACCTGGCCTCCCGGAAGCCGGGAGGCCGTTGAACGCCTGTGGCCCTTTGTCCGCGGGAGACCTGAAACGTTTCGACGTCCCTGTGCCGCCGTATGGCGCGGCCAGATGGAGAAGAGGTAACCACCCATGCCGCAGTCGGCTGAAAAAGTTCTCGACCACGCGCCCCTGTTCCGCGAGTCGGAATACAGGCAGATGCTCGCCGAGAAGAGGCTGAATTTCGAATGTCCGCACCCGGACCAGGTCGTTACCGACCAACGCGAATTCACCAAGACGTGGGAATACCGCGAAAAGAACCTTGCTCGCGAAGCGCTTGTCGTGAACCCCGCCAAAGCTTGCCAGCCGCTCGGCGCGGTGTTCGCGGCTGCGGGCTTCGAGCGAACGATGTCCTTCGTCCACGGCAGCCAGGGCTGCGTGGCCTATTACCGCTCGCACCTGTCGCGCCATTTCAAGGAGCCTGCTTCGGCAGTTTCCTCCTCGATGACCGAGGACGCGGCAGTGTTCGGCGGACTGAAGAACATGGTCGACGGGCTCGCCAACACGTACCAACTCTACGACCCGAAGATGATCGCCGTCTCGACCACTTGTATGGCGGAGGTCATTGGCGACGACCTGCACAGCTTCATCGAGAATGCCAAGGACCAAGGCTCGG
Organism: Mesorhizobium sp. M1295; assembly: GCF_040318135.1. NCBI lineage: Bacteria > Pseudomonadati > Pseudomonadota > Alphaproteobacteria > Hyphomicrobiales > Phyllobacteriaceae > Mesorhizobium > Mesorhizobium sp. M1295. Next base: position 141,189 of record NZ_JAMYLU010000013.1, read on the forward strand.
TCCCACGCGATTTCCACGTGCCTTTCGCCCACACGCCGGCCTTCGTCGGCAGCCATGTCGACGGCTACGACGTCACAGTCAAGGGCATTTTGGAGCATTTCTGGAAAGGCGAGGAGCGAACGGAAGCCGAGGGGACCATCAACGTCATTCCGGGTTTCGACGGCTTCTGTGTTGGCAACAACCGGGAACTCAAGCGCCTGCTTGATCTGATAGGCGTGTCCTATACCTTCATCCAAGACGCCTCTGACCAGTTCGACACGCCGTCCGACGGCGAATACCGCATGTATGACGGCGGCACGAAGATCGAAGACGTGAGGGAGGCACTCAACGCCGAGGCGACGCTGTCGCTGCAGCATTACAACACCCGCAAAACATTGGAGTATTGCGAGGGAGTGGGGCAGGCGACTGCCTCGTTCCATTACCCGCTCGGAGTCAAGGCTACCGACGACTTCCTGATGGAGGTCTCCGCGATTTCCGGCAAGCAAATCCCCGAGGCACTCCGCCTCGAACGCGGCCGACTTGTTGACGCCATGGCGGACAGCCAATCCTGGTTGCACGGTAAGAAATACGCCATCTACGGCGATCCGGACTTTGTCTACGGCATGGCCCGCTTCATCATGGAGACGGGCGGCGAGCCGACCCATTGCCTCGCCACCAACGGCACCTCGGCATGGGAAGCCGAGTTGAAGGAACTGCTTGCATCATCGCCCTTCGGCAAGGATGCTCAAGTCTGGGCGGGCAAGGACCTCTGGGCGATGCGCTCGCTGCTCTTCACCGAGCCGGTGGACCTGCTGATCGGCAACTCCTATGGCAAGTATCTGGAGCGCGACACCGGCACGCCGCTGATCCGGCTGACGTTTCCGATCTTCGACCGCCACCATCACCATCGCTTTGCGCTCATGGGCTACCAAGGCGGGTTGCGCGTCCTGACGACCATCCTCGACAAGATCTTCGACAAGCTCGATCGCGAGACAAGCGAGACGGGCGTGACGGACTATTCGTATGACCTCACCCGCTAAGCGTGGCGGCCGGCTCTTCGGTGAGGCCGGTCGTCTTCTCGAGGGACTTTGGAGACCGACGCAATGTCCTCGCTCAGAGCCAAAATCCAAGATGTCTTCAACGAGCCCGCCTGCGAGCAGAACCGCGGCAAGGATGCCAAGGCGCGCAAAAAGGGCTGTTCGAAGCCACTGACCCCCGGGGCGGCGGCCGGCGGCTGTGCCTTCGATGGTGCCAAGATCGTGCTGCAGCCGATCACCGACGTTGCGCATTTGATCCATGCGCCGCTCGCCTGCGAGGGCAATTCCTGGGACAACCGCGGTGCGGCTTCGTCCGGGCCAACGCTGTGGCGCACTAGCTTCACCACCGATCTCAGCGAACTCGATGTTGTGATGGGGCAGGGCGAGCGGAAGCTCTTCAAAGCGATCCGCGAGATCAAGGAAGCGTATGGGCCGCCGGCTATCTTCGTCTATCCGACCTGCGTGACGGCGCTGATCGGCGACGACATCGAGGCCGTGTGCAAGCGCGCTGCGGAAAAGTTCGGCCTACCGGTGGTGCCGGTCAATGCGCCGGGCTTCGTCGGCTCCAAGAATCTCGGCAACAAGCTTGCCGGCGAGGCGTTGCTCGAGCATGTCATCGGCGCGGTGGAGCCCGGCGATGCCGGCCCTTACGACATCAACATTCTTGGCGAATTCAACCTCTCGGGCGAATTTTGGCTGGTGAAGCCGCTGCTGGATCGGCTCGGCATCCGGGTGCGCGCCTGCATTCCGGGCGACGCGCGTTACTTCGACATTGCCTGCGCGCACCGCGCCCGGGCGGCTATGATGGTGTGCTCGACCGCGCTCATCAATCTCGCCCGCAAGATGGAGCAGCGCTGGGACATCCCGTTCTTCGAGGGCTCCTTCTACGGCATCACCGACACCTCGGAAGCACTCCGGCAGATCTCTCAGCTGCTCGTGAAGAAGGGTGCCGATCCGGAGATCCTCGGCCGCACCGAGGCATTGATTGCAGAGGAGGAGGCGATCGCTTGGAAGAAGCTCGCGGCCTACCGGCCGAGGCTCGAAGGCAAGCGCGTGCTGCTCAACACCGGCGGTGTGAAGTCCTGGTCGGTTGTCCATGCGCTGATGGAGATCGGCATCGAGATCGTCGGCACCTCTGTCAAGAAGTCGACCGTCGAAGACAAGGAGCGCATCAAGCAGATACTCAAGGACGACAACCACATATTCGAGCAGATGGCGCCGCGCGAGCTTTACGCCATGCTCTCAGAACACAAGGCCGATATCATGCTGTCGGGCGGGCGCACGCAGTTCATCGCGCTGAAGGCCAAGACACCCTGGCTCGATATCAACCAGGAGCGCCAACATCCTTACGCCGGCTATGACGGCATGGTGGAACTCGTACGCCAGATCGACCTCGCCATTCATAACCCGATCTGGCGCCAGGTGCGGGAACCGGCACCATGGGATCGCCAGCCTGCGGTGAGGGAGGAACTGCCGAGCACGAAAAGCGAGACCGCGACCTTGCATGTTGTCCAGGAATTCGCCGGCACGACGGCCGACGATTTCGGCGAGTGTTGAGGAAGCCGATGGTCCGCATCCTTCCCCAGACCAAAGCGGCGGCGGTCAATCCGCTGAAGTCATCGCAGCCGCTGGGTGCCGCCTTGGCCTTTCTTGGCGTCGACGGCGCGATGCCGTTGTTCCACGGCAGCCAGGGGTGCACCAGCTTCGCGCTCGTGCTCTTCGTGCGGCATTTCAAGGAAGCCATCCCCTTGCAGACAACTGCGATGGACGAGGTGGCGACGATTCTCGGCGGGGCAGACCATCTGGAAGAGGCGGTCCTCAACCTCAAGGCCCGCGCAAAGCCAACGCTGATCGGGGTCTGCACGACGGCGCTGGTGGAAACCCGGGGCGAAGACTGCGCAGGAGATATCGCCAATATCAGGCTGAAGCGCACGGAAGAACTCGCGGGTACGGAGGTGGTGCTAGCCAACACACCGGATTTCGACGGCGCGATCGAAGAGGGCTGGGCCAAGGCTGTCACCGCGATGATCGAAAGGATTACGCGTCCCGGCGAGCAGGCGCGGCAGTCGAAGAAGATCGTGATCCTGCCTGGCTGGAACCTCACTGTGGCTGATATCGAGCATTTGCGTGAGATGGTTGAAAGCTTTGGACTGAAGCCCGTGATCCTGCCGGACATCTCCGGCTCGCTCGACGGTACGGTGCCCGACCGCTGGGTCACGACCACCTATGGCGGCACCAGTGTCGAGGACATCCGCGAGCTTGGCACGGCCGAGCAATGCATCGTCATCGGTGAGCATATGCGCCGCCCGGCCGAGCTGCTGCAGAGGCTGACTGGCGTGCCTTACGTGCTGTTCCGGTCGCTGACTGGATTGAAGGACGCCGACCGCTTCGTCTCGCTGCTGTCCGCGGTTTCGGGCGCGGCGGCCCCGGCTGGGGTGCGCCGTCGGCGGGCGCAGTTGCAGGACGCGTTGCTCGACGGACATTTCCACTTTGGAGGCAAGAAAATTGCGATCGCTGCTGAACCAGACCAACTCTACCAACTCGCGAGCTTCTTCATCGGAATGGGCTCCGAAATCGCGGCGGCGGTCACCACGACCGATATGTCGAAAATTTTGGAGGAAGTACCGGCGCAGTCGGTTCAAATCGGGGATCTCGGCGATTTGGAAGCTCTCGGCGCCAGCGCTGATCTTTTCGTTACTCATTCCCACGGCCGCCAGGCGACGCAGCGCCTCGGCATTCCGCTCATGCGGGTCGGCTTCCCGATCTTCGACCGGCTCGGGGGCCAGCACAAGCTCACAATCCTCTACCAGGGGACCCGCGACCTGATCTTCGAGGTTGCCAACATTTTTGAAGCCGACCGGCACGCGCCGACGCCTGAGGCACTTGACCCACTCCGTAAGCGAGAAATCCCAGATGAGCTCCGTCCGTCGCCTCTCGCTCGTCACTGACGAGGTTCACGCACCGACGCCGGAACGCCAAGCCGGCGCAGTGCGCGTGGCGATCGCCACGCAGGACATGAAGAACCTCAACGCCCATTTCGGTTCGGCCAGGCGCTTTGCTGTCTACGACGTGGGACGCGAGGAGTGGAATCTCATCGAAGCCGTAGCCTTCGATGACTTTTCCGACGAGAGCGGAAAGCACCCTGAGGGCGATGACCGCATCACCGCGAAGGTGGAGGCGCTGAAGGGTTGTCATCTGCTGTTTTGTCTGGCGATCGGCGGACCTTCGGCAGCCAAACTTGTTTCCGCAAAGATCCATCCGATCAGAGTGCCGCAGCCCCAGACCATCCAAGAGGTGCTGGTGCGCACGCAGATGATGCTCAGGAGGTGTCCTCCCCCTTGGCTGCTCAAGGTGCTGGCGCAGGCAGGTATCGCCGAACAGAAACCGTCCTTCGAGGACGAGGACTGAAATGAGGAGTGGGCGAAATGTCTGACGCCGTGGTTAGCCCTGCTGTCGCGGAAGAGGAGGCGGCCCTTGCCACCCCGTTCGTCAAATGCCTCGTGCGGCTGGTCCGGGCTCATGATTCCCACGGGTCTTGGGAAGGCAAATCGGACGTCGAGCTGCTGGGCGACTTCATCATCACCAGGGAACAGCGCCGTGCGATCCCGATCATCGGCGATCCCGATCCGGACGTGCTGTGGAGGCTCCAGATGTTTTACACCGCCGTCGGGCTTGCGATCGAGGAGCGCTCCGGCTTGATGGCATCGCCGATGATGGAGATGAGCCATGAGGGCTTCGGGCGCGTGCTTCTCACGGCCGGGCGGTTGGTCGTTCTGTCGAAGACCCTGCGCGACGTCCATCGGTTCGGCTTCGAGACGTTCTGGAAACTCGCCGCGGCAGGTACCCAACTGGCCGGCGATGCCACCGCAGCCATTGAGGCTTATCCCAAGGTGGCGCGGGCGTGATGAAACCTATTTTCGATCAAGGGGATCATGTCAGGCCTTGAGGACATGCGATGGCCAGCCCTCTCAATCGAGGCGGTCGAGGCCGATGTGGCTCTTGGGGTAGCGCTGATGAAGCCACTGGTACTGATCTGTTCGCAAGATGCTGAGTTGTATCTGTTCCTCAGCCACATTCTGGGAGTGGACGGCTTCACGAGTGAGCCGGCAGGCGGCGTGAAGGAAGCACTTGCATTGGCCGATGAACGGGAGCTCCAGGCGGTAGTGCTGGACTGCGGGCCAGCAAGCGCGACAGGCTCCACAATCTGCGCCCGGTTCAAGGGGGAGCCCCGGACCGGCGGCCTGCCCGTCATTGCGTTGATCGCGCCCGGCGCCGAGAACCAGCACCTCGATCTCTTGAAGGCAGGTATTGACGAGAGCTTTGTGCGGCCCTTCGCGCCGGCCAAGCTGCTTGACTGTCTACGCACGAAGCTGGCGCTGCCACAGCCGGGTTCAAACGGGATAGAAAACGGCAGCTGGCTCTGCTGCGGCACGCTTGAGATGAAGCTCGATGCTCACCGGGTTCGAGGTAATGGCCACGACATCCATCTCGGACCTCTCGAATTCAACCTGCTGCGGCAATTTCTTGAGGCTCCCGGCAAGGTCTTCAGCCGAGACGAGCTGATCGACGCGGCCTGGCCGAACAATATCCATATCGGTGAACGCACTGTCGACGTCCATATCAGCCGGATCAGAAAGGCGCTGAAGGCGGCCTCGCCAGGTAGCGTCATCCGCACCGTCAGGTCGGCCGGCTACTCGCTGGAGAAGCCGGACGACTAGATTGGGCAGGGGGGGTGCCACTCCCTATCTGCGTCGTGGTGCAGGTCGTGCGGCTTCGAAACCCGCTAAGGGCGCGACATACTCAGGGAGAAGCAGTCAGATGGCCTTCAAAAGCCTACTCAGTGTAGCAGGACCTGACCACTCCGATCGGGACGTCAGAACAGCTGCCGGCTTGTGCGCCGAGGTCGGCGCATATCTGTCCGTCCTGATTATGTCGCCTCCGCTGGTCGTTATGTCGCCTCCGCCCGCTAGGCGATGGCATCCCCGAATGGCTTGAACAATACGCAAAAGGCGATTGCCAGATTTGAAAAACGGTACAGGCAAATCGAGACATTTTCACAGGACACAGCCAGCCTGGAAAAAACATCCAGGGAAATTCACAAACTGCTGAGAGCCACGTGGCGGTGCTATGATGTCGATATTGTCAAGTGCGATCAGGCCAGCGTCGGTGACGCGGTGCAACAGCGGGCGATCTGCAACGACCTGACAATCGTCGGCCCCGCACTGTCGCAAAGAACACTCCCCGGACGGCTCTAACGCGCGCTCGGGGGTCTGCTCGCCGGACGATCCGTAACGCGCAGACCAACGGCCCGGCAAAGGCCCAGGCGTCCTCAATGCGCTCAAAACACCGATACTCGAGCCGGCGTCAGGTCGAGGAAGAGAGTCGTTTCAGCGCGGCAGGCCGCGTTCGGACCGAAGCCGCATCGTATCACGATTCCCTCACCACTGGCCGGGAGCTGAACACCGCAACTGCGCGCTGGTTTGCCGGCGATCCATTTCTGGTTTGGCGCCGATGCCTCGAAGGCGCGGTTAAGGAGGTTGTCCGACACTGCCGAGCGCTCGCCAGTATCTTTCGGCAGTCCGCGGCCTCGCGGCCGGGCACGTAGCCCATTCTCCCGCATGAGCCGCTCAATGCGATGCAGGCCGCAGGACAGACCCTCGGCCAGCACGTCATGCCAGACGCGCTTGGCGCCGTAGGTTCGGTCGCTGCTCTTGAAACTGCGGTCGATCCTGGACACGAGGATCTCGTCGTGCCGGGAACGAGCGCTGGGACTGCGGTTGGAGCCAAGCAGGAAGCCTGAGCGCGACACATCCAGAGCCTCGCACAGCCATGCCACCGGCCAGATGTTCCGGTGCCTCGCGATAAAAGCGAACCTCATGTCACTTCCCTCGCGAAGTAGGCTGCGGCCTTTTTTAGAATGTCGCTCCGCCTGCCTTGCGCAGCCGATCGATCTCGATCTGCTCAGGCTTCATCTGCCCATGACCGGGAAACCCATGCTGCGGATCGGCCGATAGCTGGCGCACCCATTTACGCAGCACATTCTCGTGGACATCGAGATCGCGAGCAGCCTAACCCACAGCAACGCCCCGATCCTTGATCAATCTCACCGCTCAAGCTTGAACTCGCGGCTGAACTTCCTTCTTTGCATTCCCACTCTCCAATTCCGTCAAACACCTTATCTCGGTCTCCACGAAACCGGCAGCAGGCCACTTCTTCGTCCGGAACACTCTCGGAGACCCCACCGAACTGGAACACCACGCCGATTGAGCCTTCCGGGGCAGGGGACTCTTCGAGGAGAGTTTTTGCGAAGAAGTAGCCCGCTTCGATAAGGATTCACGTTAGGTGCTAGCGGGAAGCTGAAGAACGTCTGCCGAATAGGCCAGGAGTGTTCGCGCTAAAGCCCATCAGCCATTGTCCGGAGCTCGACAGCTTTATCAGAGATCCTACCAACATTGTTTGTCTCAAGTCTTACCCAAGACGAAATTCAAGAGCTGTCTGCTCGGCACGGTACTTGCATATCCCCCCGACTGAAACACGTCCGATGTAGTGCGCAGGCGGTTGAACTGACTTGCATTTCGCTTTTGACGCGCGCTAGCCAGCAGCGGCGCGCCTCCAACTGGAAGGAGCATCAGGTGAGCGCATGGCTCTCCGGGGCCGCCACGGTTTGATGATCGCCCAAACGATCCCCGTGTTACGGTCTGCCATGCCGACCTAGCTTGAGGCGTTGGGGCGGCAAAGATCTTGAGCTTCCTGCAACGTCGCTTCTGAAATCGGCAAGCTTTGGTCCTAGGTCGAAAGGTTCGTTGTAAATTGATCACGGTTATAGTGCTCGTAGAGCTTGATCGAATATGTCTCGAGCTTGTCGAAAGATTCAAGCGCTTGATGCAAGCCGCTACGGAGGTGACCGAGTGCTACCTGACCACGGGCAGCGCCGATTTCGTCCTAGTCCTGGCTGTGGATGACGTCGAGGCTTTCAAGGCGTTTGTTAATACGAAGCTAAACACCGATTCGAACGTGCGGAAATTCAAGAGCATGATTGCGCTTGACCTTGTCAAAGTAAAGCGACGGGCCACGCCATAGCTTTCGCCGGACTGCGCTGACGTAACCGCTCATGCAGAAGGCACACGTAGCCAACCATGACCAAATCGCGTCTGATGAGCAAAATGGCCGTTTCGCCTTGCCGACGCGACAGAGCGTAAGCTGACGTAATCCGGGGTAGCTTCTAACCCTTTCACCGGCTGTCTCCGAAGTCTGCCTCCTTCGGCGAAGGAGGCAGACCTGCACGTTGGATAGGCTCTTCAGAACTTGGTGCACCGTTGCCGATCAGATTAAGGGCAAAGCAGGACCACTGATTGGTTGAAGCGGCGCCCCCGCGGGCGCCCAACGCGTTTCGTCGGTTGCTCCATGCCTCGCCCGCTGACAATAAAGCGCAACAGATCTTACAAGTGATTTCACAGAAGCTTTGCGAACAAAACGCGCTGCCAATGCTACGTTCACCGAACGGGCCGTAGGTGCCTAGGTAATCAAAGTATCCGAACCGAAACGCGCGCCAATTCTGATGAGTTTCGGCCGTGCCATGCTAGACGCACATTCAATGCACCTGACAAGAATATGACAAACCAAAAGTCTACATATGCCATCCCTTCTGGAAGCGACCCAAGCATGTCGACGAGAGAACTTCTCGAAGCGGCCGCCGATGAAGTCTGGGGCCCATATATGTGTCACCAGACGTTCGATGGCGCAGACGCAGCCCAGATTATCGCCGAGGATGCGCAGCGGCCGAGGGTTCGTTCCGGCGAGGCTCTTTGTTGCGGCACATTCGGCGAGTTGCTGCAAGGCCAGCTGCCAGCGGGCTCCGTTCCCCGGGACCCTCACTTCCTGGTCACGATGCCGATCGCACTCTTTGCGAGGGCACACTTCATGCCGATTGCGGGCACAAAATCAGTGACCGTTTATCCGTCACATAAAGTCAAAGCAAAACGACTGGCTGAGAATCTTGTGATTGCGCTCGAGGCCTCAGGAGGAATTCTGCTTTTGCAATCGGAACTCCCCGAAGGCAAAGGACTGGCGAGTTCGTCTGCGGATCTTGTTGCGACGGCACGGTCAATCGCGCGCTGCTTTAAGCGTAGGATTCGCACTTCATTGATCGAAAAACTGATGTCGGAGATCGAGCCTTCGGACGGGGTGATGTACCCAGGGGTGGTTGCATATCAGCAGCGATCATGTCGCCTTCTCTCCTTCCTTGGGCAAATGCCGCCGCTTGCAGTCGTAGGTATCGATGAAGGAGGGACGGTCGAGACCGTGGACTATGATCAACGGCGAGGTGAAATCTCCGCCAATCAACGGGCAGAATATCACGAATTACTCGACCGCGCACGGACAGCGATTCCACAGGGTGACACGGCCACAATAGGCAAAATAGCCACGGCCAGCGCGCTCCTGCATCAGGAGCGGGCTCCGAAGCAGCGTCTGAACTCCATGCTGAAAGCATCCGAGGCTACTGACGCTCTCGGGGTCATAGTCGCCCACAGCGGCACAATGATCGGAATTCTGCTTGATCGAATGGCGGCTGACTTTCCACTCAAACTCCAGTCCGTGCTCGCCGATGTATCGGTGTTCGACGAGTCGGCAAAAATACATCTGACCATGGCTGGCTGTCAGTGAGGTGAGCAGGATGAACGCTTTCCGCAAACGCGTGCCATTCTCCGGCTATTCTGATGCCTATGTTCTTCCCAGCGTCATAAGGTGTGAAACAAACCTATATGTTGCGCAGTTCGCGTTCATGAAGCTTCTTCCCGCCAAGTACATCATTGAGCATGCCCTGGCCCGCGGGACTTTGACGCACGGCATGAAAGTGCTCGAGACTTCCAGCGGAACCTTCGCACTGGGCTTAGCGGTAGTGTGCCGCGAACGTGGATTCCAACTTGAGATCTTCACAGACCCAGTGATGGACAAGGGTCTGGAAAACAGGCTGAATTCGTTGGGGGTCAAAGTCTTCATAATAACCGAAAAGGCGAAGCAGGGTGGCTATCAAAGAAGCCGTCTTGATGCGTTAGAGGCCAGGATGAGACAGTCGGGCCGCTCCTGTTTCTGGCCCCGGCAGTACGAAACACCGGATAACCCAGCAGCCTATAAGCTCTTCGCCGACCAAATATCGGAGATGTTGGGCCCGGACATAACATTGGTCGGGTCTGTAGGGTCAGGCGGTTCTACTTGCGGGACGATAGAGCGACTCCGCCAAAAGGCGCCTGGCGCACGCCTGATCGGAGTGGACACCTTCAATAGCGTAATTTTCGGCCAAACGGATGGCGAACGGAAACTGCGGGGGCTGGGGAACAGTCTTGTCCCCAAGAATGTGAAGCATGAACTTTATGACGAGGTGCATCTCATCTCGGCTCCTCTCGCATTTGCTGCCACACGAACCCTCCACGAGCGGCACGCCGTCTTCGCCGGTCCGACGTCCGGGGCGAGTTACATCGTGGGGCGGTGGCGCGCTCGGCAGTATCCAGAAGAGACCATAGTCGTCATTTGTCCGGATGAAGGCCACCGCTACGTCGAAGCTGCGTACGACCGCGAGTGGCTCAAGCAGAACGGATGTCTAAACGAAGGTGATCCGCTGGATGCGCCGGCGACCGAAAATCATCCGTCGACGGCTCTCCCACCATGGAACCGATATCTTTGGAGACGGAAAAGCCGGGAAGCTGTCTTAAACGTTCTGGAGCAAGTTTGATGAGCCGAGGTAGCTTCCTTTTCGTAGAAAGCAACACGACGGGCACTGGCGAATTATTATTGAAGCGGGCCCGAGCCTTGGGTTTTGAACCGTATCTCGTTGTACGCAATCGAGCGCGCTACCCGTTTCTAAAAGACTCCGCGGCGCCTCAAGTGATCGAAGCTGAAACTCGCAATCCGGATGACGTTATCGGGGTGGCTAGCAAAATAGCAAGGCTGAAGGGAATATACTCATCGTCGGATTATTTCATGGAAACTACGTCACGTGCCGCGACCGCAATGGGGTTACCAGCAGTCAGTCCAGAGGCCATAGTCACATGCCGAAATAAATGGAAGCAAGCGCTCGAGTTGCAGCGACAATCATTCGCGATTCCTGCAACTCGGCTAGCCACATCCATCTCAGACATTGAGAACATTCTTACCCAAGTCACTCTGCCCGTCGTCGTGAAACCAGTCTCCGGAAGCGGTAGTAGCGGCGTGCGGCTGTGCCATAGTGCCACAGCCGCCATCAAAGCGTTTGAGGGCGCAAAGAACGCACTCTTAGATCAAGTGGAGCTCACCAGTCCCGACATACTCATTCAGCAATACGTGGAAGGGAAAGAATACTCTGCAGAGATAATTGCCCACGACAGGGAGCTGCACTGCCTTGGAATTCTTGCAAAGCACAAGGGGCCCACTCCCTGCTTCGTCGAAGTAGGGCACGACTTCCCGGCTCCCCTTCCTGAGCCATCCCTTAAAGAACTGGCCTCTTTTGCGGCGGGCGCCGTGTCGGCCCTGGGCCTGGAGTTCGGACCGGCTCATGTAGAGTTCGTGATAGCAGAGTCGGGCCCAATCATCATCGAGGTCAATCCCAGGCTGGCCGGAGGAATGATCCCAGTCATGCTCTCGCACGCGGTGGGTACGTCAGTCCTGGACATGGTAATCGAACTTTACGCAGGGCAAGCGTTCACGCCCCTCCGAGCGAGCACAAGAGCGGGAGCCATCCGTTTCCGCCTTGCTGATAAGCCCGGCAGGCTCAAATACCTTAGCTTTTCGCAAGATCCAGATGCGACAGTCCCTGAGGCGGGACTTTTGAAATCTGAAGGAGAGGAACTTCAAATAAATGGCGATTTTAGAGACCGAGTAGCCTACGCCATAGGGGTTGCGGATGAACTCAATGCCGCCGCAATGGCGGCTGAACGGATGATCGATTCCATTGTGATCGATATTGAGGCGGCTGCTTGCGAAGCGGACAACGACAAAGTCGTTGGGTCAAGCCAGAGCAAGTGGAACCTGCATCCCGAAGCGATGAAGTTGCTCGCTCCGCCGATCGAAATCGCGCGGGACGGCCGCCTTCTGCGGCACCAAGCGTCCATAGACGAAGCACATCTGGTGATGCTTGCCGACCAGGGCTTGGTCAGCCAAGCAGTGGCTGCCGATCTCCTCAAGCATATCTTGGCACTTCAGGACGAGCGCTTTCAGTGTTTGGAGGGCCGCGTTGCTCCCCGTGGTGTCTATCTAGCTTATGAGGCAGAACTTACCGCGAGAGCTGGCCCCGAAAGGGCCGGCTGGCTGCACCTTGCGAGATCCCGCAACGACTTGAACGCGGCCATTTCTCTCCTGGTGCTTCGGGAAGCTGCGTGTTCCATCTCGCAACAGATAGGAACTGTGCAAGATGTCATGCTTCAACGAGTGGAGGAAGCATCGAGACTTGTGGCTCCGTTGTACAGTCAGTACCAGATCGCACTTCCTGGATCGCCAGGGCACTATCTGCTTGGCGTGTTCTTCGCTCTGGGGCGCGAGCGCCAGCGCCTCCATTGCCTGCTGGAAGACATCCGGAACTGCCCTATGGGGGCAGGTGCCGGCGGAGGCACCAGCATGGCTATAGATCCCACAAAGACAGCAAATCTTCTGGGATTCGAACTGCCATCAATCAACTCACTTGATGCTGTTGCGAGCCGTGACCATCACCTACAAGCGCTTTCGCTCTTCGCTGGTATTTCGATTTTGCTCAGCCGTGTGGCCCAGGACCTGCAAGTTTGGACAACGCGGGAGTTTGCGCTTATCGACATCCCTAACAATCTTGCTGGCGGCTCTTCCATGCTGCCGCAAAAAAAGAACCCATTTCTGCTTGAACACATCAAAGGGTCGGCAAGCACCGTAATTGGCGCGTACGTTTCTGCAGCGACGGCAACATCCAAAGCACCTTTCAGTAACTCAATCGAGGTAAGCAACTACGGATGCTCTTCACTGAGCCTTGCAGAAGAAGCGCTGAAGCGATCCGTAACCCTCACGTCGCTAATCTTGAAGTTTATGTCGTTCAACATTCGGTCGATGCGTGACAATCTGGAAGACGGCTCAGCGATGACGACCGTTGCTGCCGAACGGATGGCGTCGCGAGGCATTCCTTTCAGGAGTGCCCACACACTAATTGGCGAGATCGCGGAACGCCTGGCTCAGGATGGCTGCGTGGCGGAGCGCCGAAGTGAGCTGGCTAGGCATCTCGCTGATGCGTTGCCGGCGAGTCTTGAAGAGTGCAGGGACGTTCTGCGGTTCGGAGGAGGGCCCGCTAAAAGATCAACCGACGACCAGATTTCAGTAGCAAAAACGCTGTTTCGGGACACGGATCTGGCATGCGCGGACATACGGCAACGCTGGATGCGCGCCGAGATGCACCGCAAACTGAGAGTGAAGGAACTTATTGATGGGCACTTGTTTGCCTGAAGAAGTCTATGTGAGGACAAAGTCAATGGTGTTGGCGCGTTGATTTGGCAATGTGTCGGTCCTGGGGTAGTGCTCGAAGCGAGCAGCGATGGTTTAGGGTCGTGTCCCATCAGGTGGTGTAGCTCGGCGGTTACGAAGCCGCTCGCGAGCGCGCCGTTAGTAGCGCTGTAGCGAGCGAGCGGCGTGTCGGTGGTCATCGGCGCTTTCCGGTAGGGCAGGTGCCAGGCGGCAACGATCAAACTGGCGAACTGTTCAGATCCTATGAGGAGGGTGGATAGCGACCTGGGCTGTGGCAAAGTGAGGTCGCGTAATCAACACCTTACCCTGGAGGCAGCATGCCCGTAGCAGCTTACGAATCCAAAGCGCCGACCGCTATCCGCACCGATCTTGGCGCAATTTTCGTCTCGTTGAAATTGAGTCGCTCGAAATGGTTGATCACCTCGCTGTCGCCGGGTGGCGGCGAGAAGATGTCGAGACATGCGGTGGCGGCCGGCGATGTCGCCGGCATGCTGGCGCGATTTGCCGAGCTCAACAGGAAGGCGCAAGCGCGGACCGGGCGGCACTTTCCGATCATCGTGATCCAAGAGGTCGGGCTCGACGGCTTCTGGATCCATCGCGTGCTGCAGGCCGAAGGAATCAAAAGTCACGTCCTCGATCCGGCCTCGATTGCGACCTCGCGCCGGCGGCGCCGGGCAAAGACCGACAAGGTCGACGGCGAGGCGCTGGTCCGGGCGTTGCTGGCCTACAGGCGAGGCGAGCCGCGGGTGTGTGCGATGCTCCGAGTGCTTACACCCGAAGAAGAGGACCGTCACCGCATCACGCGTGAGCGCAAGGCCTTGACCAACGAGCGCGTGCGACACGTCAATCGCGTCAAAGGCCTGCTGTTCGCCCAGGGCGTGTCCGGCTACGAGCCGTTGCGCCGCGACAGGCGGAAGAGATTGGAGGCGCTCAAGACCGGCGACGGCCGACCCTTGCCGGCCCATCTGCAGGCGCAAGTCGGCCGGGAACTTGACAGGCTCGAACTTCTGCTCGAGCAGATCAAGGCAGTCGAGACCGAGCGCGATGCCATGCTCGCTGTCACGCAGGTTGTCTCGCCGGCACCGGCGATGCTGCTCGACCTGAAGGGGATCGGGCCGGAGTTTGCCGCTGTCCTGTGGTCGGAGGGGCTGTCGCGTCACTTCGACAACCGACGACAGGTTGCCGCTATGCGGGCCTCGCGCCGACACCTTGGCAGAGCGGCTCGGTCGATCACGAGCGGGGGTGTCGAAATCCGGCAATCCAACGCTGCGAACGACACTGGTCCAGATGGCCTGGCTATGGGTGCGCCATCAGCGCGCTCAGCGCTCACCTTATGGTTCAAGGAACGTGTGAAGCAGAACAACGAAATACGTCAACGCCGGCGTTGTCATCGAGGGCGCGATCGTGTCGGTTGCCTGATGCGCTACACCTATCGAATTCTGCCATCTTCCAGGACCTGATCAGTCCTGGCGGATCCAAGGGGGACGAACCGGCACGTAGCGTGGCTTTAAATGCCGTTGTCTCAGAATGGTCTCGTCCTCCTGAGTCTTGTCCGCCGCAAGCGCGATGTTGGTGCAACTGTTGCGAACAGCGACCGTATATAAGTTGGATCTGGCTCGGGGAACGAGCAGCGTCATGCAATCAGGCTCAGACCATGGATACCGCAAAACCAACGGACCCAAAAAGCGGAGCCCTAAAAGCCCTTGACACTCCTCATATAAGCTACGTGGATCTCAAGGCGCGGGTGCGGGCGCGATCATCCGCTGCGCCGTGTTCGGGCGATTGTGAACGAGGCCCTTGCGGCCCACTCACGCCGCCGACCCGAACCAGTGAAGACCTCCAGCCGACGGAACGGCTCCTCGTCCCTGGACTCTGTCGAAGCCCTCAAAGGCGTCGAGCATCGTCCCTTACATCCACGCGCGAAAGGTGCCGCCGGTGATGATGCTAACAACATGCCGTCTGATATTGCGTCCCTGGGAGGACAAAGACCGGAGCCGAATGGCAACGATTTACGGTGATCCTTACGTCAGACGTTTCTATCCCAAAGTGCTGACGGCGGAGGAAGCGAATGTCGAGATTGAGGTTGCAATTGAGCGTGCCCGAACCAACGGCTTTGATTTTCAGGCGGCGGAGCTGAAGGGCAGCGGCGAGCTTATCGGTATGATCGGGCTCGGCTTACTCCCGCAGGCGAGGCAGGCGGCAAATCCCGGCCAGCCACGCGTCGAAATCGGATGGGTGCTCGCAAAGGAGCATTGGGGCAAAGGGCTCGCCTCGGAGGGCGCGCGCGCATGGCTCGACTACGCTTGGTCAATCGGTCTGCCGGAGGTCTCAGCTTTCACGGCCAAGGAGAACGAGCCGAGCCAAAAAGTCATGCAGAGGATCGGCATGATCTATGATCCGGTGAGCGATTATGAGAACCCGCAGTTCGGCGAGGGCCACTGGCTGCGGTCTCACGTGGTCTATCGCAAACGAAATCCGATGCGTCGCTGAACGACTTTGGCGTGGGCGATGCCAGCCGAGCATCTCTCGCTATTACCGGCGGCTCTCAGGTCATTGACCGGCCGGAGCTTGAGAAGAGACATTCGTTGCATCAGACCAATTGTCCGGTCGATCGGGTCAGGGTGGCCGCGGGTGCTGTCGGTCGGGCGGTCATGGCAGGCTGGTGGTGTTCAACGTCACCTGATTCCCACGAAGGAACGCCACTGACCAAGACTGAAAGTAAGACCGCCAGCTTCCTACATTTGATCCGAGACAACGGCGGCCTTGATGTTAGAACTCCCGGATGCCCGTGTCAGGTCTCGTCAACCAGATTCAGAGGTGCATCAACAGCAACAATCCCGGGAATTGGTCAAACAAAGCGGCAACGGGGTCCGGATTCCACGGTCATTGACACCATCGGATCGCTCGGGCCAGGCCGTGCCAGTTCTTCGCCTCGCCATGGAAGCCTTCCGAGCGCCACCGGTGGCGTTGGTAGAGACGTTGATCCTCCACCATCACTCTCGACGCCTGCGCGCTCTCAACAGCGCGGGATAACCGTCACCCACAACAACCGCTTTGTTGACGCGCCCCTTGGAAAGACACAGGGAGGCAAGGTCGCAACCGGCGCACTCACTGGAGCGCGAATAGAAGAAGCGGCCGTGTTTCACCGGCCTAGTCGGACGTAGGATCTTTCCCCGCAGACACCTTCAATATGTTGTGCTTGGCATTGCAGCGGAAGCGGCGAAGCGGTACCGGGCTACGGATCGGCTCTGCCTTGGCCGGGATCAACGCATCAATGCCGCGACGCTCGAACGCTCCCAAGACTTTCGCGTAGGCATAGCCGGCGTCGGCAGTGACGGTGCTAACAGATAATCCGGTCGACACCATGGCGGGACGATCATCTGTGCCTCGTTTATCTCCCCGGTGGTCATGGCAACATCGAGAACTACCCCGCGCAGATCATCGACGATGGTATGCTGTTTGTAGGCGGGCTCCAGACGGCGGTTCCGGGCGTTAGTGCTCGCATCCGGATCGTGATGCAGACTTTTTTGAACTTTCCTGTCTTGCGGCTTTTTTCTGATCGCTGCCTCCGCATCTGCATTCGCTGTCGCTCACCGCCTCAAGATGGCGCACCGCCAAGCTATCCCAGCTGACGTCGGCGCGGATTAGCGAAGCATCGACATGAATGACTTCGCCCTTGGCGATTTTGGCGTGGATACAGGCTTGTACAGTGCGCTCAAAGATCCGCTGGAACCGTTCTTCACCCCAGCGCTGGCGGATTCTCGTCAACGAAGAATGATCGGGCAATGCCTCATGGAGGCCGTAGCCGACAAACCACCGGATCGCGATGTTGACGTGCGCCTCCCGGCATCAGCCGGGCGATCATGCACAATTCCAAGCAGGAAACCCGCGAGCATCAGGTGGACAGCCACCTCGGGATCGATGCCGGGGCGGCCATTGTTCGGCTCAGGTGAGCTTGTTTTCTTCGTCCCGGCCCACAGGATTTCCCGTGCGAGCGTGTCGAGACGCAGTCAAGGCTGGCAGTGCGATGGCGGCACGGCCGGCTGCGAGGTTTCCAGGCCACGCCTTGACTGCGTGGAGCACGGCGCCAGTTTGGAGCGGACCGAGGCGGCGGTCGTGCCGGCACATTCCTTATGCTATATTTGTCCGGCACGGACGATCACGTCCTCTCATCGGAAAACCGAGACCTCAGGCAGAAAGCCGCTGGCGTGGTGTCGGCCGAATTGAGAAACTGACCCCCTGACGAAATGAAGAACTGACCCCTCGGTTATGAGAGGAGGCATGGATGGCGATTGCGATTGGGCGATTCCTGCATTGTCGAGAACGATGCAGGGAGAGCAGATCCTTCAGCCTGAAGAGGTGGCAGCGATGCTGCCGCTGCATGAGCTTGGCTGGGGAACCGACGGGCGAACGAATTCGGGTGCGCTCGCAACACGGTGCCTCGGTATCTAAGCGAGGGCGGGACTGTTCCGTTTCGCAAGCCTGTGCGGCCGACCGCGTTTGACGGACTGGACGATTGGCTGCGGGAGCGCTTCTTCCGCTATGGCGGCAATGCCGATGTGATGCGCCAGGAACTGGAGAGCGAACATGGATCGTCATAGGGCTTCGTTCGGTGGAGCTCCGGGTGCAGGGTTGGCGTCGGGAGTTGAGGGCGCAGAAGCGCACGACGGTTCGGTTTGAGACGGCGCCGGGACATCAGATGCAGATCGACTTTGACGACACGCGGGCGTGGATCGGCGGCGAGCGTTTTCGTGTGCACCTGTTTGTAGCAACGCTGGGTTACTCGCGTCGGCTGCATATCCGTCCCTCGCTTCGGGAGCGCCAGGCGGACTGGTTCGAGGGGATCGAAGGAGCCTTCCTTCGCTTCGGCGGGGTTCCAGCGGAAGTACCGTTCGACAACCCGAAGGCGCTGGTCGAACATCACGATACGACGACGCGGGAGGTGCGGTTCAACATGCGGCTGCACGCCTTTGCCCGCTACTGGGGATTTACGCCGCGGGCTTGTGCGCCGTACCGGGCGCGTACGAAGGGGAAGGACGAACGCGAGGTCGGCTACGTCAAGCGCAATGCGATTGCTGGCCGCCGGTTCGAGAACTGGGCGGCGTTCGAGGCGCATCTGGACCGGTGGACGCGCGAGATTGCCGATCAGCGTGTGCATGGCACGACCGGCGTGGCTCCTGCGGAGCGCTTTGCCGAAGAGGCTGGGGCGCTTCGCCCTCTGGGCGGACGGGGGCGCCGTTTGGGGCAGCTGCGTGATCTCGTGCGCAAGGTCCAGGCGGCCTGCGCAATCGACCTGGACACGAACAGTTACTCGGTTCCCTCGCGGCTGATCGGGGAGAGCGTCCAAGTCGTGGTGTTGGGCGGCCGCGTTATCGTGCGTGACGCGGGCGAGGTGGTGGCGGATCATGCCTTGTGCGGGGGACGTCGCCAACGGATCGAGCGCGCGGCATCTTGCCGGCCTGGTCGGCGCTGCTGCGCTGGTACAATCGGCGGAGATCGTTGCGCCTTCCGCTCTGTTGCGGCCACTGGCCGAATATGAGGCACTGGTGGGAGGCAGCTGGGGTTAACGGCGGTCGATCACGAGATGTTGGCAGCTCAACTCGACCAGCTGAAGCTGACCGCAATCCGGGATCTGCTCGATACGCTGCTGGACGAAGCGGCGCGTTCGCAAATGACCTTGCGCGAGGCTTTGGCCTTCCTGGTGATGCGCGAGATCGCGAGGCGCGACGAGCGGCGCATCTCCATGGCAGGCAAGATCGCGCAGTTCCCGTTTGTGCGCGAACTCGACGGCTTCGACTTCGACGCGCAGCCGTCGCTGGATCAGCGCCAAATCCGGGAGCTGGCGACCTGCCGCTGGATTGCTCATGGCGACACGGTCCTGTTGCTTGGACCTCCGGGTACGGGCAAGACACATCTGGGGTGGCTCTCGGGCGCGAGGCGATCCCGCAGAACCCTAGCGTCCAGTTCGTCACGGCGGCCACGCTCGTGCCGATACTGGCCAAGGCCCATGACGACGGCTCACTCGAAAAGCAGCTGACGACCCTGTCGCGGCCGAAACTGTTGATCATCGACGAGCTCGGCTATCTCCCGTTCGAAGCCAATGCCGCGCATCTGTTCTTCCAACTGGTGTCGCGGCGTCATGAGCGGGGATCGATCCTGATCACCTCCAATCGCTCGGTGTCGAATCGGGCAGCGTGTTTGGCGATCCCGTGGTGGCAACCGCGATCCTTGATCGCCTGCTTCATCATTCGACAGTGATCACCATCCGCGGTGATAGCTCCCGGCTTCGCGAAAAGCGTCGTTCCGGCTTTGGCACCGTCATGATCATACGATGCGAACGCCTCAACGAGGAAATCCGCCGGCGCACCTATGTCGTGCGGATACTCCCCAACGCCCAAAGCTGCCTGCGCCTGAAAACTGGGGAGGCCAACCGCTACACCAATATGGATAATCTGCGCGAGCACAAGAAAGCTCGCTCTGCGTCAAGCCGCATGACCAGTACCATGGCCGCCCCTTTTTGCAGAACTTGACGCACACGACCAACGATCAGCCCTTCCCTAGCGCCGCCAGTGCTGGAGATGAGAGGGTTTGGCCCGAAGAATCTTCCTGTTCGCCATGGGTCAGAAATGGTATGATCGACCAGTTGATTGAATCGACGGCCCCCTGAAGTATCGCCTCGGTCCGAGCACGGCTGGGTGCAGCGGCCACGATATATCCGAGCTTGTCTCGGTAATCGCCGTTCCTGACGATCGGCATCTTGGGTTCAACAAAGAATTTCACCTCGGCGACACCTGATAAAGCAGCCGCTCGGCTCTCGCCATCGATCCAATCGAGGATGCCATCGCGATCAGGAAGTAGGCTCCGCACAGCCGCAGTGTGAAAACGCCTTTTGCGCAAATCCCATTCGTCGCCGATGACAAGCTTGATGTGCTCGGCGATGAGGTCGACACCGTAAGCCAGCTGAACGAGGTGGGGATGGGGGGCGCCGGCAAGACGCGGGTTAACTTCGATGACGACTGGGCCACGCTTCGTCCACCGGAGTTCAATATTGGTTGGCCCCCAGCCAAGGCCGAGGCCTCGCAAACAGCTCACAGACACATCGGCGATACGTTTATGCTCGTCATCAGTCAGCGTGGCCGGCAGGATGGTCTCACGACAGACGAAATACGGTGGGGGCTGAAATTCGGCAGCGCTAATCCCAATGACCTCATTTCCCATTGTATAAGCGTTATAAAGCGGGCCTTGTGCGAACTCTTCGACCAGTATCCTAGGCAAAGACCGCCATATGTGCTTCCCGCCCAACAGATAGTTCGTATGTTCGGCCACTTCATCGGCGTTACGGCACAATCGGACACCTGTGCTGCCTGCGCCCACGGCCGGCTTGAGAACCACCGGCCAGCCGATCTCCGCGGCAGAGCTTTGTACGTGCGCCGAATTCGCTGCCAAGCGATAAGCAGGTATTGGAATGCCGGCCTCCGCAAGGAACTGACGTTGACTGAATTTGTCGCAGCATCGTTCGATTGATCTGGGGTTCGGGCCCGGTAGATCGAAATACTCACAGAGCTTGCCAGTTGTCGCATAGAACGCCTCCAAGGAGGAAGTAATGCCAGCAATGTCATATGTGGCCCCTAGACGGGAACATTCACGGATCAGCGCATCAATATCGTCTGTGTCGACACGGATTGCTTCAGTGTTTTCCGCCGCAATATACTCGTACTGGGCTGGTTCGGCCGACAGGGTAATTGGATGAAGACCAAGACGGTGGGCCGCTTGGATAAAGAGGAGGCCATTCCCCGTCGGATCGCTTTCGACCAGAATGAGTGCTCTCGTCGTCATTGTTTGATTCTACTTTGCGTGTTGTGCGTCAGAGCTATTAGTCGTGCGACATAAGACATGGCAGTGATCGTAGCATTTGTGAGTGACGTGCAGGCGCAAAGATCCTGCAAATTTATTTAACGGTTTCGTTGCAAGTAGTTTGCGAGCTGCTGATCAGGCTGCCAGACTGCATCTGATCGACATCAGGCGCCCATAGCGATTTGGAATCGAGCCGCCGTCCGCGATTCCATTGTTGTAGGTAACAAGAGCCCTCTCTGATTGGGCCGTTTTGCTCAAGATGTCCTGCAATTTTTCTGGACCGTTCCGTGGGTTACTCGCTTCTCTTCGCGGTCGGCGCTTGGGCGCGCCGCATGGTGGGGTCAGGAGAGGGAGGCGCCTCTCTGTCGCAAGCAGCGGCTCGACCATCGCCATCATCTCGGCGTCAGCGCCCGTTAACTCACGCACGCGGCCGGCCAACGCGCAGCGCGACGGCAGGCCCAGCTTGAAGGCAGCCTCGCACAGGACCGCCCGAACTAAGTTCTCAATCGAACGCATCTCTTTCAGCACCGTGCGGCGGGCAACCAGCACGAACGCCATAGCCGGCACTGCCTGCTCTTGACATGCATCTGCCGATACCAGCCAGTGCGCATGATCTGCGCCAGCGCGCGGCGTCACTGCGATCGGTCTTGTTCGGCATGGTCTTTTCGACGCATTGGCAGCCCGCGTCTGATGCAGATCGCCGGCAAGCCTTCGGCGAGCAATATCATGAAGCCAAGCCGTCGCGAGCACCCTTCCAGCCCGATGCGCTCCAGCGCAGGCCTGACTTTGCGCTGCGCTTTGCTCTCTCGAACCCGCTTGTCATGGCCGTGACCTTCGTCTTTCCGGCGACAACTCAAGGCCTGTGGTCCGGCGCAAGTAGTCCGTCAGCGCGGTCTTCTCCGCGAGAGCATCCTCCTGCGTACCGGACACCAGCACCACAAAATCATCGACGTAGCGCACAGGCAGGAACACACAGGCGACCAGCCATGCGATCCCAGTAGTGCGCTCTGCCTGCCGCGGTCCTCCCGTCACATTGACGGTCGGCATGAGCCTTGGTGTGCTGATACACCCACCGTGCGTACCGTTCTTCGATCGCGCTGAGCGCGGTTGGCAAGCAGTGGTGAGATAATCCAGCCCTGAGGGGTTCCGGCCTCTGTACGAAGGAACTGACCCTCCGAGAGAACACCGGCTTTCAGGAACTGCCCGATCAGCCTCGTCACCCTCCGGTCAGCGACGCGCTTGCGTAGCTTGTCCAACAGATGATGATGGCTGATGTTGTCGAAGCAGCCCTTGATGTCGCCCTCGATGGCCCGTGGATACGGCATCCGACTCCGCGGGGTGTCCCTATCGCGTTTATGCGGGAGGGCAGCCCGTCGGATATACTCCAAGGCGCCATGCGTGCTCCGTCCGGGGCTAAACTCATAGGAGACATGCCAGAACTGCGCCTCGAAGATTGGCTCCAGAAGTGT
This sequence comes from Mesorhizobium sp. M1295, assembly GCF_040318135.1. Taxonomy (NCBI): domain Bacteria; kingdom Pseudomonadati; phylum Pseudomonadota; class Alphaproteobacteria; order Hyphomicrobiales; family Phyllobacteriaceae; genus Mesorhizobium; species Mesorhizobium sp. M1295. The sequence continues at coordinate 163,978 of NZ_JAMYLU010000013.1, forward strand.
CTTGACCGCGCCTTGGAAGACGCGATCCTTGACCGTGGGAATGCCCAGGGTCGGAATTGCCCTGGTTTGCCGGCCTTGGGGATGAGCTTGCGCGCCAATCCTCCAACTTTTCGGCGGCGTCGGCAAGGGTCAGGAACCAATGGGCGTTCAGGCACTCCGCCCTGAAACGGCCGTTAAAGGTTTCGAAGGTAGGCGTTGTCGGTGGGCTTCCCGGCCTGCTGAAGTCGGAGCGTCACGCCTTTCGCGTAGGCCCATAGGTCGACGTCGCGGGAGACGAACTCGGAGCCTTGGTCGACGCGGATCGTCTTCGGCTAGCCGATCTTCGGACAGACCTGTTCGAGTGCCCTGCCACATCCTCCGCCCGATAGAGCGGGTGAACGTGTCAACGACCGTCAGCACACCGATCTTCTTGCCCGTCGCGAGCTGATCGTGGACGAAGTCCATCGCCCAGACGTCGTTCGGGCCGACGGCTTCTCCCGGCCTTCCCGCAGCTTCGCCTTCACACGCCGCTTCGGCGTCTTGTTCCTGAGCTGCAGGTCCAAGTCCCTGTAATTCGATAGGCGCTTCATGTTGATATCCCAGCCCTCGCGCGTGAGCATTACGTGCACGCGCCGGTAGCCGTAGCGGACCCGTGTGGCGCAGGTGTCCTTGATCCGAGCTTCGATGCCGGCCTGATCGCGGGCGGGACTTGATAGGTCGACCTGTCGAACTCCAGAACCCGGCATGCCCGCCGGATCGACACATTCTACTCATCACACAGTTGAAGTACGTCGCCTGGCTGATTCTCGCCCGCCAACAGATCTCGGCAACAGGAACCCCGTCCGCTCCCTGCTTCAGAATGAACGCCTTCTGCGCGTCCGAAAACTTCGATGCCTTCATCGTCTTCCGCTCCTCCCAGCCAAGGGATGTTACCGCAGAAAACTCCACTTTCGAACAATCCAGGTTTCAGGGGTCAGAGCAACATTCGGCAGGATGGAAGGGAAAGTCAGTGGAAGGAAATACGAGGAATCCGTTCGCGAGTTCTGCGCGGGTGTGCCTAGGCGCCGTCTGTCCGCGCACGCATTGAGCAAGAAATCAGAACGTTGGAGGAGTACCTTCTCGGGTTCGCCAAACACAGGATCCTTGCCGCTGGTTGATGACGGTGCCCGGCATTGGTGTCTTGACGGCCGTCAGCTTCGCCACGGCGGTGGATGATCCTGCGCGCTTTGTCCGCTCATCGGGTGTGGGTGCCTACTTCGGCTTGACGCCGAGACGGTGCCAACGGGAGAAGTCGATCGTGACGGGTCTGTGTCAAAATGCGGTGATGCCTCACACACCCGGGAGATGTCCAGGCACGGTCATGAGGGGAATCTGATCGCGCCGCAATTTGTAAAGCCTTTCGTAAAGCGCCCGAAGAACGATGTCGCCGATGCCGAGGGATTTCATTGCGGCCCAGCGGCCGGAGATGCGAATCGTCGAGCCGAAATCGAACAGCAGGCCCGGGCAGTGTTGTTCCGAGCTCGCCAGCGGCTCGTCCATCACCGATCTGGTGAATGCATTGCGTGCCATTCTGTACGAATACGGCCACGTCGTCGCGGCAAGGCATCCACCACCTCACTCGCATTGAGAAATTGTTGAGGAACCAAAGAGCAATCTGCCCAAACTGGTCCACTACGAATGCCGGGACCTTGTTGACCAAATCGCATGGAAGACGGATCGGATCGAGGCCAAGACGGTGTAGATCAGGAAGCTGGCGACAGAGACCGAAAGCAGTGCGGCGGCTGCAGACCATGCCGGGAGTTGGCCCGCTGACCGCGCTCGCGGTTGAACATTCGCATCGGACATGGCCAGATTCAAACGCGGCCGGGACTTCGCGGCTTGGTTGGGCCGTGTCCCACGGCAGCATTCCTTTGGAGGTAAAGAACGCCTCGGGCGGGTTTCGAGGAGGACGAGCCGACATTCGCCAATTGCTCATCGAGGCCATGTCACGTTTGAACTGGCTAGGTCGGATCTCCAACGCATTTTTGGCCGGCGCATATGCTGGCGAGAAAGCCGCGCATGCTCGTGGCGATCGCCCTGGCGAACAAGATGGCGGTGGCGATCTGTGCGATGCTGCGAACGAATGAGGAGGCCTATCGGATTCCGGCATCGGCGGCGGCTGCATGACGACCTTCAGCAAACAGACCGGCGCCAGTAAAGGGGGTCTGAGAAGGCGACCACCCGAATGGGCATCGAACAGATCTGGATTACGAAAACCAGTTGGAGCCAAAGAGCCAATGTGCTCGATGTTGAGAATTGGACCTGATCTGCAGATCACCACACCGGCCAGCGGCTTCGGGGAAATGCCGCACATGAAGGCCTGACAGAAGACCGCACTCGATCGCACGTTGAAAAAGGGCCAGAAGCGTCTTGCATTACGGGCGGCAACCACAGAAGCCTCCAACCTACCTTCCGCAGAGGCGAGCCGCACAAGGGTACCGAAGGGCCGCATCGTGGGCAGCGTCAAGCCACCAGAGTTGGCAGTTCCCGAAAAACGCAAAGACAGTATCTTCAAGTCCTGTCAACGAGCGACATACAGAGCTCGGCGGCGCGGTTAGGATGAAAGTTCCACACTCCAGCGATTGCGCTCGACCCATGAATATGTCGGATCGTGCAACCCAACACCAGCAGCCCAGTCGACTATACGGGAAATGCCCATGACAATTGCCGACATGCGTGCAATCAGTAAGACGGATGCACGAATTGAGCGCCGACTTTGCGAGCTTGCAACTTGCGATCCAGCCTCGATGTGGAGGGCCCAAGACGAACTGTCCAGTGCGATCGCAGAGGCAGGCATGCACTTTGAGGGGCGGGCCTATCCCGTATGTCTCCGGCCCTTCGCGATAGATAGCGGTTTGGCAAATCACCTTGGAATAACCGCTGAGGCGGTTATTAAACTCCTTGATGTGGTCGCCGAACTATATTGCGGCGATGAAAAAATACAGAATATGTTTCCATTCTATAAGCATTTACGCCACTGGATTACTAACCTACCAAAGTATAGGCCTATTGCAAGAATATGCAGACTGGATGGCCTCTTCGGTAGCGATGGCTATTATAAGATAATAGAAACGAATACAGAAGCGCCTGGCGGCGTTATCCAGAACGGCCTTGCGGCAAATATCTGGGCACGTATAGCCAACCCGCTGACACATGGTCTGTCGCTCGACGTAAGTAAGCAGCCTTTTGCGAAAGATCCTAGCTGCTTTGTTCAGGAGCTGATGTCTGCTTATTACTCAGCAACCGGGAGTCGGCTGAGAACTGCTGCCGTAGTCAACTTTCGCGGCCGTTATATGAACGAAGTAGATTTAATTGTGAATGGCTTAAGATACGCAGGATCTAAAGCAGAAACATTTGACGCGAGTGTGATGAAGCGAACACATCGTGGATTAATCGGACCTGACGGCGACCTAATCGAGCTTGTGTACAACAAACTCGATCCTAGGGACCTCATCGCAACGAGCGACGCCCGCGACTACTTAGATGCCTGCGCGGCTCAAGAGGTTGTTTCGATAAATCCGTGGATATCCCAGTGGATATTGGCTGACAAGGCGATACTTGCTGTATTAAGCGACGATCAATTCAGCTCGAACTTCAACGCCGAGCAGATCGAACTTATTGCACGCCACATTCCGTGGACGCGTCTGGTTGGGGAGGGAGTAACAACTGACCCCGAGCGGCGTCGGATAGAGCTTATCGGCTACATCCGGAAGAATAAGGCCAATCTTGTTCTGAAGCCGTCTAACGCGACGCGTGGCGAGCATGTTTTGGTTGGGAGTCTTACATCTTCAGAGGTGTGGGAAGAGCACATTGACCGGGCCGCCCGCAACCCCTACGTCGTTCAACAATACGTCGCGCCCGGAGAGGTTACGGCTCTGCATCTGCCGAACCGGTCGATCAAGAAAATGGCTTGCGGAATTGACTGTTACGTATTCGGTGGCCGTCTGGCAGGTTTTCAATCGCGCGCAAGCCTAGATCCTGTGATGAACGTTGGACGAAGCGGCATTCTACTACCGGTCGCTATCGAGTGAATTTTGAGCCAGCGATCCCTACGCTGCCGCCTGTGTGCGTATTTCGCAAAGCCGGACAGGGATTCCGCGAAGTGGCGGACGGGCGTTTCACTATTCTCGGGGTCGAGATCGAGTTGGTCATCGAACCAGGTCTCGCGGCGGCGCAGGACATCGGGGCGCTGCTGTTCGGCGGCGTGCGCCGTCCTACCGCGATGTGCGTTGCATTCCTCTATCGAAACAATTCCGCGCTGCACTGGAGGGCAGCGACCGGGACGAACATGTCTTCGCCCCTGACCCAGTCGCTGGAGCTCTACGACACCTGCCGGCCAAGATGCTCGACTGCGACCGCAAGCAGGAGTCTTTGATGGCGGAGCTGACCAACAAAGCGGCAAAGCCGATCGGCAAGCTATCCAGCCACTGGTGAAGACCAAGCAGGTCAACGCACCGTCGTTGGATGTCAGGGCTCAGATCCTATGAGGAGGGTGGATAGCGACCTGGGCTGTGGCAAAGTGAGGTCGCGTAATCAACACCTTACCCTGGAGGCAGCATGCCCGTAGCAGCTTACGAATCCAAAGCGCCGACCGCTATCCGCACCGATCTTGGCGCAATTTTCGTCTCGTTGAAATTGAGTCGCTCGAAATGGTTGATCACCTCGCTGTCGCCGGGTGGCGGCGAGAAGATGTCGAGACATGCGGTGGCGGCCGGCGATGTCGCCGGCATGCTGGCGCGATTTGCCGAGCTCAACAGGAAGGCGCAAGCGCGGACCGGGCGGCACTTTCCGATCATCGTGATCCAAGAGGTCGGGCTCGACGGCTTCTGGATCCATCGCGTGCTGCAGGCCGAAGGAATCAAAAGTCACGTCCTCGATCCGGCCTCGATTGCGACCTCGCGCCGGCGGCGCCGGGCAAAGACCGACAAGGTCGACGGCGAGGCGCTGGTCCGGGCGTTGCTGGCCTACAGGCGAGGCGAGCCGCGGGTGTGTGCGATGCTCCGAGTGCTTACACCCGAAGAAGAGGACCGTCACCGCATCACGCGTGAGCGCAAGGCCTTGACCAACGAGCGCGTGCGACACGTCAATCGCGTCAAAGGCCTGCTGTTCGCCCAGGGCGTGTCCGGCTACGAGCCGTTGCGCCGCGACAGGCGGAAGAGATTGGAGGCGCTCAAGACCGGCGACGGCCGACCCTTGCCGGCCCATCTGCAGGCGCAAGTCGGCCGGGAACTTGACAGGCTCGAACTTCTGCTCGAGCAGATCAAGGCAGTCGAGACCGAGCGCGATGCCATGCTCGCTGTCACGCAGGTTGTCTCGCCGGCACCGGCGATGCTGCTCGACCTGAAGGGGATCGGGCCGGAGTTTGCCGCTGTCCTGTGGTCGGAGGGGCTGTCGCGTCACTTCGACAACCGACGACAGGTTGCCGCTATGCGGGCCTCGCGCCGACACCTTGGCAGAGCGGCTCGGTCGATCACGAGCGGGGGTGTCGAAATCCGGCAATCCAACGCTGCGAACGACACTGGTCCAGATGGCCTGGCTATGGGTGCGCCATCAGCGCGCTCAGCGCTCACCTTATGGTTCAAGGAACGTGTGAAGCAGAACAACGAAATACGTCAACGCCGGCGTTGTCATCGAGGGCGCGATCGTGTCGGTTGCCTGATGCGCTACACCTATCGAATTCTGCCATCTTCCAGGACCTGATCAGTCCTGGCGGATCCAAGGGGGACGAACCGGCACGTAGCGTGGCTTTAGTCGCCCGTGAAAAACTCGGAACGCTTTGATTCAATTTAGGATTTTCCCCTAACTTCGGCTTTTATTTTGTCGGAAATCGTTGGCCTTTGGCGGTGATTTTCGGCAAAATAATTGCGTCTGCGTTGCGTAATTCGATGGTGTTTTCGGAACCGGAGAGTGGAGCAAAGCGGTACGACCGAAGGAACGGCGGGACAGCGGTCAGGCGGACCTGTTGCGATCCCGGCTCGACCACATCCTCAATATGGACCATGCGCTGGTAACGCTTGCCAAGACGATCCACTGGTGCTTCCTCGAAGAGCGGCTCGGCGCAGTCTATGACGACGATCCCGGCCGACCGCCGCTGCCGACACGGCTGATGGCGGGATTGGCCATCCTGAAAGCGATGCACAACCTGTCGGACGAAAACCTGTGCGAACGCTGGCTGGAGAACCCCTATTATCAGCTGTTCTGCGGCGAGGAGTTCTTTCAGCACCGGCTGCCCTTCGAGCGCACTTCGCTGACGCGCTGGCGGACCGGCACATGCCTACAATATCAAAAGCCACCGGGAAGAAGAGCGCCGCTGGGTGGAGCAGGCCGAAACCGCCTATGCCCGCTTTGTCTCCGGCTGGAATCCACGAGGTCCGAAGAGGGTGCGCACGGGCGCCGCAAATGAGGAGCGACTGTAGAAGCTACGCGGCAGGGCTCTCACCTCGGACCCTGCACTTCGCCACGCGGTCGCCCATGCGCAACAGGAGAATATCGCAAATCCGATCAAAAGGCTCTTGTCGATCACATCAGTAGTCCATGGTTGGTTGGGCTTGGTGAGACGGTGCTCGATGCCATGCGAATAGCAGGCCCGGTCGAAGGGATGGCCGCGCCAGCTCGCAGTAGGGTCATCCCGGTTCTTGGGCAGGTCGGCGAACTGGTTGCCGTTGTCGGTGAGCACGGGGTGGATATTGTAAGGGACGGCTTCGATCAATTCGGTGACGGTGGTCGCCTTCTGCATCAGCCGAGCGAAGGCGAGCTTCGAGGTCCGGTCCACCGCCATGAATAGGTGGAGCTTACCCTCCTCGGTTCGAACCTCGGCGATGTCGATGTGGAAATAGCCGATCGGGTAGCGCTTGAAGGGCTGTTTGGCCGGCTTGTCGCCGGCGACCTCAGCGGCGGCTATCCCGTGGCGCTGACAGCAACGGTGCAAGGACGACCACGTCAAGTGCGGGATCGTCGCTTGCAACGCATAGAGACAGTCATCCAGAGGCAGCAGCGTATGCTTGCGGAAGGCGAAGACCATCGCCTCTTCCTCGGCCGCCAGAACGTGGAGCGTACAGTCTTCGACCCATCGGCGCATCATCGACGAAGGCCCTCTTGGGCCACTTGGCGACGGTCTTCTGATTTAGACCATGCTGCGTTGCGAGTTCCTTTAGCGGAGCCTTCGATCGCTGTATCGCTGCTCGGATGGCGTGCGTGGTCGTGGCGCTGCCGTGGAGTGTTTATCCCTGAATGAAGGATCAGCTTGACCGATCCCCCCACACTCCGGGACCAGACACCTAGTGCAGGCAAGGCGAAGGCCGTAACGGCGACCGCACGCAAAATAATTGCGGTCCTGTTCTATTCCACGGTAACAAGCCGCCAAGCGGGCCGCTCATTTCGCTAGATGTGGGGCATCAACAGGTTGTCCCGGACCGAGGAGACTGGAGTTACCAGGTTTCAGCACTCGTCGGAGCGCCCGAATGAACATTCACAAGAATGCCCGTCTCACGCCGCTGCGTCGGAGGAGATGGCGCTGGCGATGATAGAAGGCGGTTTTTCCAAAGCCCACGCGGGCGTATGGTGTGTCGGCGAAGATCGTGTCGCGCTGGGTCGAGCACTACAAGGCAAGGGCCACGCGGGCATGGCCGACCGCTCGTCCCAGCCCTCCATAATGCCGGGTAGGGCCGAACAGGCCGTGGCCAAGCGCATCATCGCCTTGCGCCGCCCAGCAATTGACCAGCAAGCACATCGCCATAGAGGTCGGCGTCTCGCCAGCCATGGTCGTCTGGGCTTCTTCAGCGATCTCGCCACCTGGCAAAGCCTGATGCTTCGCCTGCTTGCTTGCCGAAGCTAGTCGCAGGCAATGGGTCGTCTTTGCCAAGCCGCCCTTCGGCGTCATCGGCAAGTTCGGCATTTGCGGTGCCCCAATTGTAGGCTCTCAGGACGACTTTGATATCGTCATCAAGGGCAGGGGTCGCCATGCGGTCTCGCCGCATCGAGCCATCGATCCCGTCGTCATCGCAGCCTAGATCAGCATTGGCCTACCAACCTTGGTGTCGCACAAGCGCCCGATCCTGGGGAGTCGCGGGTGATCTTCGTCGCCAAGTTCAACGCCGTGCGGGCCTATAACATCATTCGCCATCAGGTTGAAATCGCCGGAACCGTCAGGATCCTCGCATCGGGCGTGCAAGACTTCACCAAACGTAGATTTCGGCAGCCGCTGAGGGCATTGCGCGCGGTTCATCGGGTATTGGTTGAATCCGGTAGAGGTGCTGGTGCTGACTTAAGTGGTTAAGTTGAAATCAAGTCGATCAGTCACATTTCAAAAAAGCTCTGTTTCGTGCAGCTGGCATTTCACTAGGGGAATGATTTAGGCACGGATCGTCGTCATGAAGAGTTATTCTTCTGATGTGTGGGCTCGAAGAATGCTCTCGTTGGCGCAGCCACGCCTCGCTTGGCGCAAATGAAGGAGTTGCCTGCTAGACCGTTCGTCTTCTGATCTTCGTGCATAGGCTTGGCGAGGTCGGCTGCGAACCTGACCATGAAATCATGGCCATCGCACCGGAATTCGCATCGATGGCGCGATGATGGCATCGCAGGCTGTCGTCGACCTAATGATGGCAGGCCTGGTCATGCGGGTTCGCCACGTCGAAGGATCGTCCAAAGTGTGTCAGCACTGTATATAATTTGAATCTATTCAGGAGGAACTAGTGCCAAAGATCAACGCCGGGCGCTTGCTCTCGGAGCTCAGAAGTTTCGCGCAATTTGGCGCGTATAGGACGGGTGTCCATCGCCCGACCTATTCGAAAGAGGATGTGGACAGTCGACGCTGGCTTGCGGAGCGATACGCAGCCGTAGGGCTTGATGCGCATATCGATGGGGTGGGCAATGTGTTCGGCATCCCTCGGTCGGAACGGCGATCCCTATTGATCGGATCGCATGCAGAGTCCGAGAACCATGCCGGATGGCTCGACGGAGCGATGGGCGTGATGTACGGCCTCGAGATCGCCCGGACCTTCGCAGAAATGCCGGACTGCGCTGACCTTCCCATCGCCCCCGTCGCGTGGGCGGATGAAGAAGGCCATTATATTTCGTTACTCGGTAGCCGTTCATTCATCGGTGACATCGACGAGGTGGAGATCGATCACGCCGTGAATGTGCATCATGGGCTGCCGCTCAGGGAAGCGCTCCGTGCAGCCGACCTAGCCGGTGTTCCCCGATCTCTGGTTGAGCCGGAACGCTACGTCGGTTATCTAGAAGCACACATAGAACAGGGCGACGCGCTGGAAGCCTCGAGCAACCGGATCGGTGTTGTTACAAGCATCGTCGGGCTCTGGCAGTACTCAATCGTCTTTCGCGGCATTCAGAATCACTCCGGTACGACGCGCATGGCTATCCGAAAGGATGCCGGCCTCGCTGCAGCGACGCTGGCCACGGCCATTGCCGAGCGCTTTCCAAAAGTGGCCGGACCGCGTTCCGTCTGGACCACAGGCCGCATTACGCTAGAGCCGGGCGCTCCCAGCATAATTCCGGGCACGGCAGAGATGCTGTTCCAGTTCCGAGATTCAGAGATGCCGGTGCTTGAGCGCCTCGATGCGGCGCTAAGGCAACTGGTCGAAGAGACCGCGATCAGAACCGGCTGCCCCGCGGAGATCGAGCGGACCGAGGCCGGTAAACCATGGCACATGGATCCCGCCTTCCAGGCAGCGATTGAGAATGCTGCTGCGCGCCATGCGCCCGGTGCCTATGTGAGAATGCCAAGCGGCGCCAGTCACGACGCACAGGTCGTGGCTCGCAAGCTGCGAGCTGCGATGCTTTTCGTGCCAAGCATTGGCGGTATCAGCCATCACTGGACCGAAAACACTGACGATGCCGACCTGGTGCTCGGCTGTCAGGTGCTGGCTGATGCCGCCGAGACGATCCTGCGTGGCGAAAGCAGGTAGCGGTTGGCATCCGCATTCACATGACTAGATGCCGTGATGGACCGCTCTCATGTCCCCATCTAAAGTTCGCCACATAAGGTCTGCTCGGCCTTCTGACAGAAACGCCTGACGGAGGAGAGAATTCGTCCGCGGACTTGGTCCATCGATTGGGCTTTGGCTTCTCATTGTGGCGCTCGATGAAGGTGCGAATATCGGCTCGAGCTGGCTGGTTGAGGTATGCACGCCGCGTCGCAGCTGCTTTCGGGTCAGTTCAGCGAACCAGCGTTCGACCTGATTGATCCAGGATGCCAATGTGGGCGTGAAGTGGACATGGTAGTAAGGCTGGCGCACCAGCCATGACCAGCGCGTTTTGTGGGCGGCATAATTATCCATGATGATGTGGACATCGAGATCGGGCGGCACGTTGGCGTCGATCTGCTTGAGGAAGTCGGTTGCCCTGTGCCGCTTGTAGCATTTGCCAATCACGGAGCCGGACGCCACATCGAGCGCCGCGAACAGCGAGGTGGTGCCGTGTCGGAGATAGCTATGGGTCCGGCGCTTCGGCTTGCCCGGCATCATCGGCAGGACCGGCTCCTCCCGGTCGAGTGCCTGGATCTGGCTCTTCTCGTCGACGCTCAAAACCAGTGCCCTGTTGGGCGGTGACAGGTAGAGCCGACGATGTCGCGAACCTTGTCGACGAACAGTGGATCGCTCGACAGCTTGAACGTCTCCGAGCGATGCGACTGCAGCCCGAAGGCTGTCCATATCCGGCGGATTGTCGGATGGGAGAAGCCAATCGCAGTGCCCATCGAGCGGATTGACCAATGGGTCGCATGATCAGGCTTCGAGCGTAGCGTCCGCTCGATCACGGCCGCGATCTGATCATCGTCGATTGTCCGGGGTCTGCCGGGGCGGGCCTCGTCCAGCAGCCCCTCGACGCGATCTTTGAGGAAACGTCGTCGCCATTTGCGCACGCCCTACTCGGCTGCCACGACCTTGCTGGGGACACCGTCAGCGCATCGAAGAATGATCCGGCACCGCTCCGCCATCGATCGCACTACACGCCGACGCCGGACCTGCCGCTCCAGATACTCCGCTCGACCAAGCTCAGAACCAAGGCGGCCGTAGGCCGGCTGGTTGCGTTTGCCATCATGTGCTCCTCATCGCTCCGAGCGCATCATACAATGAGGCTTACTTCAGTTCCAGATGACTAGAATCAAGTTGCCACACGGCCGGCAGAGTTCGCCTGAGGCGGTGGGCGGCTTCCGACCATGCCGCCACTGTTCCGGCGAGTTGAGAACCGGCACGATGCCGCTTTCTGCGCAAGGTATCTCGCTGCCATCAGTCCGTTCAGCACGAAGATCTGGGCATCGCGCGGGAGCGTTGGCCGCAGTTTGACGGCATCAGCGAACTGGGCAACGCGCCACCCAGATTGGCGATGATACCATCCATCGAAAAAACGCCGTCGGTGGCAATCAGCTTAAAGCGGCTGCCTTCTCAACTCCTCTTCTAGTGCCGCCATGTCGTTGTTGGCATAGCGGAAGCGCCTGGCCTTTGAGAGCCGTACGCCGTCGATGATGGAGGCGTGGTTCTACGCATCGGAAATGATGGCGTCTTCCTCGCCGAGCAGCGTCTCGAACAGACCGGCATTGGCGTCAAAACAGGATGAATAGAGGATCCTGTCTTCCATCTTAAGAATGAGGAGATCCTGAGTGCCGCAGATGAAGCGGACCGGCGCCATGCCGTATCCATAGTGGTCGAGCGCAGCCTTAGCCGCATCCCGCAGATCTTGACTGTCGGCGAGACCGAGATAATTGTTGGCGCCCAAATTCAGGACCTTGCTGCCATCCGCGAGTTCGATCTCGGACGACTGGGTCGAGGTGATGACCCGCTCGTTTGTAAGGCAGACTTCAACTCCGCCAATTCCGTCGATCAAATAGGCAGCGAAAGCGTTCTTCATCGGCACCTCCGCAGGAACGGCATGAAGCAGGCCCTACACAAGTGTGTGCTCATCATCGAGGTAATCGCTGCCGCGAAGATCAAAGGGGACGGTCGCGTCGATAGGTAAGCTCATTGAGATCATCGCAAAGCCGCTCCGAAATCGCTCTCGCACGGCTCATTTCCGCTCAAGGGTAGACGATTGCAGTCGACCATGCCGGTTCATCGTGCTTTTGCCAGTAGAGATCCATGAGCCGGCGGGTGATGGATCCGACAAGCCCATTACCGATCGCGGTGCCGTCAATACGCGTTACGGGCATAATGCCACCGGCAGTGGAGGTGATGAACACCTCGTCAGCCGCTTTGATCTCAGCACGACCAACGTCAACAGCCGTGGCCGACAGCCCAATCTCGGCGCAAAGGTCGAACACGGTCCGGCGCGTGATGCCCGGCAGCACCCCAAAAGCGGGCGTCCTCAAGGATCCGTCCTTTACAACGAACACATTGAAGCCGGGTCCCTCTGCAATATGCCCGTTCGTATCCAGGATCAGTGCTGTTTCCGCTCCCATGTCGTAGGCATCGAACAAGCCCTTTACGAGATCGAGCCAATGATAGTTCTTGATCGCCGGATCGACCGATTTGGGTGGAATGCGGACGGTTTCGCTGATCGCGACGTGCAAGCCTCTTTCCAACTGCTCCTTATTGGCAACCGACCCAAAAGGGACAGCAAACGCGATGAAGCGGTTCTCCGCCTGGCGGGGATCGCGGCTGAATGTCGGCGAAGAACCGCGCGTGCAGATCATCTCCACGTACGCCGATCTGTGGCCCGACAAAGCGACGCAATTGGTGAGGATGGATGCTATGTTCTCGCGATGATAGGGCAGCTTCATTCGCAGCCGTTCCGTACCCCCGAAGAAGCGGTCAAGATGCAAATCCAGCCGGAAGAACCTGCCATTCCAGACGTGCACCGTGTCGTAAGTAGCGTCGGAGTGCAGGAACCCCCAATCGAGCACTGAGATCTTGGCCTCGGACATCGGCAGGTATTGCCCGTCCATGAAAACTATCCCGTCAGGATAGCGGCGCCTGTTCACGTGATGCTCGTCCACAGCTGGAAGCGCGGGTAAGGCCTGTGTCATCGGGGGCGCCATTCTTTTTCCTCACACCGGGATAGTTGCTTTGCCCGCGCCTGATAGTCTGGCGTCTCACGCCGTCCCGACGCAGCATCGACTGCGCCCCTTAGATCGCACGTCTCTCCAGTCGAAAAAGTTCAATTTTACGGTGCACACGCAACGGCGGTTTCAAAACACGGCCCGGCGTGATGGCTTCAGCGCAACCTGCCCAACTCTACACCGTTACCCGCGGCTCGAACTTGACACGATCAAGCGAAATCATGCTCTGGAATTTTCGGACATTAGGATTGGTATAGAGCTTTGTCTTGACGAAGACGTCAAAGGCCTCGACGTCCTCAACGGCCACGATCAGTACAAAGTCGGCGTCGCCCGTAACCATGTAGCACTGGGTAACCTCTTTGGCCGCACGCATCGCGCGCTTGAAGTCGTCGACGAGGTCAAGACGCTCACGGTCCAACTCAACCGTGACAACCACGGTGAGGGACTTGCCGACAGCTTTCGGATCCACCAGCGAGATGTCCGCAACGATCACACCATCAGAACGCAGCTTGTTCACTCGACGCATACATGACGCTGCCGAGGAACCGACCATTTCCGCCAGTTCCGCAAATGAGACGCGGCTGTTCTTTTGAAGAGTCGTGAGGATTCTTCGATCTAGGTCATCCATGGAATCATGTCTGCCATGTTGCAAGTTCCATAGTCACCGTAAATGGCGCTACATTCATTGCAGTTCACGCTACAAATTGAAATAGACAAATCAAATTTGCCCCCCCGCAAAAAAGTCGTCGCGGTGAGGCTGCGAGGATCCCAATGGCTCGAATTCGTCGAAATCGCACCGGTGGTGCAGGATCGACTGGGTGGATCCGTCATTCGCGCCGCTATCCTGCCAAGGCAGCTGGTGCGAATCATCCGTGCGGTGCGCTAGACGTGATCCTGGCTGGCGTGAAGGTGTATGTCGCCATCCCGTCGATTTTGAATGAAGGGGAGTTTGCGCCGAAATGAATCGACTGCTGAAATGCAGTTCGCACAAAAGCAATGGGGTTAATGCATCGCCGCGCGGTCTGCTGCACGTTTCGTAATGTCCGCCGTCGCAAGGCGGAGTGTGGCATGGATGGCTGGGTACCATTTGCAGGTTCGTCAATGGGAACGTTGACTGATGCGGCATATTGACTGGCACTCTCGTGCCGGCGCGACTTTCACATGCGATAAACAACCGGCGATCGGGTCGCGTGGCATGGCGGTTACCAATCCCCCGCTCTCTTCCGCCGGGAGGGCGGAAATGCTCGCTGCCGGCGGGAACGCGATCGACGCCGCCATCGCGGCCCTATTCACCCTCACAGTCCTTGAACCGATGATGGTGGGGTGCCGGGTGGGGGTGGCTCATATCCGCCTCGCCAACGGCACGCATCACAGTCTCGAAGGCCTGAGCACCGCGCCACTCGCGACTGGCCCCGCTGTCTACACGCCCGATCCCAAGGCCGCGCCCGGTACGATGGACACGATCGGCCGCCGCAACGCCGTGGGTCACCGCAGTCGCGACCCCCGGCAGAATGCTTGGCTGGTGCGAGGCGCTGCGCCGGTTCGGCCCGTTCTTTTTGGCCGACGTCACCGAGCCCGCGATCCGTGACGCCTCGCGTGGCTTTCGCATGACTCCCTATCAGCAGGTATGCGTCTCCGAGTCGGCGGCGGATCTCGCGCGATGGGGAAATCGCCAAACTGTATCTGCCGGCGCCGTGCGGATCCAGTCTGGGACCCGCCTGGTCACCGCGATTGTGCCGAGACGCTGCGATCGATTTCGCGTAAGGGGCCGGATGTCCTGCATGGCGGCGGACTGGGACGTCGCTTTGCTTAGCACATGGGTGCTGGAGGAGGGCTTTCTGACACTCCAGGACCGGACCGGCTATCGCACCACCGATTGCGTTCCGCTGCGTGGGTATATCGCGGCTACGAGGGGATCGGACCGCCACCGCCATCGTCGGGCCGCTGCATATCATCAGATGTTGAATGGCGGCTACGACATTGGCGCGCTCGGCTTCGCGACGCCGGACACGCTGCACCTGCAGGCCGAAGTGCTGAAGATCGCTTTCGCCGATCGGGCAGCGGCGTCCGCCGATGTCCCGGTCGGCAAGCTGCTGTCCAAGGGCTACGCTGCGGAGCGCCGCATCACGATGGATCGCACCTAGGCGTGGAGCGCTGGGGTGGCGCCTGGTGAAGGCGTGCACACCACCCATCTGACGGTGGCGGACGGGTTCGGCAACATCGTCGCCAGCACGCAGATGACCTGCCACGCTGAACTTTCATCCAGTGGCGATTAGAGCCTTGGCCGTTTCTGTTACGCCTCTTGGCGCGGTTGGAGCAACCGGCGGAGACGCGAAGCCTATTGAGCGCAGCGTCGGAGCCGGTTGCGGCGAGGGTTACGGCGAAGGCCGCCGGGTCTGCTAGCCGAGCGAGGAATGCGGCCTCGCGGTGTTGAACAACACGACGAGAGAACGCCCACGGGACCGAGGAACGCGAGTTTCTTTATCCATGGCATCCCTGGGCCGGGCGTTGTGTTCACGTTTATGAGGTGATCGAGAAGGCTGACCGGGAGCTTTTCCGCTGCAGTCTCTCTGGCCACGCCTCCGATCGGTGGCTGGAGGTTCCGGCCTGGATGTTTGATCGCGCGGTCTGCGCCGCATCGCGCATTGCCGCTGCCCCACATGTTGATCCCAGAACGCTTGGCGTCCTGGTGACACTGCTGCAGGACGCGACGGCCAATTCTCCCACCCCATCGCAATTGGAGATTCGGGCGCAGCATCGGGTCCTCACGACCCGAATCGGGGAGAGGTCCATGCCGCGCCAGCCCACGACATATCAGTTCGATCTGTTCTCCAACCCGCACGATGCGGAGACCGCGCAGATGCCACCATGGCAGGCGCTGCCGGAAGAGACGCGCCTGACGCTGACAAAGCTGATGGTGCGCCTGATCCTCGATCACGTCGACGGCGCGCGCCGTTCAACGGGAGGAAGCGCGCCATGATGCATGAGAAGATCCGGCCCCACCATCTGGAGCGCAAGGCGATCCTGTATGTGCGGCAGTCCTCGGCCTATCAGGTTCTGCACAATCGTGACAGCAGCGCCCTGCAGTATGCGATGCGCGATCGCCTGGTGGCGCTCGGCTGGTCTTGCATCGAGACCGTCGATGACGATCTCGGCCGCTCTGCTGCTGGCGGTGTCGCGCGAGCAGGCTTCGATCGGATGGTCGCCGCAGTCTGTCTCGGCAAGGTGGGGGCGGTTGCGGCGCGGCAGGTATCGCGCTTTGCCCGCAACAGCCGCGACTGGCAGCAGCTCATCGAGATGTGCCGCGTCGTCGATACCGTGCTGATCGATCAGGAGACGGTCTACGCACCGAGCCCGGGCAATGACCGGCTGCTGCTGAGATTGAAGGGCACTCTCAACGAGTATGAGCTCGTCTTCTGCGTCAGCGCTCCCTGTCGGCCCGCTATGAGAAGGCCCGGCGCGGTGAATTCGTCGTCGCTGCCCTGATCGGCTTCGGTGAAGATCGGCGCCCGGCTGGAGAAGGATCCCGATCGTCGTATGCAGGAGGCCATCACCCTTGTGTTTGACAAGGTGGCGGAACTCGGCAGTGCCCGCCAGGCCCTGCTCTGGTCCTCGAACATGGGCTGGATTTCACCACATGATCATCGTGGGTGAGTTCCGTCCTGGCGAACTCCTCGAGCAAAAGGGGGCTGGCCGGCCACGCGCAGATCGGCAAGGGCGTGTGGGCAATGCCCCGACCTGATGGCGGCGATGTTGGTCGACAAGATCGCCCACCCCAAGGCAGGCGCCAACACCGCTTGGGTGCCGTCGCCGATAGCGGCGACGCTGCACGCCACCCACTGCCACAACCCTATAGTCCGGGGCATCCACTTCGAACGCTGCGGCAACCAGACGACGTGCAGGATGATCTGTTGCGTGCGGCGACGGATGCTGGCGACATTTCAAACCACCGCGCGTTGTGCGGTCCGTATTTCAACAGCCGACGCATTTTGGCGCAAACCCCTCCTGCCTAGGTGCTATTAGATGTCGTGCCTCGGTTAGGCCTGTTGGGGACGACAGGCAAATGCTTCGCTGGTGGTCGACGAGACTAAGTAAGCGAGGGTTTACCGCGCCGGTGGCTCAAAAGGGAGGACTGAACATGACAATCTCTCGACGTGATTTCATTAAGGTGGGGATGGCCGCCGGGACGGCCGTATCGATTCCATCGATCCTCCGGGCACAGACGTCGCCGGCCGACTCGCGGACCGTCCGGATGGTGATGTACAACCTCACCGTCTTCGATCCGATCTTTTCGACGGATGGCATCACCCAAGAGCATGGCCTGGCCGTTTACGATACGCTGTTCTCGCTCGATTCCAGGTTTAAGCCGCAGCCGCAAATGGTGGGGAAGTGGGGCGTTTCCGATGACAAGAAGACCTATACATTTGAGCTCCGCGATGGTCTCGGCTGGCACGATGGCACCCCCGTTACTGCGGCGGACTGTGTCGCCTCGATCCGTCGCTGGGGCCAGGTCGCTTCCGGCGGGCAGCTGCTTATGGAGCGGGCCAGGGACATCTCGAGGAAGGACGACAACACCTTCACTATTGCGCTCAAGGAGCCTCTGGGGGTATTGATCGATCTGCTGGCAAAAGTCTCGCTGCCGTCCTTGTTCATCATGCGCGAGAAGGATGCAGCGCGCCCCGCAACCGAGCAGGTGACCGCGAACATCGGATCGGGGCCGTTCAAGTTCAACGAGGCTCTTGCCAACCCCGGCGCGAGCTTTACCTACGACCGCAATGAGCAATACGTCCCAAGCGGCGAGCCGCCGGACGGATTAGCCGGCGGAAAGCTCGTCAAGGTTGATCGCGCCATCTGGAACAACATCGCCGATCAGCAGACGGCCACCGCGGCCTTGCAGGCCGGCGAGGTTGATTTCCTTCAAACTCCTTCCGCTGATTTTTACTCAGCGATCGAGAGCGATCCCAACCTTGCACTCCAGGTCCTGGACAAGGGAGGCCAGGACCGGTGTCTGCGCATGAACTTTCTGCAGAAGCCGTTCGATAACGTCAAGGCGCGGCAAGCGATGCTTCACCTGATCGACCAGGAGGCGTTTCTGCGCGTCATGGCCCCCGATCCAAAATACGGCTACACAGTCACTTCGATATTTGGAAACGGTACACCCTATTCGAATGACGAAAACACGGGATGGTTCAAGAAGGGTGGCGATCCGGAAAAGGCCAAGCAACTCTTTAAGGAGGCCGGATATGCCGGCGAGAAAGTCGTCATTCTCGATCCGACGGACTGGCGGGCGGGCCACGACGCCTCGCAGCTTCTTGCGGCCGAGCTGCGCAAGATTGGCGTCAACGCCGAGCTCGCGCCGAGCGACTGGGGCGGGGTTGTAGCACGCCAGGCGAACAAGGGTCCCGTTGAGGACGGCGGGTGGAGCATCTTCATCACGGGCGATTTCGATTTCACCCAAGGCGATCCGGTTACTGCAGTCTTCCTAGACGCGAGCGGCGAAGGTTTTGCCGGCTGGCCGAAGAACGCCGAATATGAGGCTCTTCGGGCCAAATGGGCAGATGTCGAAACGTTTGAAGAGCGCAAGGCATTGGCACGCAAGATGCAACGGATATGGTGGGACTTCGTTGGCGACGTTCGGTTGGGTCAAGCTGTCTTGCCAACCGCGCGACGCAAGGTGCTCACCAACCTCATCGAAATGCCGCGGGTTGCGATGTGGAACATGCAGAAGGCCTGAGGACACTATGGCCATTTACATCCTTCGAAGGATGATTTCGACCATCGCCGTCATGGCGATGGTTGGGATTTTCGTGTTCCTGCTTCTGAGATTGGCGCCAGGCGACCCGGCGGCAATCATGGCAGGCAAAATGGCCACCCCAGCGATGATCGCCGGCATTCGTGAGCAACTGGGGCTCAACGAGCCGCTGCCGATTCAGTTCATACATTGGGCGTTGGGCATCCTCAGCGGTGACTTCGGGATCTCAATTTTTTCTGAGCGACCGGTTCTCGAGCTCATCTCGCAGCGGCTTGAACCGACCATTTCGCTGTCGATCCTGACGATGATCGGTTCGGTGACGGTTGGGGTCTCCTTCGGCATCCTTGCCGCGTGGCGATCTGGCGGTCTTGTTGATCGCATCCTGACTGTATTCGCGACGCTTGGTTTTTCTGTCCCGGTGTTTGTCGTCGGTTTCTTTCTCATATACTTCTTCGCCATCATGACACGTTGGCTGCCCGTCCAAGGATACGAGCCTATCGACCATGACTTCGGGCCATGGCTTGTGCACCTGCTCCTGCCAACCGTGACTTTGAGTATCCCCTACATTGCTTTCATCGCCCGAATCGCGCGGGCGAGCTTGCTGGAGGTATTGTCGGAAGACTATATGCGGACGGCCGCTGCCAAGGGCGCCTCCTCCTATGCCATGCTTTTCCACCACGCACTGAAGAATGCGGGTGTGCCGATCCTCACGGTGATCGGCTTAAGTTTCGCAGGTCTGATGGGTGGCGTCGTCATCACGGAAACGGTGTTCAACATACCTGGTGTCGGTCGTTTGGTCGTCGATGCGATCAACAACCGGGACTATCCCATCATTCAAGGCGTACTCATCCTGGTTTCGGGTCTGTACGTCCTCATCAATCTCGCGGTCGACCTTTCCTACACCCTGGTCGACCCCCGCATCAGGTACTGAATATGACGCTCCTCTCCGCACCAGTTGAATACGTCCCGACGGATCGCCTGCGAATATCTGATCTGCCACATCTGGCAAGGCGGCATCCGCTGGTCGTGATCGGCGGCGGCCTCTTGGCGCTGTTGATCGTTCTAGCGCTCGCTGCCCCGCTTTACGCCGGCGACCCTCTGAACATGGATCCGTTCAAGCGCCTCCAGCCGCCCTCCGCCGAAATGTGGTTCGGAAGCGACAATCTCGGCCGGGACGTGTTTGCGCGAACGATCTTCGGCGCCCGGATCTCACTCATGGTTGGATTGACGTCGGCGGCAGGCGCAGTTCTGGGCGGCCTTCTACTCGGTGTTGTCGCTGGCTACAACCGTGGCTTAGATGGTATCATAATGCGGGTGATGGACGGCCTGATGTCGATCCCGACGATTCTGTTGGCCATCGCGCTTATTTCTCTGATAGGACCCGGGATCGGTATCCTCATCGTCGCCATCACGATCCCCCAGCTGCCAAGCGTCACGCGCATGGTTCGTTCGGTGGTTCTGGGTGTCCGGGAGCGTCCTTACGTGGAGGCTGCCCTCTGCGGCGGGGCGCGCCTACCGAAAGTGCTGTGGCGGCATATTCTGCCGAGCACCATTCCGTCACTTATGGTGCAGAGCGCCATAGTCTGCGCGGATGCGATCCTGACAGAGGCCGGGCTGAGCTTCCTTGGCGTAGGCGTGCCGCCCGAGATTCCGAGTTGGGGCAACATGATTTCAAGCTCTCGACTGTATCTCGCTATCGCTCCATTCACGGTCTTCGCCCCCGGCATCTGCCTTGCCGTCACGGTCCTTGCCGTAAACCTGCTCGGCGATGGCCTGCGCGACCTGTTCGACCCCCGTTCGAGGCGGCGGCGTTGACATGCTAATGCATCAAACCGCAGGGAACGACGTGCTTCTCGACGTTCGAAATCTTGAGACGCACTTTTACGGCGAAGAAAGCGTGACCCGCGCCCTGGGCGGCATCAGCTTCCAGGTGAAGAAAGGCGAGACACTCGGTGTCGTCGGTGAATCGGGATGCGGGAAGAGCGTCACCGCCCTCTCCATCCTTCGCCTGTTGCCGAAGCTGACGGCCAGGATTGTCGGCGGCGAGGTGCGCTTTCACGGATGCGACATCCTTGAGCTGTCCGATCGGGAGATGCGAAAGATCCGCGGCGACCAGATCGCAATGATCTTCCAGGAGCCGATGACGAGCTTGAATCCGGTCTATACGGTCGGTCACCAGATCGCCGAAGCGGTGCAGATCCACACGAAAGCGTCCCGCTCGGTGGCCATGGCAAAGGCCGAAGAGATGCTCCGTCTCGTCCGTATCGCGGACCCCGAACGGCGCGTCAGCAACTATCCTCACGAAATGTCGGGCGGCATGCGCCAGCGCGCCATGATCGCCATGGCCCTGGCCTGCTCACCGGAACTGTTGATTGCCGACGAGCCGACGACTGCGCTCGATGTCACCATCCAGGCACAGATCCTGCGGCTGATCGTCGATCTGAAAGAGCGCACGGGAACGGCCGTCATGTTCATTACGCATGATCTTGGTGTTGTAGCCGAGACATGCCAACGCGTGATTGTGATGTATGCCGGCCGGATCGTAGAACAAGCGAACGTCATAGATCTGTTTGCGCGTCCGGCGCATCCCTACACTCAAGGGCTCATGCGATCGGTGCCTGACCGGCGGCGCGGCCGACAGCGCCGCCTTCCAGAGATTCCTGGGATCGTGCCGAACCTGCGCGAGCCCATGGTCGGGTGCAGCTTTGCTCCTCGCTGCCCGTTCGCGATTGACATTTGCCGCGAGAAGACGCCTGTCCTGCGTGATGTCGGGTCGAGCCACGCCGCGGCTTGCTGGCGCGCCGAAGAGGTCGTGGGCGCATGAGCGGTCCTTTGCTGACAGTCGAGAATCTGACCAAGCATTATCCGCTCGGTGCAAGATTCCTGAAGAAGACTATTCCGGTGATCCGGGCGGTGGAAGACGTTTCCTTTTCCGTCCAGGCGGGCGAAACGCTCTGCATCGTCGGCGAATCCGGCTGCGGCAAGTCAACCGTCGCGCGTCTCCTGATGCGGCTCGTGGAACCGACTGACGGGCGCGTGCTGATCGACGGGACCGATATTGCGGGTCTCAAGAAGGACGCGCTTCGGACGTTCCGCCGCCGGATGCAGATGGTCTTTCAGGACCCTTACTCGTCGCTGAATCCGCGCCTTACCGCCGGGCAAATTATCACCGAACCCGTGGAGAATTTTGAGCGTCTCAGCCGCAAGCAGCGCCAGGCACTTGCCGCGGACCTTCTCCGAAAAGTCGGAATGTCACCTGAGATGATGTACAGGCTCCCGTCCGAGTTGTCGGGCGGTCAGCGCCAGCGGCTCGGTATTGCGCGCGCGCTATCACTCAAACCCTCGATTATCATCGCTGACGAGGCGGTATCCGCCCTTGACGTCTCCGTGCAGGCGCAGATTCTGAATCTGCTCTTGGATCTGCAGCAGCAGATGGGCCTCGCCTTCGTCTTCATTTCGCATGACCTCGGCGTCGTAGAGCATATCGCCCATCGCGTTGCCGTCATGTATCTGGGCCGGATCGTGGAGCTCGCACCATGCGAGGCGCTTTTCGTCAGCCCGGTCCACCCCTACACGGAGGCGCTGATCGCGGCAGCTCCGGTACCGGATCCGACGCGCGTTCGGCTGGAGGCGCCCGTGGAAGGCGAGGTGCCAAGCCCAATCAACCCGCCGACAGGGTGCGCATTCCACCCGCGCTGCCCGCTCACGGTCGAGCGATGCCGCATCGAGGTACCGCCTTTGGTGCCTATGGCTGACGGCCGCGTCGTAGCTTGTCATGTGCGCGCTCCAGCCACCGGTATCCCGGCGCCGGATATGGCGGGCGATCATGCGCTTGCCCATGTGGCTCAGCCACAGACGCTTTCCTGAAGGCGTCGGGACACGCAAGTACAGTAACAGTCAAATGCATTCGCGGGAAAAGTAGGAAATCGTATGCCGAGAGATTCGCACCAGAACAGTCGCCATCCAGTCCAGAAGGATGGTGGCTTTGATACGGTCGGTTCAATTGCCACAAACGTTGAAGACGGCTTCACAATGGCGGCAGTTGGCGACCTTCTTTTTGCGCGGCCAGTGACCAAGGGGCATTATCCTGGCTTGGTCGATGTTCTCAGGATCTTCCATGGGGCCGATGTCAGTTTCGGGAACTTGGAAACCAACATCTTGGATGTTCAATCCAAAGGATGCCCACAGGCTGAGTACGGTGGAGCGTATTGCATCAGCGACCCGCAGCTAGGTCCTGACTTAAGGGCCATGGGATTCAATATGGTCAGTCGCGCGAATAACCATACGCTCGACTGGGGCCTTGAAGGCATGCACGAGACGAGCCGGGCGCTCGAAGAAAACGGCATCATCCATGCAGGCGCAGGCGAAAACCTCGCACAGGCTGGAGCCGCCCGCTTCCTGGAGACTCCGCGCGGAAGGGTAGCGTTAGTGTCATTTGCTACGACATTCATGCCGATGGCTCGTGCGTGCGATCCCGCTGGTGAGGCGCCAGGCAGACCAGGGCTCAACGCCCTTCGTTTGGAGAAGAGCATCGTTGTTCCGCCGGAGATGCTCGAGAGCTTGAGACAGGTGCGCGAAATGCTACCGGGCTACAACCCCGCTGGAAAAGATCCAAGCCGCGTAGTGCTCGGCGGGGTGACGTACAAAGCTGGCGACAAAGCCAGTTACAGCTTCGAACCCAACTCGCGTGACATCACCGGTATCCTACGCAACGTTCGTCGGGGCAAACAGATCTCCGACTTCTGCATCGCCACGAATCATGAGCATGAACCCGGCGTGTGGAGCGAGGAACCGCCTGACTGTGAACAGACGTTGGCCCGAAGGCTTATCGATGCCGGGGCGGACGCATACGTCGTGCATGGACCTCATCAGCTGCGAGGCATCGAAATCTACAAAGGCCGGCCTATCTTCTACAGCTTGGGTAATTTCTTCTGTCAGGACCTCCGGACGCCAGTAGGCGATGACATGTACGAGGTATACGGCAAGGATCCGAGGGTGAATACAGACGCCGAAGTCACGGTCGACGAGGTGGCGAAAGGATATCCGACTGCGGAAGGATTAGTAGGGTCTCAATCTGATACGATCTTCTATGAGAGCGTGGTTACCATTAGCCGTTTTGAGCTGAACCAGCTCGCTGAATTACGGCTCCATCCGATCGAGCTCCGCCGCTTAAACAGATTTGCGAACCGAGGTATTCCGCGGCTCGCACCCGCACCGCAAGCAGTAGCTATTTTGGAGCGGCTACAGAAGCTCTCGGAGCCGTATGGCACCCAAATCGCCATCGAGAACGGTGTTGGAGTGATCCGACTGCAGCCCAGTTCGGCCCAACGCGGCATGTAGCAATACCTCAGCGGCTTGGTGGGCCGAACTCGCCGCTGGGCGGATAAGCCTGGGCCCTCCAGCCGCGAGATTCGCCTCCGCCATAAGGAGGTGAGCAACCAAAGTTATGTCAGAAACTTGAACTGCGTACAGAAGTTGGCAACTGAAGTAAGGAAAGCTCGTGATGGGGACGCTTGAGATTGATGGACACCGCTACCTCGATGGCCGCGCATCCAATCCGAATGAACTCGGCTGGATGCGCGGTTCGCCGCCGCCGGCGGACAAGTGCATCACCTTCGAGAGCGACGCTTTCCTCGATTTCCCGCAGCTTCGCTGGTCGCTGTCGCACATGCGCGAGCTTGTGCCGACTGTCAATGTGTGGCGCGGAGCGGGCCGGCCAATGCTGCTGGAGCGCAGCGACAAGACCGCCGACATCGACGCGCTCACCTTCGCCGACACGAACGGGCTCGTGCGCCGTTTCGATGATGCGCTCTACGACACTTATACGGACGGGATTGTCGTGCTGCATCGTGGACGCATCGTCTATGAGCGCTATTTTGGCGCGCTCAAGCCGCACCTGCCACATGCGCTGCACTCTGTTACGAAGTCGTATGCGGGTACGCTCGCCGCGGCGCTCGTGCACGAGGGCGTCCTAGACGAATCCAAGGAACTCGCGCACTATCTACCGGAGCTGCGCGGCAGCGCGTTTGAGGACGCGACGCTGCGCCAGGTTATGGACATGCAGACGGGGCTCGACTACAGCGAAGACTATACGGATAAACACTCCAGTTTTTGGACGCATGCGCGCGCCTGCGGCTGGCGACCTCGGCCGGCTGGGTACGAAGGACCGCAGACGTTGTGCGACTACTTGTGCACCATGCGCAAGAAAGGCGCCCACGGCGAATCCCGGAACTACAAGACCGTGAATACTGACGCGCTGGCCTGGGTGATGACCCGCGTGACAGGGCGATCGTTCGAGCAACTGCTGCATGAACGCATATGGGCGCCGTTGGGCTGCGAAGAGGACGGATACGTCTTCGTCGATCCCGCTGGCACGGCGATGGCCGGCGCCGGCCTATCGGCAACAGCGCGCGACCTGGCGCGCTTCGGCGAGCTAATGCGACGCGAGGGCGAGTGGAACGGAAAACAGTTGATACCCGCGTCATTTGTTGCGGACGTGCAAAGTGGCGGCGGCCCCTCCAAGGGCTATGAGGGGACGCAGGGTTACGAGTATCGCGGCCAATGGTGGCTGACACACGACGAGCTGGGCGCGTTCCTTGGCCGAGGCATGCACGGCCAGCTGCTCTATGTTGCGCCAAAGGCGGACATGGTGGTGGCGCGCTTGGCCTCTCACCCGATCCCCTCCAGCAATGGCAATATCCCGATCACTCTGCCGATGATGCTGAAGCTGGGGCGTACCCTGTCCGCGTAGCCAGAAGGCAAGCAGGCTAGAATCTGCGTCTGCTTACACCTTGCGCACGAGGTTGGCGCCTTCGGGCAGCGCGTGTCCGACCCCATTTCCATTCTTCGGTTGTCTGTACGCTTCTCGGCGTCCGTGACGCTGAGAATAAATATTGTTCCCTGGCTCGGATCGCGAGTGCGACCGACCGCCGGCTACCGTCCTCGCTTTCACTGATCCGTCGTCCGGAAAACGCAACCTTCGCGGGGCGAGTTACAGCCGACTTCCGAACGGTCAGAAAAGATACGTCAAAACGCTGACGACAAACCAACCCGCTTCGTGCGGTTCGCATTTCAAAAGTTGATGCATTTTGGCGCAAAAAACTACGTTGCCCATGCTTCATATGTCCTGAAGAAACCTCCGCCAGCGTCACCACGAGGAACGACGGTCGTGATCAAAGCACCCGCCCATTTTGCGAAGCGCGTCGACGCGTTGTTCAGCGAGTTCAGCGGGCCGGAAATGCCTGGCGCTATCGTCGCGGTGACTGAGAACGGCCGGGAGATCTTCGCCAATGCTTATGGTCTGGCGAACATCAACGAAGACGTCCCGATAGGGCGTAAGACCATCATTCGCATCGGTTCGCAGAGCAAGCAGTTCACCGTGCTGCTAATTCTGATGCTGGAGGCAGAAGGCAAGCTGAGCCTGCAGGACGAGGTGCAGAAACACCTCAGCTATGTGCCCCGGCTCGAGTACCCGGTGACGCTTACGCACCTCGCCTCCAACACCAGCGGCTACTGGGACCATCTGGAGAGCATGTTCGTTTGCGGTCTGTCGATTTTCGCGCCGTCAGACCGCCAGACCGTCCGTGATCTTATTGCCAGGCAGGACGCGCTCAGCTACAAGCCCGGCAGCGCGATGACCTATTCGAATGCTGGCTTCTTCATGCTGTCCGAGATCATCGAGCAGATCGAGGGCGCGACGTTCAACGAGGTCCTACGAAAGCGCATCACCGGCCCGCTCGGCATGTGCGATACCTCGCTCCTGTTGCGCGACGGATTGGCGATGAAGCACCTGGCCGCGCACTATACCAAGCAAGCTGACAGCTGGATCCAACTGGGCTGGGGAATTGAATTCGGCGGTGAAGGCGGCATGGTTTCGACGCTCGACGACATGCTCGTCTGGCAGCAGAACCTGATCGATCCAAAAGTTGGCACGCCGGAAGTGTATGAGCGCATGGCGACGCCCTGCGTCTTCGACAATGGCGCGACAGGCTTCTATGGGCTTGGGTTGAGGACAGACGTCTATAGGGGCCGCCGCGCGGTTGGCCACGGCGGTTGGGTTGCCGGCGGCAGATCCGAATCGGTGCGCTTCATTGACGACGAGTTCGGCGTCGTCATCATCGCCAACAACGATCAAGTCGCCACATTCGAAGTCGCCCGGCGTATCGCCGACATCTATTTCGGCGATTCCGAGCCGGCGCCGATCGAACTTGCTTTCGGCCGCTACCGGCAGGAAGGCGGCCCGGACGTGTTCGAGATCGTAGGCTACAACGGCGTACCGAGCTTCCTCAGTTCCGGTGGTCTGCAGGGGCTCGATTTCGGCCGTCAAGGCGTCGCCAGGCCCGAGAACCCAATCACTGACCTAGTTCTCAGTCCACGGCCGGACGGCAAGATCGACGGCACGTTCTGCGGCACGCCGAGGGTCTACGCGCCCCTGGTTGCAAACGGCGGCGCGGGCGCCTCTCTCGCGGGACGCTACGTCAATAAGGCGCAGGGCCTTGAGGTCGAAATCGACGGCGATGCCCAGCGTGGCATGTTCCACCTGCGCTCCGATCTTGGCGCAATGAACGCGCCTATCGTCGCCGCTGACCGCGATCTCTGGTTCCTGCTCCAGCCCGGCACTGAGATGAGTCCCGGCCTGTCATGGAAGGCGACGCTCAGCTTCACCGCTGGCGGTTTCGAGATAAACTCGGACTTCGTCAAGAAATGGCGCTTCACGCGAGTATGAGCAACATCAAAACGACCTCCAAAGGAATTCGACACGCTGACGCGGGTATATCTCCGCTTATTTCTTGCCGCCGCCGTTCGGTCCTCCAGGGACCGCAACCTTTGCGCGGCTCGCCCTGCCGGTTGACCTCCCGACCGACAGGGCTCCTTTTCTGAGCCGCTGGATGGTCGCTGCCTTCTACGAATGGATAGATTGGCAACGTGAACTGCCTCGGCGTGTGTTTGAAGTCGAAGTCTTCGATCTCCTTGGCGAGCGGCAGCTTGGCGACGATCAGCTGGTATTTGATGGAGCGCGCCTCCTTCTCGGCAATCACCGCCGACACGACATCGCCGACGATCCTCGGCGGCTCGTGCTGACGCTTGATCCCAGTGGCCATGATCTCGTTATAGGCGCCGCGCATGCCGTAGAGCTTCAAGATGCCGCGGCTTGAGAGTAAGCGCCTCGCCGATCACCTATGGGTTTGGGCTTGATGTTTTCCGTAATCGCCAGGGCATGAGTTCCTCGATCTGGCTCTGTGGATGGCCGTTGATGATGGCCTCGAGGGTTTCGGCGAGGTAGGCAACGGGATTGACGTCGTTGAGCCTGCAGGTGGCCACGACGGATGAGAGCAGCGCCCAGTTTTCGGCCCCGATCTCATGGCCAGCAAAGAGAGCATTTTTTCTGGTCAAGCATACGGGCCGGATGGCGTTTTCGACCGGATTGGTGTCGAGCTCGAGCCGGCCGTCGCCGAGGAAGCGGGTGAGCCCTTCCCAATGGGCAAGACCATAGCGGATGTCTTCGGCCA